>CANJWO010000032.1 GCA_947478685.1 Chlamydiota bacterium | reverse complement strand
CGTTAGCTCAGATAATTGTCTCTGATAAGGGTCTAGAACACTGGTTTAGTCCAGATAAATGGGTGAAGTTAGCATGAAGAGCCGTGTACGTGATCCGTACGCACGGTTCTGTGAGAGGACGGGAGCTTATGGCTCCCTCCTACTCGATCTTGGCACCAAATAACAGTGCAAGGATTTCCTGAGGTTAGTTAAATAAAAAAGCTCGCAATGCAATTGCTTTTTTGAAACAGTAGTGGGATAGTGGTTTTTTTTCTTGAAATTTTGAGAATAGAAGAATATTTTAAATCAAGGGAGCATGTGTTTGATTCCGTTAAGAATAATTTAGAAATGTGGTTTTTGAGTGCTCTATGAAGACATTGATCTCTCTTTTATTTCTGACAAATTTCGTTGTATTCTTGTTAAAGAGCGAGGAAATTAATCGGGATTCTTCTTCACGAGAAGAAGTTCTTCAATTAATGGAATCTAGTGAAAATTTAGTTGCTCCAAAGATAAAAGGCTTATCTCTAATAGGCAATTTGCCGTCTATCGAAGGTAAAAGAAGGACATTCTTTAATCAAGTAGAGTTTGTTGATCTGAATGTGCCGGGGGATGAAAGTGAGCTCGCCAAGCGGCTTTCTGTGCTTTTTCTAGACCAACCTCTTACTCAAGATGTAATTGATCAGATCAAAAGAGATATTGTCCTCTATTATCGGGAACATGAACATCCTGTTGTTATGGTGAGGGTTCCTGAGCAAGAGGTTACCAAGGGTGTTTTGCAGATTGCGGTCACTGAGGGGGTAGTTGGGGGAATTATTGTATCTGGCAATAGGTATACGCAATCTAGTCAGTTAACGAGGTGGATCAGTTTAAAGCCTGGGGATTCGATCAATGAAAAAAGATTGTTGCAAGATTTAGCATGGATTAATTCAAGTCCATTTCGCAATGTAAGCGTTACGTATGCGCCTGGAGAGGCGTATGGGTCGACTGAGATCTGGCTGAATGTGGAAGACCGCCGTCCCATTCGTGTCTATGTTGGCGGGGATAATACGGGGTCACAGTTTACGGGGCGAACCAGATGGTTTACGGGTGTGAATTTCGCTAATTTCTTTTATCCAGAAAATCTCTTGTCATACCAATTTACGATGGCAAATAGTGCCCATTTGTTTCAATCTCACACAGGTCAATTTATCCTCCCTTTGCCATGGAGGCATATTTTTAATGCATTTGGCGCTTATGCAACCGTCCATCCTAAGCTTAGTGGTTTTACATCCACAGGCAAGTCGTATCAAGTGAGCGGCAGATATGATGCTCCTCTTTGGTTTACCTATCCTTCTGTAGAACAGACGCTTACTTTGGGATTTGATTATAAAGGGACAAACAACAATTTAATTTTTGGATCGGATGTTGAGATAACTGAGGGCAGTCTTGTTAACATTGCTCAGTTTGTATTTGGGTATCATTTTGGACTGCAACCAAGGAATCAAAATATCCGTGGAGGCATTGATATTTTTTGGTCGCCGGGTCAAATGATTTCCCATCAATCTAATGCCGAATTTGCGACTTTAAATCCAAATGCAACGGCTCAGTATGTTTATGGGCGCTTAGCTTATAGTCATGAAGGAAAAATCTATTACAATTTCTCATTGTTTGGAGATTTTCAGCTGCAACTTTCTAATTCCGGTTTGATTCCTTCCGAGCAGCTCGCTATTGGCGGATATAATACTGTTCGAGGTTACCCCGAGCGTGTTGCTAATGGCGACAATGGTCTTTACATGAATTTTGAAGCAAGGTCGCCCCATTTTTCCCCTTTTAAGAAATATATGAAAGATGATCTCTATTTTTTGGCGTTTGCTGATTTTGGATTTGCTTGGGATCATTCAAAGATACCGGGACTACCAATGACTCAAACTTTAATAGGGGTTGGTCCAGGGCTTCGTTATCGAATCGGCTCTTATTTTAATATGAGGGCTGATTTGGGCTTCCCCCTTCATCATGTCGAAAATTGGACTGGAAGTCCTTTCATTCATCTAAGCGCTATTTTAAGTTACTAATTGCAAGAGGCTGTAGTTACAAAAAGGGGATATTCGAAAGGACGTCTCTGATAGAACTGATAGGTTTGTGACGATCCTTTGCTACAAGCATTCCAAGTGGTGAGCTCTCCCCAGCCCATTGTTCGATCCAGAAAGATTTGATTCACTTGCGCTGAAGCAAATGCTAAATCGTGAAATGCGCTGGTGGTATTAACGGAAGGAGAGGGGGAAGGGGAGGAGCCGGCACTTTTATAGAAGATCGTGTACGGAAATGAACCTGGCTGTGTATTGGTAGAGTACCAGGTATTATAGACTGTGGTTCCATCACTTGCGGGGAGTCCATTAATTTCGTCAGGTAAAGTGGTTTGCGATGGGGTTGCTGCAAAAATACTGATGGGGCCTCCATCTGTTTCAAGTTGGGCGGTGCCAAAGAAATTGCATTCTCCTGATCCAATTGAAGGGGAGAGAGGAGCTTGTTGATCGACGACAAGGGTGATACTTCCTGAACCGTGATTGTGAATGCGGGTATTAAAAACGGCTGATAGAGATTTTTGAACAACAAAAAGGAGGTCTCCATGTAAGGTGTCTGTATGAACAAATTGTCCCTCTGGACTTCCAATAAGTATGATACTTTGAGCATTTATCGTGAGATCATCATAGGCGCTAATTGATGCTGTTCCTGCAGTTGTCGATAGGTGAGTGCCTGTTAATGTTAGATCGTTGCCAACTGCCATTGTTAATGTTCCATTGGAAGAAATCGTGGTATTCCTGTCTCCAAAAGTTTCAATGTCAAGACCTTCAGTTACGTTGATGATCATATTCGGATGTTGGTTCCCAGATGAAAATCCTAAAGTTGCATCAGCTCCACTCGTCAAGGTAGAAGAGGTCATATCCATACTTGCTCCTACATCGATTTGCATTGCTCCACCGGCTGATCCTATTTGTACAGGATTCAGAGACTCATGAAATCCTATGTGAAAAGATCCGCCAATGTCAAAAGTCCAAGGACCTGTCAAAGTATTGGTGATTACGCCTTCAGGAACAGAAAGGTTACCTATTGAAGTTGTTAAAGAAAAAGCTGATGGAGTAGTAAAAGTCATTGAGCGACTTAATGTGATATCACCAAGATGGGAAAGAATGGTGAAGGGGGAGAGCGCTCCGGAAGGATTGTAGGTGAATGGGACTCCAAATCCGGTAATGGAGACATCTCCTTGCGAATCGATATCCCATGCGCCGCCCGAGTAAGCAACGGTTCCTGCAAGAGAGAATGCTGAGGTGGAGGCGGCTGTGCTTGTTGTCATGTCTAGAGTTCCTGGAGACGTCCAAGTTAATGTGCTTCCTGTTCCAAGAGAAATTCCGGTTCCAGCTGTCATTATCATGGATCCATTGCTCACTGTTGTTGTTCCACTGAGTGTAATAGCGCTAGTTGCTGTTAAATTTGCAGTGCCTGTTGCACTATGATTAAATACTCCGCCTGCAGGTTCTAGGATGTCATCATCTGTACTTATGGTTAGGGTGCCGTTTAATATATTCAAAGTTCCATTGATGTTTACGTCGGGATCAACGCCACCTGTTGCAATTAGTTGACAAGTTCCTCCTACAACATCATATGAGATCTCTCCTGTTGTGGCGCTGATCGTAATATCATCATATGAAGTGATCGATAAATTTCCTCCGGTGACATCTAAAATTCCAGTGAATGTGTGTGTCGTAGAGGGACCTGCGTTAAAGGTTAAAGTTTTTCCTGTAGCAGAATAGTTAAATACTCCTGCTGCTGCTAGGGTAAAGTCATCGGCCGGGCTGATAGTAGCGTTTGCGGATGTGATAGTCACTGAATCATTGAGGGTGATATCTCCCACAAAACCTGATTCAAGTAGTAAATCTCCTGTAGAGCCGTAAGTTAATGCTGATGAGGCTCCGAACGTTAGAGTGCCTGCAGCAATCAGTCCTGATTTCAATGTTGTTGTTGAAGAAGCTGTGTTGTTTGTATAGCCCGAGTTGATTGTTAGTGCGGCTCCTCCATTAATTGTAACTGCTCCCCCTGTTTGGATAAAGGGTCTGCCCAAAGTGATTGCAGTGCCAGTTATAGAAGTAAGTTCAAAAGTTCCTGAAGAACCGTGCGTTGTCGTCCCTGTTGTGCCGGTCGTAGCAACGCCCCCTGCATTGATTGTTGTATTTCCCGATCCAGCGGTCGAGAAGGAATTATTGAAGTTTAAAGTTCCTGTAGTAAAGGCTACATTGCCATCAGTGACGGTTGTAGTTCCATTAAAATTAGAGACGCTGCCTGTTCCAGTACTTGTAGTGTAGGAGAATGTTTTTCCTGGAGAGTTAAAAGTGATCGAGCCTGTTGTAGCAGTCAAAGTAAAATCATCATTTAAGGTGATATCTAAATCGCTGCCTGTAATGTTGATTGCTCCAGAGAGGGTAATGTCAGATCCGACACTTGTATTCGCATCGAGAGTAAAGGTGCCGCTGGAAGTGCTCGAGAGTGTTGTTCCTGCCGCCTGCGATAAAGTTCCGACAGTGACTATTCCCGATTTTAATGTAGTGGTTGATGAGACTGAGCTGTTTGTATAGTTATTGTTGATCGATAAGCTTGTCCCTCCATTGATTGTGACATTTCCTCCTGTCTGTACGAATGGTCTACCCAATGTGACTGCAGTGCCTGCCGTAGAAGCGAGAGTAAAAGTTCCTGAAGAGCCATGCGTTGTCGTTCCTGCTGTTCCGGTAATAACGGCTGCACCAGCATTAATGGTTGTATTTCCTGATCCGGCAGTTGAAAATGAATCATTGAAATTTAAAGTTCCTGTAGTAAAAGCTACATCCCCGTCAGTAATGGTTACAGGTCCATTAAAATTTGAGATGCTACCCGCAGCTGTTCCTGAAGTATAAATGAATGTTTGTCCGGGAGAATTAAATGCGATCGAACCTGTTGTTGCTGTTAAGGTAAAATCGTCTGCACATAAAATAGTCAAGGCTTTGTCTGTAGCGACGACGGCTCCAGAGATGGTCATGTCCGAAGTCGTGAGTGCATTAGATTGGAGAGTTAATGTCCCGGTTGGGCTGACTCCGCTCCCTATCAGACTCACTGTAGCCCCGGCATTAATAGTTAATGTACTGCTTACTGTGGTGCCACTATTCAATGTTAAACTTGCTGTATTTGAAGTGTTTGTAATATTAGCAGCGACGGTAATGCCTGCATTGGCATTCATTGTTAGTGAACGTTCTGATGTCCAAACAATCGGAGAGTTTACACTAATTGTTCCTGTTTGTGTTCCAGCCGCTGTTGTGGAAATTATAATGTCACATGTGGAACCGAGATTAGTTACAAGAGTCGTATTTAAGATATTCGCTGTGTTAGCAGTAACACTATATCGCCCTACGGGGCAAGCTGCAAATGTTACGTTAGAATCCGCCGCAGCTGAAATAGTTATGTTTGCCGGATCGAGTAGTAAAGTTCCGTTTTTCCCAAGAGGCGCCCCAGCATGGACTAGACCGTGAAAATCAAGATCGCCTTTGCCTGAAATTTCAACAAAACCACCATCTCCACCTTTTGGGCCGCCATTTGCTTCAATTGTCCCATAGTATCCTGTCACTCCATCAGCCCAGAGAATGATTTTTCCCCCATCGCCATTTACTGTTGCATCAGCTGCTAGAACTACATTTTCTTGAACAAAAGTTGTGTTGGCATTGAGGATCTCTGGATTGCTTCCTTGATAATCGCCCCCAATGAGAATAGTTCCTCCACCCTTTGAACTTGAAACATCAATTTTCGCATCTTCTTCAATGCGAATGTGTTGACCTAATATTCTAACTTCATCGGCATTTATGGAACCGCTATGATAACTGACTCCGTCTTCTGCCACGAGATAGATACGACCATTTCGATTTTCAATTGAAGAGGCTTCCAAGATCCCTTCGTTTTTGATTGCGTAACTATATAAGTTCCCATCTGCCTTAAGTTCAATTTCTTTTGCTCGAAGAATTCCCTTTTGTAAGATTCCAACAGGCTCTTCTCCTGTTTTAGTTTTAGGATGCAAATGAATTTGGATTTTCTCATTTCCATGAGGGAAATAGGTAATTTCTTGCCCGGCACCAATTAAGATAATTCCATTGGGAGCTAAAAGATCTCCTTCATTCTTAATCTGTTCTGCAAGCAACAGAATATGACCAGCTTCTGATATGATTTTGCCTTGATTTTCAATAGCTGCTTCTAAGCCCCTTGAAAAATGGAGCTCTTTTCCCTCGAGAAAATCGTGATTAGAAACATCTAAAGTGGATGCAAACAAACTGCCTACATGAATCAGCCCTTCTTTTCCAATCAAAATGCCATTTGGATTAATGAGATAGACGGACCCATTTGAATGTAGCTGTCCAAATATTTCGCTTGGATTTCCTCCAACGACTCGATTGAGCACAGCCGAATCAGTTGATGGAAGTGAGAAGCGAACGCTCTCGTTTGATTGTATTGAGAAGTCATTCCAGTGAATAATGCAGCGGTCAGAAGATTGAACAATGCATTGGTTATGAGTTGATTGTATATCAGCGGCACCAGCGATAATCTCAGGATTCAGAGGCAAAGCAATAACAGTATTCTGTGCAAATATTAGACAAGCAGTGGCGAGGATCCATTTATTTAGTCTCATTAACGGATCTATAACAGGTAAATGAGTTTGGCTTCAAGTTTGAATTATTCAATACGGCAGAGAAATAGGCAAATTTATGAGCTTGTCCCCGAACATTGGTTGTCCTTAAGAATTATTTATGTTAGAAATAAAGCTAATTGGGAAGCTGGATATATGAATAAAAAAAGACTTTCATTTCTTTCCCGAAACTTAACGCTATTGATTTTCTTGGCTATGGCTATTGGAGTAAGTATTGGTTACTTCATACCGGATGTTCAGCTGTTTATTAATCACTTTCAGTATGGGACAACCAATATCCCTATTGCGATTGGATTGATCTTGATGATGTATCCCCCTCTTGCTCATGTTAAATATGAAAAAATGGGTAAAGTATTTAAAGATATCAAAATTTTAGTGCTTTCATTAGTTCAAAATTGGATTGTCGGCCCATTTCTTATGTTTATTTTGGCTGTGGTCTGTTTATCAAATTATCCAAATTATATGGCAGGCCTTATCTTGATAGGGTTAGCTAGATGTATTGCGATGGTTATTGTGTGGATTAATCTCGCAGAAGGAGACAGAGAGTATGGTGCCGGGCTGGTTGCAATTAACTCTATTTTTCAAATTCTTGCATTGCCTTTTTATGCTTATTTTTTTATGACAGTTCTACCAAAATGGATTGGATTAGAGGGAAGTGTTGTCAATATTTCGATGAGAGAAATAGCTGTGAGTGTGCTTATTTATCTAGGGATTCCATTCTTGATAGGGATTTTTACAAGAATAATAGGGCTTAGGTGGAAGGGGATAGATTGGTATGAAAAATCTCTAATGCCTAAATTAGCGCCAATCACTCTGATTTTTCTTCTGTTTACTATTTTGGTTATGTTTTCTTTGAAGGGGGGTATGATTGTACAGCTTCCTTTTGATGTTATTCTCATTGCGTTTCCACTATGTCTTTATTTTATAATTATGTTTTTATGTTCATTTTGGATCTCTTTAAAAGCTGGGGCAAATTATAAACAATCTGCTACATTAAGTTTTACTGCTGCGTCTAACAATTTTGAGCTCGCAATTGCTGTTTCGGTTGCTATTTTTGGGATTGGATCTGGTCAAGCGTTCGCTGCAGTTATAGGCCCTTTAGTTGAGGTGCCTGTACTTATTAGTCTTGTGAATGTCTCTTTATGGATAAGAAAAAAGTTTTACAAAGAAGACTCTATTAAATAGCAAATAGTTGAATAGGTTTATTAAATGAAGAAATCATCTTATTCTCAATTTGTTAAGGCGCTTCCTTGGATCCTCATCGTATTTTGGATTATATTCAATCGAAGATTTTGGCATGGGAAAGGGTTTTTTCATCAAATTAATTTTGTAGGCTCTGTTTTTGGTGTCGCAAGTTTTATCTTTTTTTCAAATTCTCTTTTTCTCATTACAAAATGGAAAAAATTAGAAGACTGGATGGGAGGTCTTGATAAGGTTTTTCAATATCATCAGTTTTTGGGCAAAGTGGGATTTGGTTGTCTATTGTTACATGTTTTCACTTTTGCTTCAAAGTGGGCTCCAGAAGGAGTAGCTTCTTATTTTTTATATATGTTGCCAGTGCATCATAGGCTTTCAGTTAACTTGGGATCATATGCTTTTCTTTCTACAACACTGATTTTGACAATCACAATCTTTAAACTACTACCTTATCATATATGGAAAAGAGTTCATCAATGGATGAGTGTTGTTTACATGGTTAGTTTTCTTCACTTTTTTTTATCTTATAAAACATCGGGGGGTGTTTTATCGACAACAATATTGTATTTTGCAGCCTTGATAGGCTTTGGCAGCGCTATTTATAAGCAGCTTATTTTCAAGTTCTTAGTAAAGCCATTTCAATACAAAGTTGTTAAGGTTGAGGCTTTGAACAACACTCTTATGAAGATTACTCTGCAGGCAAAAAATGGGGTTATTCCGTTTTTTCCGGGGCAGTATGCATTTATTCATTTTGAAGAAGCGAATTTTTCAGAAGAGCAGCATCCTTATACTCTAGCCAGAAATGGACAACACAATGAATTATTGATTTATGTTAAAAATAGGGGGGATTATACAAAAGCCCTTCTAGAATCTCTTCGACCAAATTGGAGGGCATTTTTGCATGGACCTCATGGGCGTCTTGATTATAGCTGCCATCAAAATCAAATTTGGATTGCAGGAGGTATAGGAATTGCTTTGTTTTTATCATGGGTGCACTCACTAAAATCAAATCACGGAAAAACGATCGACCTTTTTTTCTGCTGCCATAAGAGAGCAGACTTGGTAGTTCTCGAAGAATTTAAGGCCTCAAAAAATGCTAATTCGAAAATTCAGATTTTCACTTTTTGCTCCGAGGATAATAAAAGACTTTCCTCAGCTGAAATTGTAAAAGAATGCCCTGACTATAAAGATCGTAAAATTTTTATGTGCGGACCTAAAAAATTAACCTATGATATCAGAAAGCAATTAATAGCTCTGTCTGTCAGAAAAAACAACATTGAATATGAGGATTTTAACTTTTTCTAAAAGTTATTGTATTCGGCCTTATTAAAAAATAGAAAATGCCGCACTTTTGCCGGAGTACTAAATATCTCCACCTTGATTTAGATCACTTTCCCTGACCAAAAACCTATGGCCAAAAACTCCTACATCCCTTACCATATGTGCAGTTTTGGATGATTAAGGGTAATTTCGGTCAATTGACGGAAGTGCCTTAGGCAGACTGTTAATCTATTGGTCGGTGGTTCGATCCCACCAGCCGGAGACTTTAAATTTCAAGCAGTTAAGAATCAATCTTAGCTGCTTTTTTATTTCTCCAAAAAGCAAATGCTCCATTCCTGCTCCACTCACAAAAAAACTACCCCAAAAAGTCCGATAAGCGGACTTACTCGGGTCTAAATTCTTTTGTGACATATCGTGTAGCCATAAGATCGCAGGTCTTATGTCACTAGAACATGCATAATGATGGAGAGAGCAATGGCTGCAATCAATAAAAGAGTCGATCAAGAGGGTAAAACTAAATTTCAGGCAAGAATTAGGCTTAAAGGCCACCCTACAGAAACAGCTACATTTGCAAGGCTCGCCGACGCCAAGAAGTGGATTCAACAAATTGAGTCAGCTATTCGAGAGGGGAGGTACTTCAAAACATCTGAATCAAAATGAAGGGGTCATGCCTTGTGAAGGGGTCATGAAGGGGTCATGCCTTGGATCCTGCGATTTGTAAAACTTGGTTTCTTAGATTATCAAAAACAGATTGTTCTTTGGGTGAATTTCTAGATCTCATATATATTCTTGAAATCAATCCACTTATCGTGCTTGCATTTCGATTCAAATAAGATGCAATATGCTCTATTGAAATATTAGCAGTTTCAAATGCTATCAGAGAAATAATACTTCGTGCAAAGGATGCTTTTTGAGATTTACCTGGCGAAATAATGAGTTCTTTGGAAATGTTGAGCACAAGACAAGCTGCCTCTATTATTTCCTCAAGACACAATGGATTCTCTATTAGAATGTTATTTCTATCTCTAATATTGTTAAGAAAATTGTCGTCCCCAAGGACTTGACCGTCTTTAAAACCCTGTCGAAGTTCATCAAGCTCTTCGGTAGATTCTTCTTTTATAACATAGGAGGAATAGAGCGCTATTGCAGCATCTCTATTTTTGTCAAATTTAGAAAGTCCATATTCACTGGTCATCCACGATATTTTATTTCTGTTAAGATAGGTATTGTGACTGGACCAAACATAATTTTCAGGTCTATCTGTAATATTTGCCCGTACTGGGTTCATATGGATATAACGCAACAATCTAAAAAAATAGACATCTTCTTCAATAAGAATAGATTTAAATCTTCCCTGAAATAACCTCCCTAGCCTGCCATATTTCCGATTAATTTTTTGGCTATACCGAAATGATAGATTTTGCATGATTTTCGATAATGAGATCTCTCCAACTTGAATTAATAGATGAATGTGATTTTTCATAAAACAAAAAGCATGAATTCTGTGCTCATATTTCTCGATACCCTCTTGCAATAATAAACTCATATGCAATTGATCTGCGTTTGAAAAGAAAATATCTTGACCGTGATTGCCTCTTGCCATTACGTGATAAAAAGATCCTGGAACATGATACCGCTTTGGTCTTGCCACTTTTATATCTCCGATATTGTAAAATCGGAAAGTTTAAAATATTTATAAATATATGTGATACATAAATCGCAGGATCCAAGGCATGACCCCATCATAAATCGCAGGATCCAAGGCATGACCCCATCATGACCCCATCAATGACCCCATCATTAAAAAAATTCAATTTCCATCTCATGGGGTCATGGTAAAACCTAATTTTCATAAAGAGGAAAATATTCTTTTTAAAGGGATTCAAGATCTTTCTCTGTTAGAAAAAGCAATAAAGATCTCAATTGCAAATTCATTAGATAAAAAAGCTTTTATACAAACAGACATGAGATGTCATATGAATCCAACAAGAGGTCTTAATATTAGGAAATTAGGAATTTTAATGTTTAGGCGATTAACTCGATTTTGTCCTAAATGTAATGCTGTTGGATTTGGAAATAGAGACTTTAGAACGGGAAGACAATGTCGTGTTTGTGATACGCCTACCGATGTTTTATTATGTTACCTTAGATCGTGCAGTAAATGCTTATATCAAGAAGAAAGAGCTATCTTGTGTAGTCCACAAAAAGTAAATCCAATGTATTGTAATGTATGTAATCCATAAAGGTGCAAATGATTATTGACCAAAAAAAAGCTAAAAAAATTTTATTAGAGGGAGGGAATGTTATCATTCCGACTGAAACAGTCTATGGGTTAGCAGGCTCTATTAATTGTCCAAATTCGATAGAAACCATATATAGGTTAAAAAATCGGCCAAAACAAAATCCTTTGATTATTCATTTTGCAAATTTAAAGCAAGTTTTAGAATGTGTAGAAGATGTTCCAGAAAGTTTTTACAGATTGGCAAAGTTTTTTTGGCCGGGGCCATTAACGATGGTTTTGCAGGGAAGAAATAATTTGAATCATGCTATTACAGCAGGATTAAAAACTGTAGCTGTTCGAATACCAGCTCATCTTGAAACACTTAAATTAATAGAAGAGACCGGACCTCTTGTTGCACCGTCTGCTAATATATCTGGAAGACCTTCATCTACAAAAATAAAGCATATAGAAAACGATTTTGGCAAAAATTTTCCAATTTTAGAAGGAACAGAGCCAATATGCGGACTTGAGTCGACAATAATCGGCTGGATAGATAATAAATGGGTTTTTTTAAGGCATGGGGTTATTTCATTACAAGAAATCGAAAGGTTCCTAGGAGAGAACATTAATCACTCAGATCTTCAAATATGTCCTGGAACAAAATTTCGGCATTATAGCCCTGAGGCAAAAATATTTTATTCTAATGAAATGTTTTTTAAGGCTGATGCTATAGTTGGCTACGAAAATAGATCCTATTTAAGTAAAAAACCCTTTTATTCATTAGGAAGGGATGATGATCCTAAAAAAATTGCGTATAGGTTGTTTGACCTCTTTAGAAGATTTGATGAAGATTGTTTAAAAAATGTCTGGATTGATATTAAATTGCCGAATGAAGGGCTTTATATTACAATTATTGAAAGGATTCTAAAAGCCTCATATACAGATTCAAGCAATTTTGAATCTAATGTTCTATGATTCAAATCATGAGGGTGTCAGGTTTGCAATTATGCTCGTTGTCAGGACTGATCCTGTCATTGTTCTGCTGATTGCATTCCTAAATAGGAGCTTGCTGCTGGGGCTAATACTTGCTGGTTTTCAATGATAATAGTTTTAGCTGGATTTTGGCATCCATTTACTATTAAGTAAGCTTCACCATTCTTTCCACCTAGAACATAAGATACAGCCATCATGGTTCCTCCATTTAATCCCGAGGTTTCCATGATTCGATTAACGCAGGCTAAGCTAGTTGGCATAAGGCTCATATAGACGGCAGATTCGGGGATTGTATAAAAACTATCATTTGTCCCTTTAACTGCAATTATGCCATTCATAAAGGATTTGCCTACATAACCAAAGCCGCCATTAGAAAAATCTGGAATTGTACTTGCGTCTGTTGCAAATCCAACTTCGTGTGCATTCCAATTTGAACTTAATTTTAGAGGAGAGTGGGGGTTTTTAGAGAAAGTGTAGGGGTTTTTTAGGATGTTTGCTTTAGTTACTGACATTTCAATAATAGTAAGAAGAGATTGTCGAATATTTAAGAATTTTTGTAGATCAACAGTCGGATTTGGAATTTCAAAGTCACCATTGCTATTTCGCAGTTCTGGGACTAATCTCATAAGGCCTTCAACAGAGCTTAGGTCTTCTTCAAGTCTTTGGACTATTTCAGCATCTTTGGGTTCATCAGATTTTGATAGAGTTGTAGTCCCTAGCCAAAATCCACCTCCTAATAATAGTAATCCAATTAAAGACAAATAGACTTTATTCACTGGTCATCTCATGTAAAAAATAATTAGAATATACAGCTATTTTTTTCAGTGCAATTAAAAAATTCAAATAAATTGATTATCCTACCAAAAGTAACGGGTCAGAAAGGTTGAAATCAAACTTACTGTAGCGGTTAAGCAACTTCCCCAGGCAATATCTATAATGGTTACTATCCAAGGCCAATTTTTAAGTGTAACTTGATTGGTCAGATCATATGTTCCATAAGTGACCATTCCAAAAAGCAAACCTAGTAGCAATATCTCGAGATATCCAGCATTGGTTTTCAAAGCAGGTAAGACAACAAATACATTAAGTGCAATCCCATAAAGAATATAAAAGATGACAGCTGGCGAAATTGCCATTGTGTCATTGAGGAGATGACCAATATTGGGGGCGTATAAACGCTTAAGCATGAGAGTTAACCATAACCCATCAATAAGGATCATGGAAATCAAGATCATGAAAAAAGAAAAAATGGTCACTTTCATCCCTATCTTTAGACTGGTTAAGTTCATTGTCTAATCTTATCGAAAATCTATTTCTAAACAAGCATTTTATTGAAAATTACGAAATATTGAAATATATAGTAAATTTAATTCGCTATAAGTGAGCATTTCCGAAAGCATGTGTTGCTGATTTATAGAAATCGAGAGCTTTCTTTGATGCTTTCGTGTGATCGACGATAGGAGGGGGATAGTTTAGGCATTCTGTGTGGAATTTTTTCTCTGCCCATGAATGTATGATTTTAGGAGATAGATCCCTTAGTTCTGGAACCCATTTTTTTATATAGGTACATTCAGGATCGAATTTCTTTTGTTGGTTCCAAGGATTGAAAATTCTGAAATAGGGTTGTGAATCACACCCGGTACTTGCAACCCACTGCCAATTCCCATTGTTTACGGCAGGATCATAATCGATTAGAGTTTGTGCAAAATACTTTTCACCCCACCTCCAATCTATATGAAGGTCTTTAACTAGAAATGAGGCAGTAATCATTCGGACTCGATTATGCATAAATCCGGTTGTATTCATTTCTCTCATTCCTGCATCTACAATTGGAATGCCAGTTAAGCCATCACACCATCGTTTGAAATTATTTTGATTCGTTGACCATTTGATTTTATCAAATTTTGGGCGGAAAGCTCCTTTGAATACATGAGGAAAGAAGAATGCTATCGATGTAAAAAAGTCTCTCCAATAAAGGGATCGAATAAGAGGATGATCGGCGCTTAAGTTGTGAGAGATTTCTTTATAAACTTCTCTTGGTGAGCACACTGTAAATTTTAGATAGGGGGAGAGTTGGGTAGTGTATTTTTCTGCAGGAAAATCTCTATATTGCTCGTAGTTTTTAAAAGAAGTTAACTTTTTAAGGATTTTAAGAGCTTCAGTCCTCCCTCCAAGTAATTCATTTTCTAAGGGTCGATTAGGAAGAGTTTTTGTAAGAATCGAGTTATCTTCTGCAAAATTGATTGATTTATGATAATAGTTTGAATCTTTTATTTGTTTAGGAGATAAAACACTATGTTTTGTGACATTTCGAAAATAGGGGGTAAAAATTGTGTAGGGTTTTCCATCCTTTTTTAAAGTTTCTTCGGGTGGGTTTAACAGAGCATCATGAAAAGAGTGAAAAGAGATATTTGTAGATTCGCATAGAGCTGAAAGCTTTTTATCTCTTTCTTGACTATAAGGTGTGTAGTCCTGGTTTACGATTAAAGCGTCAATGTCGAGCTCAGAAATTGCTTTTTTTAAAATATCTTCAGGGTTGCCTTTAAAAAAGTAGAGGTAGCCACCAGCCTCCTTCAGTTGATTTTCAAGGTCAATTAGACATTCAATCATAAACTTCAAGCAATGGTCACTTCTAAATGGGTTATGATCTATTTGTTCTGAAGTGAAAATAAAGGCGGGAATTACAACCTCGGAAGACTGAAGAGCAAAAATAAGACCGGTATTATCCTGAAGGCGAAGATCGCGTCTGAATATAAAAAGGGAGCGTCGGAATTTTTTCTCCATTAGTTAACTCTTTGAATTTCGTTTGACCTATTTTATAGCTTCATCGAATTTTTAGCCAAATCCAATAAATTCCACGAAAAAATGTATAAAAAAGAGGGGTTTGCAAAATGATTGCAAGAAGAGGAAGATCAGTTCTTGCATAAACATTAGAGAGGGTGTCAATCCCCTTTAAAATTTGTCCATCATGAGTTAATCCATGGATACTCTTCATTGATTCCTTATAGGTAAAGGCTGTTGTGATTTTCTTTAATTCGGTATTTGAACAGGGGGTAGCATAATAAATTAAGCCAGTCTGTTTTCTCTTTTTTAGATGATGCATCTCTTTTGCACAAATGGGACACGAAATATCAAAAAACACAGTGATTGGTTTTTGAAGGCTTTCAGGACTTGTTAAATTTTGTTCTAGGGCAATCAATTTAGAATTAAAATAAGTGATTAATGTTAAAAGGATTCCCCATGAGATAAAAATTACAAGATAAGACCAAGAGTTTGTAAGAATAACTCCATTAAGTTTTTCACCACATAAATAAGAGAGATTGGCTCCGATTCCTCCGAGAAGAAATGGGAGGTAGAGTTTTTTATTTAAGAATGAAAGAGAGGAGTTAAGTGTAAGTGAAAAAATCGGATAAAGAATGAGAAGCCATAACGGGGGAAAATTAATATGGTTTGGATAAATAAGTACATTTGTGTTGATAAAAATTATTTCTTGAATAGAGCCTAGTATTAAGGACAAGATGGATAGAGGTATGCAAATAAGAAAAAGTTTTCGATTATATTTAGAGAAAAATAGAATTTGAGATAGATAAAAGGCCCCACCAATGATTAAAGCTGTCGCAAATGCCCCTTTTGCTCCATATTTAACTACAAAATACCAAGTTAGCGAATAGAGAAGACCATTTACTAAAGAGAAGGGAATTAAAGAAGGGGTCTTTTTTGCATATTCTATAAAATCAGGATTTCCTTTCATTTTATCTTCAAGGGGCTTGATTCCTGAAATCCAGATGATTAAAGCTGTAATTAAAAGGGGGCTGATGATTAAAAGAAAGCCATAAGGCAAATAACTTGAAATCATCCATATTGCCCACCATTGTAGAATTTCGCCAAGATAATTTGGATGTCTTACATATCCCCAAAGACCACTTATTAGAAGCTTTCCGTTATTCCCTTTATCATTTTTAAAGACTAAAAGTTGATAGTCACTTACAGCTTCTAGTAAAAAGCCAATAGACCAAATTAAAATGGGTAGCAGAGGAATTTCACTAATTGGATGTATCTGAATCCAAATAATGGGGAGGGCAACTATAAAAAGTATGATCCCTTGTAAAATAAAAACTTTAAAAAATACCTGACGATTGCCTTTCCATTTCTCATAGCGAAAGTCTTCATCTCGTTTTCGATTTCTTAGAAAGATGTGGATTGTTAATCGAATTGCCCATAGGGTGACTAAGCTATTAACAACTAATCCAATATACGAGAATCCACTGAAAATAAATCCGGTCCAAGCAACTACAATAAATCCTATTCCCCAAAACGTATCAGCAAGATCCTTTCTCTTTTTTACAGTGTAGATTAAGAAGCATAAGAAAATAAAACTAAAGAGGGTTAGAAAAGAGAAAAAATAAGCGGTTGCAATCTTTTCCAACGAAGCCTCTTTGCATAAAGAAATAGCAGAAGTTATTCTAGATATATAGATTCCCTATTTAAGAGCATAGATTTTAAAGAAGCTTTTATGACTAATGATGGGCATGACCCCGCGCACAGGAATGACCCCGCATTAAACAGGTTCTTAGACGCTTACATTGATATCCCTACCGCGACGGATCTTATTGACGATGATTAGATGGATGTTTGAATGTGGATTGAAATAGGGAATCGTTAATTGCAATTCCAGTTGGATTAGATAAAAACCCATTAGAAGGAATTGTTGTGACTAGCTCGTAATTATTTGCATCGATAACCAAGATGGAGTTATTTCCTTGATTCGCTACGTAAACATAGTCACCTGATGAAGAAAATGCAATTCCTGCTGGAGAGTCTAATGCTGAATCCGGGTTGATGCTATTAAGGGTAAACCCATCAGAAGTGCGGATGATGTAAATTCTACCATTTTGATTATTTGTAAGCCAAGCATGAGCACCATCAGGAGAAAATGCGATCCCCAAATTACTTTCTGATCCTGCATCAAAATTTGTAACTAGAGAATTATCAAGGGTGCTGATAATAGAGATATTAGTAGTAGGGTAATTGACTATCCAGGCATATGCACCGTCAGGAGTTATAGCGCATGACCAGGGTTCATTTAGTAATAGCCCTTCTCCGATTAGGTATGCTAGAGAATTATCTGAAGTGTTTATGATCGATATTGTGTTGTTATCGTAATTAGGGATCCAGAGGAATTGGCCGTTTGGGGAAATTGCAGAAAAATAGGGGAGATTTAATCCAATTCCGTTTGATATATCAGTAACAATATTTGTGTCATACAGTTGAAGAGTAGTCAATTGATCGCCAGTAGAATCTGTATCGTTATTGCTTGTTATATAAGCAATCTGATTATTTGGGGCTATTGTTATTCCAAAAAGATCAGAATCAATAGGGGTTGATAGTGGAAAATTTTTAATAAACGTATTGTCAGGAATGCTGATTACAGTCACTGTATTATCACCATTATTTAAGACGTAAAGCTCCTCTCCAAAAAGGAGATAGATCGGAAGAATCAGTAGTGTGAGCTTTTTTAACACGGGTACTCCGTAATTTTTAGAAGTTAATTGAGGTGTTTATAGAAAGCCCTTGGGTAAAGAGGTCTGCTGCTGCAGGAGATGTTCCTGTGAGATAGTCATCAAGGAGTTTGCGCATCATATTTTGTGCCCAATATATGGAGAATTCATAGGTACACGAGAGATTGAAATAACAACGATTATTACAGAAGTATTTTCCAAAACCAAGTCCTAATTCAAGTGAGGAATTTGGTCTCATTGCATGGTAATTATTTTGAGAAAGGGTGTAGGGTCCTGGATTAAAAGCAGTTGAGGCTGCATCCTCGCTATGTTTAAGGGTAGTGTATGTTGTATACAAAAGACTAAAGCTCCCTTTGCCGTTAAGATATAGGTTCCATGGCAAGAGATAGCGTGATTCGCAACCAGCTGTAGGTCCAATTCCCCAAGAATGTGAGCTTGTACGAGATTCTATCGGTTGAGCGGGAAGACTTGAGAATTGCCCAACGAGTTCATATAACGAAACATTCATGTTTTGCGAGATAAATGCAAGCTCAAGACCACCAGATGGAGAGATAATAAGCCGCTTTCCTTGGTAAAATGGGCGTCCTGCTGTAAAGTCAACAATGTTCATGTTAACTGTCCAATGTGATGAAATAGAGTTTGCAGCTAAGGCTTGCCCTAAAGAGCTTCCCTGTAGAAACCAATCATCACTTATAAAAACTGCTGTCCCAGTTGCTACTGTAGTACTTCCAGCGGGTATATTGCCCCCCGAAGTATGATTTAAATTTGAGGCACCGACATGGCTGCGAGCCCATGTATAGTCAATTTGGTACTGCCACTCATCATGATTTATTAAACCGAGGCCAAGTTTAAAACCTGGTTGATATTGAAATGATGGGAAATAGGTGTGGGAATTAATAGGAAAAGATAGGAGCGAACCGTTAAGAACGCTATTGCTAGCAATTTTAAGGCCTTCTTCTGAAATATACCAATAAGTAAAAGAGGCATCAGCAAAAAAACTTAGATTCGACATTCCAGCCTGCTCTATTTTGTGAGTAACAGCAATAGCAGCTGGAGCATTGTAAGCAGGTAAATAATCATCATGCACTACATTTCCTTGATAAGCCACTGGATTAACAGGCTCTGCAGATAGTGAAAGTAGGCAACTGGATGTTAGTAGTAGGGTGATTTTTTGCATGTTGTATTCCTTTCAATGTAAAATAAAACTTTAAATGATCTGGTTTAATTCTGCAATTTTAATTGCTATAAAGCCGGCAAAGAGTAGTAAATGAAAGAATTGGTGTCATTATAGTGAATTAAATTTACATTGATAAGTTTACACAGTATGTGCCCTTGGGTTTCATTAGGCATTTGCCGGCGCTGAAGCAGGCCGTGTGTTTTCACACGAGCGATGCAAGCGAATGGAACCCAAGGAATACAGACGCAGTAAAAT
>CANJWO010000031.1 GCA_947478685.1 Chlamydiota bacterium | reverse complement strand
TCTCCAATAAATGGTTCCATGACACGTTAGCTCAGATAATTGTCTCTGATAAGGGTCTAGAACACTGGTTTAGTCCAGATAAATGGGTGAAGTTAGCATGAAGAGCCGTGTACGTGATCCGTACGCACGGTTCTGTGAGAGGACGGGAGTTTATGGCTCCCTCCTACTCGATCAAGCGAATGGAACCCAAGGGATACAGACGCAGTAAAATTATCAATGCAAATTTAATTCGCTATATGATAGTGAGGGTAGTGGAGGCTAGTTCTTGGCCGAGATGGATGGCGGCTGTGGCGGGGGTTTTTAGAAGGTGCTTGAGGGGTCGACGTCAATAAGGAGGTGGATGTTTCTTGGGCGCTTGAGAGCGAGGGACTTGAGTAGGGGTGTGATGGCGAGGATTTTGCTCCCTTTGATGAGGCATTGGAAGCGGTGTTTGTCTTTAATTTTGGCTTTGCCGCTAGGTGTGATTGTGTGGAGAGTGAAAGAGGGGGGAAGCCCTTTTTTGAGAGCCCTGTGGTAAGTCTCGGCGTAGCTTAGGACATGTTTTGGATCGTTACCGCTGAAGACAAGTTTGATCAGGCGGGTGAAAGGGGGGTAGTGGAACTCTTTTCGCTCGATCAGTTCTTGCTCTGCAAATGCTTTGTAGTCATCTTCTGCAGCGAGTTTGATGATGGGGTGGTCAAAGAGGAAGCTTTGGATGACCACTTCTCCGGGCATATGGCCACGGCCCGATCGGCCGGAGACTTGGGTGATGAGGCTGAAGACATGTTCATTTGATCTGAAATCAGGGATGTAGAGGCCGCTATCGGCACCTAGGACGCCGACAAGGGTGACTGATGGAAAGTGAAGCCCTTTAGCAATCATCTGAGTGCCGATGAGGACGTCTGCTTTCCCAGTTCTAAACTCTTGGAAAATTCGGTCGTGACTCCCTTTGTGTTTTGTAGTATCTCGGTCCATGCGGAGGGTCCTAATTTCGGGAAAGATGGCGTGGAGCGATCTTTCTACCTGCTCTGTTCCGGGGCCTTGATATTTTAGTGTGTCTGCCTTATGACAGTTGGGACAGATGTCGATGGGTGGTCTTAGAGTAAATCCGCAAATGTGGCAGGAGAGGACGTTGAGACCACGGTGAAAGGTGAGGCTCATGTCGCAATGTTTACATGAAATTGCTTTTTTACACTCTTTGCAAATCTGACAGCTGTAGTAACCTCTCCGATTTAGAAATATAATGGCTTGCGATCCGATCTCTATAGTTTTTCTAATTTTATCGATGAGGATGTCAGAGAGGAGCGCTCCACCTTTCGATCTGTCCATCTCATCCTTCATATTGACGATGTGTACAGTGGGCCTCTCTCCGGTTGGCCGGATGGTCAATTCGTGGAGGATATATTTTCCGCATTTTGCATTGTAGTAAGTTTCAAGAGAGGGGGTAGCGCTTCCTAGTATCACCGTCGCATTTGTTAGTTTGCCACGCATGATCGCAACATCGCGCGCATTGTAGCAGGGAGCTTCTTCATACTGCTTATACGAACTTTCGTGCTCCTCATCGACGATGATTAGACCGATATTAGGGAGAGGGCTAAAAACGGCCGATCTTGCCCCAATTGCAATTTGGATCTCACCCTTTCTTAAATGGTGCCATGTATCAAATCTTTCTCCATCACTCAATCGATAGTGGATGACAGCAATCTGCCTTTGGAACCTGCTTTTTAATCTTTCAATGGTCTGTCTTGTCAAGGCGATCTCTGGAACAAGGAGAATTACCTGCTTGCCAAGGCTAAGGGTGTGATCAATTGCTTGTAAGTAGACCTCAGTTTTACCACTTCCGGTAATTCCATGAAGGAGGTGTGTATTAAAAGTGCCGCTTTGAATGCTCTCTTGAATACTTGTGAGAGCTTTTGCTTGCTCATCTGTCAATGTCTTTGCTTTAGAGGGGAGGTACTCATCATCATGAATAGGTGTTCTATCGACTACTAGGAGCTCTTTTTCTAGAATCCCTTTTTTTATGAGTGAGTCGATGGGCGACTGGGTGATCCCTTCGACTTCAAGCAGTTCTGAGATGAATAGTCCTTTTGGATGACGCAAGATCACATCGAGAACGGCAGCCTGCTTGGGAAATTTAATGCGTATCTCATCTGTGTAGGCAATTAGCTTTGGTCCGGAGATCGCTTTTTGAATAACTCCTTGAGTCTTTTCTTTCAGGTCTTTTCGAACGCTAGAAGGGAGAATCGACAGAAGTACTTTGCTTAAAGGGGCTGCGTAGTATCTAGAGATCCAATCGGCAAGCTCTAAGAGATCTTTGGTTAATAAATTTTGTTCGGAGAGTACTTCATGAATCTCCTTTACATTGGCAAATAGTGATGTTGTCTCAATCGAAATGATCGTCCCTTTTGTAGGGCGGTCTCTTACCGGAACAATAACTCGATGACCCGGCTTTGCAAATTCAACTAAATGCAGTGGAATTGCATAATCTAACGGTCTGTCAATTGCCTGATCGAGAACAACTTTAGCAAATAAGTTCATTCTTTAGAGAATACCACAACTAAAAAGTATTTGCTATAATAGATTACCTCCATTAAGATTCATTAAAGATTAATTTAAAGGGATGTAAATGGATACTGTAGTAAATGTTGGAATAAAACCATCAGAACTTGCCCTTGAAGGGATAACTGAAACTCCAGCTGCTATAGTTGAAACGGGTTGCTGTAGTTGTCTTTGGAGTAATAAGTTTTCTAGGTGCAGTCAAGCTACAGCTGCAATACTTGCTATCGGAGCTATTGCAGTAATTATTATTCTTTCTGTTCCAGGAGCTCAAGCAAATCCCGAGGCGTATGTCCTTAGTATCGGTTTGATAGTTGTCTGTGTCAGACTTTTTTTCTCTGAAAAACAGAACATCGATTTAGGCGGGTATGCTCTGCAAAATGGTATCTATACAAGAAATAATGAGTTTATGGGGAGAAAACTGATAGCTCTTTCTAATAAAGTCGATGAGCTCGACCCTATAGTAAAAAGTTTAGAAGTGACAAGAACTGCTCTAATATCAGAGGTTGATCGGGTCAAGTTAGTTGCAACTGGTCTAGAAGCCTCCTTAGCAACATCGACCCGGCTTAATGAAGAGCAAGAGAAACAATTGGCTGAAATAGGTAATCAAGTAGTTCAGTTTAGATCTGAAAATACGAGACTTGAAGAGACTGGACTTGAACTGAGTCATCAGGTGGAGCAGCTTCAAAAAGTACAATCAGCATTATATGGAACTCTAACAACGCTTACATCCAGTGCTGATGCTGCAAAATCTTATATTGAAAGAGAAGAGGTGCTTCAAACCGAGCAGGCAAAAATTGTTAAGCAATTTCAGGATTTGGCTGCGCAAGAAGAGGGATTTGCAGCACGAGAAGCTGAACTATTAAGACGCTTGGATATTGATGTAGGCCGTATAGGAGCTTTATTAGAAGAAAAGAAAAAACGGTGTTTTACATTAGCTCTAAGGGTAGTTCCTCTAAAAATAGAGGTAATAAGATTGACTATGATGATCGACTTTATAAAAGTGAAAAATAGTGAACTTGTTGAAATGGCCAGATTCAATGTTAGGAGACGCTTGCTCAAGTCTTTAGTTTAGTGAAAAATCGAGTGAGGGTGCTCCAGATCTCTTTTTTGCGGATGGGGGAGTCGCTTATTTCTGAAAGGGTGAGGAGGGGGATTTTAAGGGCCGATTTGAGGAGTCTTCCTGGGTACTCTTTACAGAGGGTGTGGAGATTGGGGGAATGTTTTAATAATGATGAGGGGATAATAATGAGACGGATTTGCGAGTGTGCTAAAAGGGGCTTCCACAGGTTTTTTTCTTCAAATTCATGGATGTGGACAACTGAGGATGTTCCAAAAGAGGTATTGATTGCCTTAGCAAGATTTGTTAAAAAATCGAGATGTTCTTGAATTGAGTGGTCAAAAAGGACGGGAATTTCAGGAAGATCCGATCTCTTGTTAGATGCAAGACGAATTTGTTTTGCAACATCGTCTTTTAAAGGGGTGCTTGAAAGCTTCATATGTGGAGCAATTTTCTTATATAGGGCGCTCATCTCGCTATCAGGCGAAAGAGCTTCTGCTTTAGGTATCTCTGCAATAAATGAGAGGGGTGTACTGACCTCATCTTCTTCAGTCTCTTTTTGCACAGCCTTGACTAACTCAGGCGTAATCGGATCAAGTTTTTTTGGAATGTGATTAACAACAATACTAGACTCTTTCTTCTTAACTACAGGTGAGGAAAGTGAGATATCTGGGAGGATAAGAAAATCTTTCTTATCTCCAAAGTTTTCGCACAGATAGGTTTTAAGATCGTGAATAATTTGATTCATTAACCATCATAATAACATGCCTGCCCCTTACCAGTACATAGAATTTGATAGGGGCGCGATTGGTCGTGATTCCTTTGAGATAAGATAAGCATTTAATACTTCGCACGCCAACTGTGAAATTCTTAATCTGTAGGCCTTAGTAATTTGCGTATATTCAAGTGTTGCTATACTAGCGCGATTGCGGTAAATATAACTTGTTCTTGCGGCGGTTAAATCCTCAATAATGAGACGCATTTTGTCACTTAATGGGGGAACTCCCTCTCCTTTTTCCAAGATCTTTGCACAACGTGTTTCTATTGAAGAGATTTCAGGTAATTCAGATTTTTCTGGCTCCCTAAGATCTCTAGTACCGAAAACATCTTTTATGGGAGAAGTAATAGGAACTATTGAAGGGAGTTTTTGAGGGTTTTTATGAGGTGTAACTTGAAAAATAATATCGGGTCCAAAACTTATCGCTTTTGTCTGTTTTTTAAGAGCAAGATCTGTAACATCAATTTTTAGAGCTGATTTTATAGGTGCAGCGATACGATGCTTTGGTTGAGAGTTAATATGGGCAACTAATGCGTCTGAGAAGGGTTTTAAAAGAATTTTTCTATCGATCCCTTTTAGAGCGCTAGTTAGCTTTGTAACACCCTCGAGTGCAGATTGTAATAAATGAATATCTCTTATTTCATTTAGCCTAGGTATAATTTGACTAAGTATACGTGCAACACCCTGTATGCCATATTTCTCTTCGCCAGTCTCATTAGAGAAAGGTTTATGAATAGCGAGTTCATCTGCTGAAATGCGCCTAGGGATGATCTGAGTTGGAATATGTTTATCTATGATCAGGCGTATCTGGAATGGAGCTCGCAGCGTAGGTGCTTTATTATAATAGCTGAGAACCTCCAAATTATGTGAAACCGCAGTTGATGGGATTTCTGGAGCAATCATAATTTACCTAGATAGTAGTTGTTAATTTTTTATAATCATAAAGTGTTAATATTACACAAAAAGTATAGTGTAGATATTTGATTAATTGCAGTATATATTCTGACTGGTTATCTAGTAGGTTGAAGAACTAACTGCACTCGATAGGCTGCGTTGATACAAATCGTTAACTATTAATGTAAAAGCTTGAAGAAAAGCTTTGTTCTTATCCGTTTTAAGACTCCTGTATTTTTGAGCATAGACCCTGCGGAGAGCGCTTATATTTTCTATAGTCAAAGGTGTCTCTTCCTCTATAAAATTTTTTATTATTGCATAGCTAAATTCTAAGGTTACAGCTTCACTTTTTTCTGATTTAGTGTTGCCTGTGGTATGATATACAGGGATTTGAGTGCCTAGACCCTCAAGATCAATAGGAAATGTCTCGATCTCTCCGAAGGTGATATTTTTCTTAGGTTTAGGGAGAGAGGGAGCAGAATCTGAAATCTTTAGCGTCGGTTTCATTGGCGCAGCACTACGATGGTGAGGTCCGGCTTTAATCTGAGCGACTGCAGTATCTGTTATGGGCGTTAAAAGAGCTGCTTCAGCTGCAGTAGTAACGTAAAACATGGGAGAGCTCTCCAGCTCATTTTCACTATCAGGTGAGCTAGTATCTTCTAGGGGGGTTCTTATTGGCGCTGGTCTGCAAATTGGTGCTGGTCGGCAAATATTAACATCCATAATAATCCTTTAATAAGCATTAAGCTTTGAACAACTATAGAATAACTATATTAATATTCGCAACACAACTTAAAAGTTGAAAAATTAGAGCTAAATTTTAAAAATAATTTTAACGAGGATAGAATGAAGGTTCATCATCAAGTTGTGCTGCAGGAACAAAACTATCTGGATGCCACAGTCTTTTATACTCTAGACGAGGACGATTAAAATTCACTAACAGAATATTCTAATTCTTTTTCTTTTTTCATCCTTCAATCCTCTCATCCTTGCCAATTTCTCTTTTTTTATGTACCGATCGGTTCACCCATAGAACTGAATTAGGTTTCCCCATTTTTGAGTTTCGTTCGGTATAAACGCTCTCATGAAAGCCACAACCAAATTTAATTCGCTATAGAGGTTATGTTTTTTAGTCGAAAAAGAGGGCCTTTGTATAGGCTTCGGGGTCAAAAGGGGCTATATCGTCGATCTTTTCGCCGAAAGTGATGAATTTGATCGGAATTTTGAGTTCGCGGTAGATGGAGAGGGCAATGCCCCCTTTGGCTGAGCCGTCAATTTTGGTAAGAATAATCCCTGTTAGTGGGGTGAATTTATGAAAGATACGTGCCTGTTCTAGAGCGGTTTGACCAAGGCTTGCGTCAACAATAAGGTAGGTCTCGTGGGGGGCGGTCTCATCAAATTTGTGGGCTATACGGGTCAGTTTTTCAAGTTCACGCATTAGATCTGTTTTAGATTCAAGTCTCCCTGCTGTATCACAGAGGATAAGTGAATAGTCTTTAGCTTTGCCCTTCATAAGAGCATCATAGAGGACGCCTGAAGAGTCTGCCCCTGTTTGAGTCTTGACTAGATCGACCCCAATTTTTTGGGACCAGAGTTCAAGTTGTTCTATAGCAGCTGCTCTGAAGGTATCGCCTGCCGCGATGAGCACTTTTTCTCCCTCGCTTTTATAAAGGTTAGCAAGTTTTGCTAGGGTAGTTGTTTTTCCTGCGCCGTTTACCCCAACGATTATTATGAGTTTAGAATAACCTATTGGTGGAGTACGACTTGAAACTATAGGGAGCTCTTCCAAGATTTCCTGAGAGCGCTTTTGAAGCTCTTTTAGATAGTCCTCAGGACTTGCTTTTGGGTCTTCTTTATGGAAATGTTGAATTCTTTCAATAAAATCGGAAACAATCGTGGAGCCAAGATCAGCTTCATAGAGAACTTTTTCTAAGTTTTCTAATGTCTCAACATTTAGTGGTTTAAGAAAGAGCGCTTTAAGCTCCTTTTTAAGGAAGGAGCCTGTTTTTGTTAGAGCATTCTTAATCTTCTGAAAACCAGTCTTGAAAAGACTAAACATAAATTAGACCTTGAATTTTGGATCAATTCTAACACATAAAGATAATAGAGGGAAATTATTATGAATGTACATGAGTATCAGGCTAAGCATATTTTAAGTAAGTATCATATTCCATGTCAAGACTTTAGGGTTGTCTCAAGAGTTGAAGATATTGAGGAAGCGATTGATTCTTTAGGTGTTACGGAAGCAGTCGTAAAGGTGCAGATTCATGCCGGAGGCAGGGGGAAGGCGGGTGGCGTAAAAATTGCAAAGACCCGAGAAGAGATTATTCGGAAGACAAAAGAGCTTCTTGGGATGAAGATTGTGACAAAGCAGACCGGTCCCGAGGGTATTATTTGCCATAAAGTGATGATTTCAGAATTAGCTGACATTGCTAAAGAGTATTATGTTGGCCTTCTCATAGATAGGGATGTAGCTATGCCCCTTTTAATGGTCTCTTCCGAAGGGGGGACAGAGATTGAGGAGGTTGCTGAAAAGTCTCCACACAAGATTTTAAAAGTCCATTTTCAAATCGATGGAACAATCGATGAGGGAAGTCTTGACACTGTCTGTAGGTTTCTAGACTGGACAGAGATGACTGGAGAAGAAGGGAAGAAAATGATTCGAAATTTGGCAAAAGCATTTGTTGAAAATGATGGGGCGATTCTAGAAGTGAATCCATTAATTGAAGACAAGGCTGGCCACTTATGGGCTCTTGATGCAAAATTTTCTATAGATGACAACGCCCTTTTTAGACGGCCTGAAATTAGAGCGATGTATGACCAAACTCAAGTCACCCCTGCAGAGGCTGTTGCTTATGAGATGGATCTTGCCTATATTGCGCTAGATGGAAACATTGGATGCATGGTAAATGGCGCAGGTCTTGCAATGGCGACAATGGATTTAATTAAATATCACGGAGGATCGCCTGCTAATTTTCTGGATGTGGGTGGAGGTGCAAGTAAGGAGAAGGTAGCTAAAAGCTTTGGCCTTATTTTAAGTGATTCAAATGTTAAAGCAATCCTTGTAAATATCTTTGGCGGCATCATGAGGTGTGATGTGATTGCTGAAGGGGTTATTGAAGCTGCAAAAGAGCTTAATATTCAAGTGCCACTCGTTGTTCGTTTAGAAGGGACAAATGTGGAACAGGGGAAAGAGCTCTTGAGAAAATCGGGACTTAAAATTATAGCGGCAGATGATTTAACAGATGCAGCGAAAAAGGTGGTGGCTCATGCCGATACTAGTAAATAAGAATACTAAGCTAATTTGTCAGGGGATTACAGGGAGTGCGGGTAGTTTTCATACGGAACAGTGCTATGAATACGGGACTCTTGTTGTGGGCGGTGTAACGCCGGGAAAAGGGGGGATGGAGACAGAGCTTGGCCTCCCTGTTTTTAATTCGGTAAGGGAGGCTGTAGATGTTGTAAAGCCAGATGCAACCATGATTTTTGTCCCCCCTAAATTTGCAGCTGCAGCGATTTTAGAGGCTGAGGAGGCAGGAATAGAACTGATTATCTGTATTACAGAAGGGATTCCCGTCTTTGACATGCTTAAAGTTAAGCATATTATGAATAGAAGTAAGTCGCGGTTAATCGGTCCAAATTGTCCAGGAATTATTACTCCAGGACAGTGTAAAATAGGGATTATGCCGGGATATATTCATAAACCAGGCAAAATTGGGATTATTTCTAGGTCAGGGACACTCACTTATGAGGCGGTTTGGCAGACAACTAAGCTTGGTCTTGGGCAGACTACGTGCGTAGGTATAGGGGGCGATCCGACAAACGGAACAAATTATATTGATCTTCTTAAGCTTTTTGAGAACGACCCTGAAACTAAAGGTATTCTTTTAATTGGAGAAATTGGTGGTTCAGCTGAAGAAGAGGCGGCAGAATGGATTAAATCTCACTGTAAAAAACCTGTTGCGGCTTTCATAGCAGGGCAAACAGCACCTCCTGGAAAACGAATGGGGCATGCTGGAGCAATTATTTCTGGTGGAAAAGGAGGTGCAAAGGATAAAATAGACGCTTTACAAAAAGCGGGAGCAAACGTTGCGCTTTCTCCTGCAGATATGGGAAAAGCTATTCAGGAAGCATTAAAATGAGAAAAATACCTCTAAAAATATCGCCGGCATTCTTTGTGACTGCTGGGTTAATAGGTTTTCTAAATTCATACGATTTATTATGGACAGTGGTTTGGATAGGAATTATTTTTGTCTCTGTCCTGTTCCACGAGTTTGGACATGCTTTGACAGCTATGGTATTTGGTCAAAGCCCAAGAATAGAGCTTATTGCTTTTGGGGGTCTTACCATTCCAGAAGGTCCAAAGTTGAGGCCTTGGAAAGAGTTTGTTGTCATTTTTATGGGTCCCTTATTTGGGTTCCTCCTTTTTGTATTAGCTAGCATTTTACTCCAGTTTCCCTATGGAACTCCTTTTGTACGTGCAGTTTTAGAAAAAATACGATATGTGAACCTTTTTTGGACTTTTGTAAATCTTTTGCCAATCCTCCCATTGGATGGGGGACAGCTGGTTCGTGTTGTCCTTGAATGGATTTTTGGCCCAAAATCGTTGAAAGCTGCCCTTTATGTATCCTTTTTCTTTTCAGCCCTTCTTAGTGTGGTCTGTTTTTTGATAGGCCTCTTTTTAATTGGTTCGATTTTTCTTATTTTTGCCTTTCAGAGCGTTGATGGAATTAGAAGATTTCAGAATTTTACTGTGGCGGATGAGAATGATGAAAATCGTAAGGAATTGAAGGAGAGTGAAAAAATGATAAGTCTTGGCCACTATGAAGCGGCAATCTCAAAATTGAAAAGGCTTCAGGATAAGACCAAAAGTGGGATTATTCATACCCTTGTATCTGAATATATGGCTAAAATCTACTACGATAAACGCGATTATAAATCTGCTTATGACCTCCTTCGCCCTTTAGAAAGATACATTTCTAAAGAGGCAAAGGTTATTTTGTACCTTGCTGCATTCGAGATTGGGGACTATGAAAGGGTGATAGCCCTCTCAGGCGTCTGTTTTCAAGAGAGTCAGACAGTCGATATAGCAGTGCGTGCGGCAGAATCGCATGCAATGCTTAAAGATATTAAGCGAAGCATTGAGTGGCTTAAAACAGTAAAATCTTTTGGGACAAGCAATCTTTCTGAAATTGCGTCTGGAAGAGCGTTTGACGCGATTCGAGATTCGGAAGTTTTTCGCGAATTTCTCACCCAAATTGGATCTAAGTAGAAAAAAAAGTGTGAAGACCCCTTGTGCAGTATTGTGGAATTAGCATAAGCTGGAATGAATACCGCCTGAAGATTCAATAGTCGAATTTTCTAAAGTTCGGTATAAATGCTTAACCAATACGGAGGTATCTCATGAATAAAAATGAACTAATCACTGAAGTATCAGAAAAAACAGGCTTTACTAAAGCCGATACTTTAAAGTTCGTTAATGCTTACATTGAAGCAGTATCGAAGTCACTTAAAAAAGGAAAAGACGTACAATTAGTAGGTTTTGGTACTTTTAGAGTTGCTAAGAGAAAAGCTAGAACAGGAAGAAACCCACAGACTGGTAAAGTTCTAAAAATACCAGCCAAGAAAGTTCCTGCATTCCGTCCAGGTAAAGCTCTACGAGAAGCTGTCAATTAATAGCATCTCATAAGCTTTCACTAATGGAAAGTTTTAATCGGTCAGTAGAAATACTGGCCGATTTTTTTTTATCTATATTCAAAGTTCTTTAAAAAAAATAAGATTGTGGTAGGATGCAATTTTATGTGAAAGGGAGAAGTTTGTATGAAAAAGATGTTGTTTGTTGGAGTCGCATTTATTGCTGCAATGAATTTTGTGGAGGCGGCTGTAAAAGATATGGGCGCATGTGAGCAGTGCGGACAGAGTCTTTCTCAAGCATTTGTCAATGTTGCAAAAAAATGTCGACCGGCAGTTGTTCATATTCGTGTTGAATCAGGTAGTGGGAGGTCTCAGGCTTCTAGCGATTCGGGAAATCCATTTGAACAGTTTCAAGAGGGTCTTTTTAATAATTTCTTTGGAGTTCCTGGAGGCGCATCTAGGGGACAGGATCAAAATTCTTTTCAAGTGAGCAATGGTTCTGGGTTTATCGTCTCACCAGATGGTTATATTATAACAAACTACCATGTGATTAAGGACGGAAGTAAAATTATCGTCGAAAAATATGATGATATTGAAAAGCAATATGAAGCGGTGCTTGTAGGTTGTGATCCTAATACAGATTTGGCTGTCCTGAAGATTAATGGAGAGAATCTGGCTTACCTAGAATTCTTTGATTCGGATGCAATTGAGGTAGGGCAATGGACCATGGCAATTGGCCATCCATTTAAATTGCGTGACTCAGTCTCTGCAGGGGTGATTTCTGCAACACATAGAGGTGATTTACAAATTTCACAGCTTGAAGATTTCATTCAAACAGATGCAGCAATTAATCCGGGACATTCTGGAGGGCCACTTGTAGATCTAACTGGAAAAGTGATTGGGGTGAATACTGCAATTCTTTCCAAAACTGGTGGAAATATCGGAGTTGGTTTTGCAGTACCTAGCAATATTGCAAGTATGGTCTATTTACAAATTAGAGATAGCGGTTCAGTTGATAGAGCATTTTTAGGGGTGCAGCTTCAAGAATTAAGTGAAGAATTGTGCGCCGGATTTAAATTGAAGAAAGGGACAACAGGAGCTTTGATTGCCGAAGTTGTTCCCGATTCTGCAGCCTCTCTTGCTGGACTGCAAGCAGGTGACGTAGTAGTTGATTTTAATGGCGAATTGGTTAAATCAGCAAAGCAGCTCTACACGACGCTTGCTAAATTGCCATCAGGAGCAAAGTGCGATATGAATATTCTCCGTGAAGGAAAGCAGAGAAAAATTCAATTAGTACTAGGATCGAAGGTAAAAGAGATTTCCAAAGAGGGCGATATTATCCATAAACTAGGTGTGATTGTAGAACAAATCACTCCTGAGAATGCAGGTAAATATGGAATTAAAGCTGATGAAAAGGGTGTTGTTGTGACAAAAGTTCTACAAGGAAGTACTGCAGCTGGACTTGGCTGGACTCCAGGTAGCGTCATCTTAGTTGTTAATGGACAAAAAATGACATCGGTTGAGGCTTTCAAGAAAAGCCTCGAAACCGCAAATCCAAAAGATCGCCTAGTAATCCTAATGCATTACCATGGAAGAGCCGCTTTCCACAGCATCCCCCATCCAAACAGCTAAAATAGACTTTATAAAAGGACCTCTTCCATTGGGGGGAGGTTCTTGAGAGTGAAGAGGGGTAGCTCTTTTTTAATCAGCTCTTCGCTTGCGTAGGTAATGTGGACGGAATGGGTGAGTAGTTTGGGAAGAAGGCACTCTTTAACTGCTTGTATCACATCTTGTTTTGTAGCTGTTAGGATTTGATCACGGAATTTTTGACGCACTTCTCTTGTTAGACCAACCTTGTGTTGGAAGTATGTGATGGAGGCTCTAGATCCTGGTGGGACGACACCGTCAACATCTTGGATGTAACTAAGCTTTGCTTCTAGGAGGTCTTGTTCTGTGAACCCACCTTCGGCAATTGTTTCGACTGCAGAATTGAATGCCGCGTAGCTTGAGGAGATATTAGGGTCTCTTGAGCTAAAGAATTGGTAGATTCCAGTGAGAATGTTGTATTTGGCTCCACAATGGTAAGCTCCCCCCTCTTCTCTGATGAGTCTATGAAGTTCAAGATTTTCAAAAAGGTAACTTGCGAGTTTGAGCTGGGCGGAAAAACGTGATGACATCGTTACTGTTTCTACCGATTTTGCATTATGTGCAATTGGATAGGCTATAGCTTTTATGCAGTTAATTACCTGTTTTGGTCTTGCAAGTTCCACCCATGGACAAAATGATGCTGAGGCATCAGAAAATGTGGTCCAGCCAAAAAATGAATTCTCCTCTAAGTTTTTATAAGAGTTTTTATCGCAGGAGAGGACAAAGTGGGGGTTATTCAGGTGAAAGAGGGTTTTGCTTAAGTGTTCAAAACGTTCCAATACTTCAGGCAAGAGATTGTCTAAATCTTTTGACAAGCGCTCTAAGAATTTATAGTAAGGGAGGCCATGCCATAAATTACTGACAAAGCTCCAAGGAGAGAATCCTGATGCAGATTCTCTTAGGGCATACTGGATAGCATGGCTATTTAGCTTTTGTTGAAGATAGGTAAAGGATTGTAATATAAGTTCTTTAATCCGTTCCCGGTCTTTTAGATCAGGGCTGATGATAAAGTCTTTCATAAGGTGAAAAAGCGCTTCACTATTTTCATCTAGAGCTTTTCCTGAAATAGAAATAGTAGGGTAGCAAGTGTCGTTATTTTCTTTTTGTACATTGAGTGAAAGAGATGTCCAAATTCCACCAACTGTTCTGTGAATGTGCTTAAGGTTATCAACGTAAGATCTTCCGCCAGCGCCTAAGTCGGTTAAGAGGGAGGAAAATAGGCGTAAATAAAACAGGTCCTTTTCTGCAACTTGAGGGAGGTCAAAAACAAGATCTGCATAGACAATTCCATTTGTGAAACATTCGTGGTGGTAGACGGCAAGTTGATTATAGGTCTCTTTTTTTATCTGAAAGTAGGCGATCTCTTTGGGGATTTCATCAAGTGAGAGTATTGGCAAGCAGGAGTTGTCTTCAGATTCTTTTGCATCAACATAATTTTCAAGTTCTTCAGAATCTTTTATGATCGTTTTAATCTCTGCTGGAGTGAGCGATTTTTGCTTTTCTTCAATATATTTAGCTTCATCTTCCTGCATCGATTTTAACAGTGTTTGGCTTGGAGCAAGAGTCAATCTGTAGAAATGAGGGTTGTCGATTAAATGCTTCTGTATAATTTTTGTCAAAAGGTCGTCTTCAAAAATAAGGGTCTCAAGTTTATCAAACACGGAGTGTACTTTTAATTCGTCAGTAAGAGAGCCTCCTTGTAGATAAGGGATAACGCTCCTTCCAAACAGTTCTAGTCCATAAGGCCCACTGTCACTACTAATTTCGCTTCTAGAAAATTTTAATTGATGGAGGGAAGATTCAATTAGCTCTCTTGGAATTTTATGAGAGGCAATCTCTTTTAGAGATTTGAATAAAAATTGTTCTAACTCATCCGCCTGCTCCTTTTCGCAGCCCCTTAAAATGATTGCAAAAGGAGTGTCTCTAGCTTCAGTATCAAGAACTGAGCCTGCATCTACGCATAGTCCAGAGGCTAAGAGTTTGTGTTTTAGCAGCGATGCGTCCGTATCCATTAAAATTGAATCGAGGAGGGTAAACGCTAAAAGTTCATCCTGATTTTTGATATCCGTTGTGAGCCAAGAAAAACCGATAAAAGTTTTTTGTTTTAAATCGCTCTCTCCAGTTGGATAAAAAGTCTCCTCTTTTTTGGGCTCCTTAAATCTTGGTTGTTTTTGTATTGGAGGGATTGCGGGCAACTTGTCTGCCTGATCCAGGATTTTTTCACCAATATAATCGAGATGCTCTTCAAGAGGGATATTTCCGTAAAAATAGAATATACAACGACTAGGGTGATAATAGGTTTTATGAAAATCGATTAAGTCTTTGTGGGTAAGTAGAGGAATGTCTTTGGGGTCTCCACCAGAATCGTGACCATAGGGTGTGTCTGGACAAAGTCCACAGGAAAGTTTTCTCCAGAGGAGAGATTCAGGATTAGAAAAGACCCCTTTCATCTCATTAAATACAATACCTTGGAGAGTGAGAGGTGATTTAGGATCCTCAGGATCTGTAAAAGCAAAACGGTACCCTTCCTGCTGAAAACTGGTTTTATTTAGCAAAGGGTGAAAAGTAGCATCGAGATAGACATTTAAAAGATTATAAAAATCGTTTTTTATTTTCGAAGCGGCTGGATAGGCAGTCCATAGTTTAGAAGTAAGGGCGTTCATATAAGTGTTGCTGCTTCTTCGCAACATGGAGAAAAACGGGTCATGTATAGGGAATCTTTCCGATCCACAAAGAGTTGTATGCTCTAGTATATGAGCGATTCCTGTGCTGTCATATGGATATGTTTTAAATGTGAGCGCAAATGCATTTTCATCATCATCTGCTGCAATATGAACAATCTCAGCGCCTGTCTTTTCATGAATGAGATGAAAGAGTTCTACGCCAATCTCTTTAATATTGTAGATCTGTTTAACCTGAAAACCGCGGTAATGGTCCCCTTTTTTCATATATCTCCGACATGCTATTTACAATCGATACATTATCTGAGATTCAAACTTTTTTAGCTACTCGTTTGCATAAATTAAAGATCTTCATACCGATTGTGCTCCCGTTACTGATGTTGTTAAAAATTTTTTATATTCATGAGAGTATTGGTGGTATGAGTCTAAATTAAAATAATAAATATTAAAATTAAACAGCAATGTATAGCTTTAATTTTTTTACAATTTCTAAGTTTAATAGTAACTGCATGATAATAAATTTAATTCAAACATAAATGTTTGATTATTTATTAAAATGTCTTATAATAAATTCATAAAAATAATAATTGGAGATGTTTATGAGTGTTAATCTTTTGACTAAAGCGGCGCGTGGCTGTTCCGCTGCGGTGAGATTCGGTTCTTCTAGAGCTGGGAATTATGGAGGGAGTCGATACGCTAGTTCTGAAGTCCGCACAGGGGTAGCAAGACTTGCGCTTCCTTTAATCGCTTTAATAGCTTTTAAGAACGAAGAGATTAGCTTAAAATATAAAGAGCTTAAAAAACAGTTACCTTTTTCAACTGAAGTTAAAAGCACCCTAGTTGGCGGTAGGGGAGCTGGAGGTGCTGAGGCTACAGAAGCTACAGAAGCTACAGAGGCTACAGAAGCTACAGAAGCTACAGGGGTTGCTGGCGATTCTAGACTAGTGCTTGCTGATGGGGAAAGAAAGGTCAAGCTCATTATTGCCGGAGGTACGGGGCAGCTAGGTCGAGCGGTAATTAGGAAAGCTCGCGAACTTGGATTTGAAGTTACTGTGGTTTCTCGATCAGGAAAGTTTGAAGGTTTAGTAGCATCTGAAAATCTAAAATTAGTAACAATTGCGAGTTATACAGCTGAGGCAATGAGGGAATTTTTTGATGAAAAGATTGAAAAAGGAGATCGTGTAATAGTAGTCAATGCTATAGGTGGAGCTCATCCAGCTTTGGGTGAGACACTTTATGATCTAAATGTCACTCCACTTCTTGCTGTTTTAGAGGGTATTAAGTCTAGTGAAAAGGTGAAAGATGTTTCGCAGTTGCATTTTGTTCATTTATCTTCTATGGCAGTTGTAGTTTGTTCTGATGAGTATGCACTTACAAAAAAAGAGGGTGATGAAATTGCTCTTGAGAAAGGTCCTGATAATACGACAATTTTTAGAGTAGCCTACGGCTTTAATTCTCCGGAAAGAGTTGGCGGAAAATTATTTTCTATTAAAGAGGAGCATTGCTATTCCTTCATCCACTTAGCAACTTTGCCTATTCAGTTTATATTGGGAACGGGAGATGAGCCAATTCAACTTGTTTCAAATAAAGATATTGGGGATGCAGCTTGCAACGTTCTGGCATTTTCTGGAAGGGAGATTGTTAATGCAGTAAATCCTGTTACCACTCAAAAGGAAATTCTAAAGTATCTTACTGCTGTTATGGGAAATTCATACCGTCCTCAAACAGTACCGTTAGATATTGCAGCCGGACTTGTTGATGATTTATGTCACGGACATTTTTCACATTATGCAATTGAAGGGCTTCTTAAGGGGGGCATCAATTACGATCATACACCATGGGAAATAAGAGTAGGGCATCCTCTTCGTACAATTCAAAGTGAGTTTTATCTAGGTGGTGATAGCGTATTTAACGTTGTAGCTCCTAAGATATCAGATCATATAAGTGATGGTGCGCGTAAATTCGTTTTTAATTCAAAAGCTCGAATCAATATAGCCGTGGCAGTTTGTGGAATGGCTCAACACATAATAAGTGAGCAAATATCAAAGAAAAAGCCAGAGTAATTCTTTAATATTAATGTATTCCTGTTTAAGAAAACCCCAACTTTTGCTAGATGGGGTTTTCTTTATTTTTAGATCATTTTCAGGATCTTCTAATCACTATGTGCTAAAAAATAAGTAAGTTGTTTCTATTTTAGTGGATATAAATTCTATGTTTTATTAAGATTTGATGCGAAATATTAAGATAAAATAAAGGGGAATTAATATGAGTTCGATTCTTGAATGTAGCTTGAAGTTCATGGGAGCTACAATGGCGAGCATAGCAGTTGTGGGTGCTGGAAACTGTATGACAAAGAGAGTCTCTACTGTAACTTTGCCTGATGGTACTACTCGTACAGTCAGGATAATTTATAAGTCTCCGGAGCTTATTAGAAAAGAGAATATAGCCGACTTTAATGCAGAAATGAGAAAGTTTGCTGTTAGAGATTTAGCTGCCGAAAGAATTAGCAAGGTGATTCCTTCTCCTGTAAAAGAGAAGTTAAATAAATAGTTAAATAATATTTTATCATAACTATAACATTTGTAGTGTATTTTTAAATCAGAGTTGCAAATGAGTATTGCTTGTTTAAAGGGCGCAGCACGATTCTGCTCTATCACGGGTTCCGCATCTAGTATTATAGCGCCTAAAACCAAAGTCATTGTCTTAGGCGGTACATCGCATTTGGCGGGGAGTATTGTTCATAGGGCTCTTGAGCTTGGTTATTCTGTCATTGGCACTTCTCGTGCTGTCGATTTTAAAGGGCTTAAACCTTCAGGAAATTTAGACTTGGTTCATATTCCAGCAGATAGGGTAACTGATGTAGCAACATGGAAGAAATTTGCTGAAAGCAAGATTTTTTTTGGTGATAGAGTTTTAGTAGTCAATGCAATGGGTGGGGCTCACTGTGAAGCCCTAGAGACACTTGAGACCAAGAATATTGATCCTGTTGTAGCCGCTTTGGAGGGCATTCAATCAGTCGCAAAGGTAAGAGCGCTTGAAAAATTTCATTTTTTGAATTTATCTTCTCTTGCAGCTGAAATTTGCTCTGAAAGTGGCTATGGAAAAGCTAAAAAAGAGTGCGATAGTATTCTTTTAGAAAAGGGTCCGGAAGATATGACAATTCTAAGGGTATCATATGCAGTGAACCCTCCTGCAAGAGGTGGGGGAACTAACTCTGTTTCAGATGAACACTGGTATTCAGTAGATCAGTTAGCTACGTTGCCTTTTCAGATTGTGCTAGGGGATAAAGATGTACCAATGCAACCTGTCGCTCTTTCAGATATCGCTGACGTTGCTTGTAACTCCTTATTTTTTAAGGGGAAAGAGACTGTCTATGCAGTAGGCCCACAAATTGTGTCGCAAATGTATTTCGCCAAGTTTTTTGCTAATGTTTTAGGGAAAAAATTTAATCCCTTGTTTGTTGACTCGAAGGTGGGAGCTTTGTTAGCAAAGCATTTTTCTAAGGGTCATTTTTCTTCATACGCAATCGAAGCTATTAATAAAGGTGGAATTGTTCGTGATCCAGGACCATTTGAATTGAGAAAGGGAAGTCCGCTTCTTACGCTTGAAGATCAGTATAAAATTAAGGATGGGGAGGAGATTTCGATTGTTGCGCTTCCAATTATAGCGCATCTACGGGAGTCTATAAAAAAAGTTTTTACAAACCCAGAAGTTGCTCGAGATACTTTTTCAGCTACAAGAATATTCCTTGCAGATAAGTTTGTTGGATTAAGGCCGGGTGTTTTTAGTGCCTGGGTACAGGCTGCGTTTGAAGCTCTTTGCAGAATAGGGCCAAGCACCTCTGTAACAAAAGATGGAGTCTCTTACCGGGTAAAAATAGTGGCTAAAGACGACTTCAATAAAACGGCTCGCCTAAATGCCAATAAATTTGCAAAATCCATAACTAAATCATAATTAACCACTTAAGAGCGAAACTCTCCGCTTAATCTTTTTCAATGTCACTAGTTACTAGTAATCAACAGGATAAGCTATTCCGTCCTTAGGTGTTAGTAAAGATTATAAAAATTATTAGTATAAAAATTCGTGTTTTTTATAAATTATTCATATTTAATGAATAATTACTATGATTTTTTAGAATCATATTCTATAATAGTTATATTATAATAAAAATTGGAGACCATAATGATTAAGGCTTTTTGTCAATGTACGGAGCGAATGTATTCCTCTACGGCAGCTCTAGCTGCGCCCAAAGTACCCAAAGTCATAGTCTTGGGAGCTACCTCGCATATAGCTGGTGGAGTTGTACTCGAAGCGCTTAGGCGGGGATGTGATGTTACTGGGACCTCGCGTAGGCCTGATTTTAAAGGCCTCAAGCCGTCTACAAATTTAGACTTAGTGGTAATACCTAAGGATAAAGTAACTGATGTAGCAACATGGAAAAAATTTGCTGCAGGCGTGATCAAGTCTGGTGATGACGTGTTAGTGGTCAATGCAATGGGTGGTGCTCACCCTGAAGAAGGGTTGACGCTTGAAGATTTAAATATTCATCCTGTTGTAGCTGCTTTGGAGGGTATTCAAACAGTTGCAAAGATCAAAGGAGTTGAAAGGTTTCATTTTTTACAATTCTCATCAGCTTCAACAGAAGTTTGTGCTGATCCATATGGAGACACGAAAAGAAAAGCCAATAAAACTATTTTAGAGATGGGTCCTGCTGACACGACGATTCTAAGTGTAGGATATGCCTTGAGTGCTCCGGTAAGGGATGGGGGAAAACTCCTTATCTCGAACGAACACGATTACTCGCCAGATCAGTTAGCTTATATGCCTCTCCAGATTATACTGGGAGATGGAAATGTGCCGATTCAACCAGTTGCACTTTCAGACATTGCAGAGGTTGCTTGCAATTCTTTAGATTATAGAGGCAAAGAGACTATCTTTGCAGTAGGTCCAGAGATTGTAACTCAAACAGATCTAGTTAAGTTTTTCTGCACACTTATGGGAAGGGATTTTAATCCTATTGATTTACCATTGGATGTTGCAACATTAATAGTAAAACATTTTGCTAAAGGACATTTTGCTCCATATGCTGTTGAGGCTGTTTCAAAAGGTGGAATTATTTTACCCCATGGACCATTTGAAGCAAGAAAGGGGAGTTCTCTTCTTAAATTGAAAGATATATATCCAGTAAGAGAAGGGGATGAGTTTGTGACTGTTGCCCCTCCAATAAAAGCACATCTAAGAGAGGTGGTTAGAAAAATTGCCACGGATCCAGGCGCTGCAAGGGATTCTCTTCTAGCTATAGTAAGATATCTTAAATACCACGCAAAATAAGAGAATGTAGCACATTTCCGAATAATTGGAAGATGATTTTCTGCTTAGTTGATCATTTCGAAGAGGGGTCTCTCGCCAAAAGAGATGGGATTCCTCGATATTACAGTTAAAGTTTTAATAAGCATTAATTACATTATTATGCTATAATAGATGAATCTTTAATGTTTGAATGCGATAAAGGGAGATTTTATGATATCAGTTCTTAGTGCAGTGTCTCATGCAGCGCTTGATGCAGTTTGTGGGAGAACAAGAACCGCTTTAGTGACAAGAAATGGTCTTACTTATAAGATTGTAAAGGTTTCACAAGTCGAATTTAATCGAATGGCTGCTGCTAATTTTAATAAAGAAGTTGCAGCTATTGCTGTGAGAGGTCCAAAAGCGGATAGTTGCAGCAAGTCAATTTTTTCTCAATGATATATAGTGAATTAAATTTACATTGATAAGTTTACACAGTATGTGCCCTTGGGTTTCATTAGGCATTAGCCGGCGCTGAAGCAGGCCGTGTGTTTTCACACGAGCGATGCAAGCGAATGGAACCCAAGGGATACAGACGCAGTAAAAT
>CANJWO010000030.1 GCA_947478685.1 Chlamydiota bacterium | reverse complement strand
ACTGCGTCTGTATCCCTTGGGTTCCATTCGCTTGCATCGCTCGTGTGAAAACACACGGCCTGCTTCAGCGCCGGCTAATGCCTAATGAAACCCAAGGGCACATACTGTGTAAACTTATCAATGTAAATTTAATTCACTATAATAAAAAAGTTTATATAATATTTAACCAAAAAAATAATAATAGTGCGCTTCTTAATGGCGCACTTTTTTTTTATTAGATGAGGATTAGGAGAGGATTATGGGGAGGACGTCGACGATAGAGGGGGTCCAGTTTAGCCCTTTTTGGTAGACGATTTGTGAGGCGATTCGGCAGGCAATGATTGCTTTTTGATGGATCGGGGGGATGTTATTAAGGATGCGCTCCTTGTATTTTTCTCTAAAGAGGGGGAGGCAGTGGTCGATGAGAGCTTTATTGAGAGGATTGTTCGGGTCCTTTGGGAGATCAATTGTTTCGAGGTAGTCGAGAATTTGATAGGTAAATGTATTGATCCTCTTTGAGATAAGATCTGAAACTTCGGTTAGGGGTTTGATCCCTTTTGCTTCAATAAGAAGCTTTGCTTCTAGTTCGGCCTTCTCTTGGATGAAACTAAGTATCTGTTTTATGAGAATAGATTTTTCTTTTAAAAATTCTTCTTCCGATAGGATAAGTCCTGTAAGCACTTCGAGCGAGGAGCAGATTACTCCCCCTTTATTTGCGGAGCTATCTTTGATTATAAGGACCCCTTTTTTCTCCAGTTCGACTCGGGCTTCTGCCGTGAGATAGAGGTTTGCCCCTTCCACAATTGCTTTAGATGAAGGCTCTCCATTCTTATCGAGAAAATCTTGCCAGTTTGATTTGTTCAGTGTTCTTGGACGCCCCCCTGCTGGGACAAAGACATCGGCAATCGTACTATGTAGATTATGGCTATAGAGATGGTGAGTCTCATTACCCCCTAGCCAGTCTTGAATCACTTTTCCATTCTCTTTTCTGTAACAGAGGGTTTGCCATGAATAGGCAGTCTGATCTCGTTTTGTAAGAAGATCGAGGAGGAAGCCTTTTGATGAGAGTTTTTCAGGAGGATAAAATCGAATTGATTTCTCTTCTTTAAATAGTTTTGTAAGTTCCTCAAGATCTAAACCTTCAGGATCATACATTGTGCCAGAGACATCGGTAATTGCAACAAGTCTGGCCGTTTTGGGATAGAATCTGTATAGATTGTATATTTGGTTACCAGCAACGTCTCCATCCGGACCGCCTGACATTTTGATTGTAAAGGGAGTTGTTAGTGGATTGATGTTTATTGATTCTAAGAGCTTGTGCATGTAGACATTTACCCCAAATGAGGTGACCCCAAATTCTTTGTGATTGAAACCATAAGTAGGTTTGCTTGAGATGAATGCAATGCCTGGCTTATAGCCCACCTGCTTACTAAAGGCAGCAATCCACTCAATCATAGGATTATGCATATTCTCATCAGGGCCAAAATAGAGATATTCGGGCTTCTTGTAATAGTCTATAACGTCTTTAGCTTTTAGTGTTCCGTCATCCTCGCAGTTAACAAGGGTTAAGATGGAATCGACAAAAGCTCTTTGCGATTGGTAGAGATAGATAGATCGCTTATCCTTTTGAAAGGTTTGAAGCTTATCATCAATCTCTTTATCAGAGAGTCCGGATAGGGCAAGTTCCTTTCGATAAATTGCGGATTCAATGCTTAGTTCCTCAAAAGGCTCTACGAAAATCACCGCTTTTGCGCCACCTTCAGGGATGTCCTTATTTTTTTTCTGCTGAGTATAGGCGAGATTATAACATTCAGAAAAAATATTGAGCCTTTCCCACTGAGCTTGTTCCGATCTATATGGGAGAATAGTTCTGACGCCACCCCTTGAAAGGTCTTTAAAGCGTAGATGAAAACCAAAAAACGACTTACCTTTAACAAAAAAGAGGGCAAAAGGAATTTCAGGAAATTTAAGAGCTCTATCAAAAGGGAGTTCATTTAAGATTTCGGGATTGAGTCTGAAAGAAAGTGCAGATTTATTGCTCCGATAAAAATTTGTCTTTTGAGTGTAATGAATTAAGTTTAAGGTAATTTTAAGAATATTTTTTCGTCTTGTATCGACATACAGGTTGCCTGTGTCGAGTCTATCGACAAGTGAGACGAAATTGAGCCTTGCTTGCTCGTAAGATTTTATATCACATTTAGTTGGGTGAAATTTAAGTTCAAAAATATTAGTAAGCTCCACTGTAAGTTCAGGATGTCTAATCAGTCCCTCAACAATTGCCTCTAGAGAATAGAGGTTTGGGTCAGCGTGGAGGAGGAGTTGATGTGCAAGTGTTACAAATATTCGCAAAAGATTTGCAAGATTGCCTCTAAGAAGTTTTGATTCAACAAAAGTCGATTCGATTAAGTCGTTATCATCGAAGTACTTAAGTGTTGTTAATTCCTGAAGAAAATCTTGAATATCAGTCGATTCCCATGCAGCTTTATTTTCTTTGCCGTGAAGGGCTAATGACATTAATAAGATATTCTCACAATTTTCCTGTTGCACATATGCAGCGCTGACCCTTTTCATGACAAGATTGTGGCGATAGACAAGCTTTGATAACTTATAAAAGAAGTTATTTTTTTGTGTATTGCGCCAAGCAAAAACGATTTGCATCGAAGGGAGCTCTTTTTCGCCCGACCTCCAATTTTCGTTATACTTGACTTCGCATTGAATCTGATCATCTGTTTTGGCTCTAGAAAACATCTCTAGTGCAAGTATAAGCCTCTCTTTATTAAGCATTCGCGAAAAACTAGTTGGAAGTTGATGCGAGAGTTCCTCTTTAACTTGAGTGTAGTGAAGGATAGCAATTCTTAGATTTTGTGTTAGCTTAGCTATTGGTAATGGGGCATTTGAGACAAATGTTTGGTACCCTTTGATCCCAAAATTTGTGTAATTCTTTAAAATTCTTAGATCTGCATCGGGACTATCTAAGCATAAAACAATAGAACAAGTCCCAAAATGGACTTGAACAAAATTCCCCTGTAGGTTGAAACCCATCAAGTTATGAACGATTGTCATAATATGGGAGCTCTCAAATTCCTCAAAAAAAGCCGGCGGCATATGCTTTTCAAGCCAAAGATAGAACTTCTCAAATTCCCTACTTTCACCCTGCATTGCCCTCGCAAGATCCTCATGCGAAAGCCTACCCACTTTTTCCATAATCCACTATCACTTAAAAAGTTAATCAAATTGAGGGTGTCCACACCCTCCCCTGATCATACAAATTAAGGGAATATGAGCAAGTGGGAATTGGGATGCTGGTTAGGTCCTGTCCCAGACGATCAATACGTTTTTAGGGTGGGTAGAGACAGGCTCCTCAAGTACTTTTGGATTCATTCCCTCATTTTCTAAAAGCTGAACAAAACTATCTAGTGATAGAGTATCAAATTGATCTATAGTGTCATTGAATAGAATATAACCTCTATCAGCTTTTTTTAGAACTCTATGAAAATAGTCTAATTGAGTAGTTAGATCGCACTCGGAGAAGGCGTAATTACTGATCAGCAGATCAATATTTTCATCAGGGAGTTCAGAAAGGGGGTTCATCATTTGTGCGTTATTAACTGAAAGAGTTTTTAATACCTTGTCTATTAATGGTGTTACTTCATTGAGATCAAAAATATAATAATTTGAAAATGGGATGCATGTAGATAGAACAAAACATTCTCCTCCAAAACCCGCTCCAATTTCAGCTATTTTTGGATTTTCAGGGAGGGTAAAAAAGTTTAGAATTTGATTTGCTACTATAATATATCTCAAGGTAGTTCCTGAGAATTGTCCCATATTTTTATTCTCTACTATAAATGGATTGCCTATCGTATCCAGCTTTCTAATAAATTCTAAATTGTCCAATAACTGAGAGGATCCGTTTGTAAGTAAATAAGAATCAAACTCATTATGTGCATAATTGCATTCGACTACGCCCGAGTACTCTGGAAAAGAGCGAAATGTTTGAAAACAGTGCTTATTCTTTACTGCTTTTTTGCAAATTCGAATATAGCCAGGTATAATGCTTGTGCAACTTTGCCCTGAGTACTCACCTGAAATTAAAATGGTGGGAAGAATAAGACATATAGATAAGAAAAATTTTTGTAGGGTGATTTTATTAAGTTGCATCTAGCTTCTCCTGTTTTAATTTGTTTTGTAGGGTTCGTACTCTTTTAAACCAATAAGGTGCATAGAGGGATTCTCTTGGCCAGTCCTTAGAGCTTAATTCCAAATATTTTTGATGTAGAAATTCTTCAGTAACTTCTTCCCAATTATTGATAATTACAATGGGGAGATCTTGATATAAGGGGTTAAGTGTAGAGCTTTCGACTACTGGATAGCAGCCCATGAGAAGTGCTTCCCAGGTCCGGTGACAATCGACACCATTTCCAGGGGGGCTGATAACAAAAATTGACTTCGAAAGATCTTTTAAATAGTGCTTAAATGGTTTTGGGCTCTCAAATTTAGTACCTAATTTGGTAAAATGCTCTATACATTTTTTTCGTTCAGGGCGTGGTGTAATATTTAGATAGATGAAATGTTTCCTTCTCGGTTTGTTTAATGAGATAGGGATAAGTGAATCGAGCATTTTGGTATCCCCGTGAGCCCAATTACTACTTGCTAAGCCAATGGGAATAGGAATCAATTTATCAGAAGGTTCTCTATCAATATTTTGGACAAACCATGCGGCAATTTTCTCATCTTCTAAAAGATAGTTAAAACGTCCTGGAAGTGAATGATCAGATCCAAAACCGTAGTTTGCAGAAACAAGAATGACTCTGTATTGAATTTTAGGCAGGTAATCAGAGATAAATTCATCGAGTATCATGGAGTCGATAAATATCGTATCTCCCTCATTGACTAACTCCGGATCGAAAACTTCTCTCTTACCAACATAATCATCACCTATAAATCGCCAATCGCAAAAAGAGAGCCAGGTATATCCAGATAAGTAGGGATAGCTTGTATTTGCATATATTGTAGATAGGTAAAAAATAGTAATAAATATAAGCTGGTTAAGGACCATTATAATGTTATTATGTTAATCATTTTTGCCAACTGGTTGTCCAATAGTGTATAGCCATAGATTCTTCTTTTGCAAACATACTTATAGCCTCTTTATCTAACATTCTTCTATATATCCCGGGATATGGAAAGAAAAAAATAGGTGGAAAAATCGCGACAGATCCTTTAGGCGACAAAAAAGCAGTTTTTTGGATTATTTTTGCAAAATAATAAGGACCAGTTTCCTCCATAATTTTAACGTAATCGGACTGATGAGGCTTTACTTTTAACCCGGAAATACACGCTTCTAAAATTGGGTGATGAGGTCTCGAACCAATAAGGCTATTCATTACAGCAGTTCCACATCGGGAAATTCCTGCATAGAATTCACAACTTTTATGAAGAGTATCAAAACTTTGCAAACAGTCAAAATCGATATCGACATAGACTCCTCCATATCGATATAAGATTTCAAATCTCCAAATATCTGATTTTTGCCCATAATTTACAGCTTTTGAAAAGGCCCTCTTATTCACCATATTAAAGTCCTTTACATCTGCATCTGTCCAAACGATTAAATTCCAATCGGGATGTAATAATCGCCAAGTTTCAATTCGTGAGGCGCATATATCTGGAAGGGTGCTTCCAAGCCAAATAAAGTGAATATTTTTGGGGATTTGATATTCGTCACTTATTGTATTGTATTGCAAGTAATCGCTATACAATTGCTCGCATAGATAAAATAATTCACCTTTTTCTAGAGATTCTTCATTTACTAAATTAAATCCATCTTTAAACGAGTTTAAGTTAAATAATTGTTGTTCATTAGTTAAAGCTGGAATTGAACAAACAATAAGAATAAATAATAATATTTTAAACATTAGTAAATTATATATGAATTTAAATAATAGACAATCGTTTTCTTGAAAAAAAACTTTATTGAGCGCGATTTAAAATCGAGGTTTTTTTTAAGATCATTAGAGTTAGTCCATTCCAGTATTCTTCTCGATTTCAATACACAGATTTATTCCAACATTCCTTGTTGTCCCAAGTTTCTAAGCTGGCATCAGTTTCAGAGAAGAGATCTTTGCGATACAAAACTTCATAATCTAATTCTGATATCGCATCCAAAGTTCCATTGCGAGTATCTTCCCAGCGCCAATCATCGACAAGAGCAATGAAGACATCATCAAAGACGGGATGAAAATAGATAAAAGCATTTTAGTAATCCGAAATAAAGCTTAAACATGAATCACCTATAGTTTATATTTTTCTTTTGGAGATATATATTCCTTTCAAATTAAAAGCTACCTGTCAATCATATGAAATTAAATTAGTAGATTGCAAGGGGCAGAGAATGGGTATTAAAAGATTATTAATGATCGGAGCCTTCCTTTTGAATGTGGCGGCTGTAGCAGGGGAGAAGTGGATAGTTGTTACTACTATTAACTATCCGACGCCACAATTACGGAAATTGGCAGAGATACCTGGGTGGCATCTTGTTGTCGTGGGAGATATGAAAACACCAGAGGATTGGCATTTAGAAAATTGTGAGTATTTAAGCCCAAGTAGACAGTTGGAACTTGGCTATGAACTAGCAAAGGCTTTACCTTGGAATCATTATGCTCGTAAAAATATTGGCTATTTATATGCAATAGAGCGTGGTGCAAAAATTATTTATGATACAGATGATGATAATGAACCGCTAAATGGGCTAAATCCTTCTCAAGAAGAGACTCTTTTACCGGGGCTTATTGCAGCGGGAGATGTAGTTAATATTTATGAATACTTTGGTCATCTAGATATTTGGCCAAGAGGATTGCCTCTTGATGAAATTTCTAATCAGGATGGGTTAAGTTTATCTCTGCCAGTTCTTTGCAAGGTTGGGATTGAGCAAGGGGTAGTGAATGGAAGTCCGGATGTAGATGCTATTTTTCGCCTGACTCAAAATCGTCTTATTGAATTTCAGTCTGCCCCTCCTTGTTATTTGCCTGAGGGGCTGTTTACCCCTTCTAATTCGCAAAATACATTTTTCCATTCAGAGGCTTTCCTTGCCTTGTATGTGCCAAGTGAGATCTCTCAAAGAGTGGCTGATATTTGGCGTGGGTATATTGCTCAAAAGATTATATGGAAGTTAGGATGCAAATTAGTTATTTCGGGGCCAAATGCTGTTCAGGATCGCAATCCACATTGTTTCTATCAAGATTTTCTTCAAGAGCAAGAATTGTATCTCAACTCTAAAAATTTGATTCAGTTTTTAAAAGAATGGAATTTTAGTGATGGGGAAATTATGCAAGAGACAGAGGCCCTATATCGAGGTCTTGTAGAAAGGAGCTTTTTACAAAATAGAGAGATTTATCTAGTAAACTTATGGTTGCAAGATCTAAACAAGATAAGAACTAAGGAGAGACAATGAGGCTATTTTTATTTTTTATGATATTTTCTCAATTGCCTAACTTAGTTATTGCGAATCCCCGAAAGAGTGTAATAGGGTCAGATGGAACTGGGTTTTTTGTAAATTATTGTCGCGTTTTAAATCATATACAACATTGCCGTCTAAATAATCAGATTCCTGTTGTCTATTGGAATGAATCCTCCTCATACTATGATGAGAATGGATATAATGGGAGTTTAAATGCGTGGGAATATTATTTTGAGCCTGTATCGGGTGAGAAATATGAAATTACCGATCTGATACGTAGAGACTCTTATGCCGACTCAGATGGATTTTCCACAGTTTGGGATTATCACCAATATGTGGACAATTTCTGTTTATGTACCCGTGAAGATAGAAAAAACTTTATTAATATAACAAATGGTCAATTTGGTAATTGGTGGACTGGTCCCAACAATGGCAAACACTTATATGATAAAGAGTTTCGCTCCTTTATAAATAGGGAACTGATCACCCCATACATTAAAATTAAAGCAAATATCCGAGAAAAAATTGAATTGTTTTATTCAGAGCAGTTTGTTGGGAAAAAGACGATAGGGATCCATTTGAGAGGGAGACATTTGTATGGAATACTCCCATTTGTTCCTATTGAAATAATTTTAGAGGCGGCAAATAGTTTAGCTGATGAAAATACCCAATTTTTTATTGCGACAGATCAGCAGCCGTTAATTGATCAAGCAAAGCGTCTCTTAAAGGGGAATGTAATTTTTTATGATATGGATCGATTTGAAATAACAACCTCTCCTTACCCCGGAGTACCTAAATTGCATCCAAAATTGGGCGAGGATCTTTTAATAGAGGCGATATTACTTTCTCGATGCGATCATTTAGTTCATACGATCTCTACAGTTTCCACAGCTGTCCTCTATTTGAATCCAACGATGGGGCACACTCTGTTGTACTAGCCAGAATTTTTTAGGGTTTGTAGACGGCCCAGATTTTATAGCCAGCTTTTGAGGTGAAGAAGAAGACTTCAGCTCCTTGCTTTTTAAAGAAGGAATCGACGGCGAGGGAGACAGGTTCCATATAGTAGTCATCTCCTAGCATTAGATGCCCTCTTTTCACTTTAGGATACCATGCTGATAGATCGGCCAATACCCCTTCTGTAGTATGGTCACCATCAATAAAAATGCAATCCAATGATTCTTCAGCAAATAACTCAGCCGCTTCTACAGAAGGCTTTCGAATCAATTGATACCTTCCTGTGAATGGGGCTAACCGGATTTGATTTACCCACGCATATAGGTAATCAAAGTTTTGCTGTGGATTTAAACGGCTAAGCTTGGAAATATTGTTGGAAAAACCGTCATTAGGATAGGTTCGATAAGGATCAATACCGTAATAAACTTCTATTGAGGTATTCTTTAATAGGGTTTCTGCGTGTCCTCCAAATGCGACTCCTATTTCTAGAACATTTACATATCCCATATCATTAATTACTTGGGGTAAAACATCATAATACAAATTGCTCCAAGAGTTAGTTTCGATCTGCTTATGGATATTGTCCACAACTTCTTCTGGAATATCTGATGCTATTAGGTTTGCTGCAAGGATTAACGATAGGTATTTCAAAAGATCTCCTTAATTTTTGGTTAGCGGATAAAAAGGCGGAGGGAATTGCAGCCGACGGTGACGGTGCTTCCTTCGTGGAGGATGACGGCGAGCCAGAGGGGGATGACGCCGGTGATGGAGAGGGAGGTGGCGAGGAGGATGATGAGGAGGGCGAAGATGACGTTTTGGCGGACGATGGAGAGGGTTTGGATCGATTTTTTGTGGAGCCAGTAGATGCTTGCTAGGTCGTCGCGGAGAAGGACTACGTCGGCGGCTTCGATGGCGGTGGCGCTACCTATTGTTCCCATAGCGATTCCACACATGGCCTGGGTTAGGGCGGGGGCGTCGTTGATCCCATCGCCGATCATCATAAGGGGCTTTTGACGGCTGAGCTCACGGATCTTATTTAGTTTGTCTTCTGGTGAGAGTTCGGAGAAGATCTGCTCGATACCGACTGCTTTTCCTACATAGTTGGCATTTTCTTTATGGTCACCAGTTAGCATGACAACTTGGAGTTTTTCTTTCAGCTTTTTAATGGTGGCATGCATTCCAGGGCGAAGCTCGTCTTTAAAATGGAAGATGAGGACGGTATCTTTTACAAGGAGGAGGGTTACTACGTGGCCTGAGTGGGAAAGTTTTTCTTGAATTTGAGTTTTTCGCGTCTGGTTTGGAATGAGAGAGAGGATGAATTCAGGGCTTCCGATAACGGCCTTATTGTTATCAATAAACCCTTCAACCCCTTTTCCTGCGATAACTTTAGCATCAGTAATTGGCTTTTGCGGAATATTTAGAGATTCAGCATATTGAATGACAGCTTCGGCAATCGGATGGTGGGCCGATCTTTCAAGTCCTGCGGCAATAGCTATTGCATCAGACTGAGAGATCTCATCGCCAACTATTTCGATCTGTGAACAGGAGAGTTTGCCAGTTGTCAGCGTCCCTGTTTTGTCAAAAGCTAAAATTTTACATTTTGCAAGGGCATCGAGGACAATGCCCCCTTTTAGTAATATGCCTCTTCTTGCACAAACAGAGATTGCGCTTAAGTATGCAGTTGGCGTCGCTATAATCAGTGCGCATGGTGAAGCAGCTATGAGAAAGGCTAAGGCTCTATAGATGGAGCCTCCTTTGCCAACATAGGGCATTGCATGAAAAATAAGGGGGAGAAAAAGACCAAAGGCGAGTGATAATAGAATTATTGTTGAGGCATACTGTCTGCTAAATTTAGTTAGAATTCGTTCTAATTGAGGTTTAGACTCTTGCGCTTCTGTAATGAGGCGGATAATCTTGGAGAGGGTCGATTCGCTGCTTGTTTTTGTTACTTGAATCGTTAAGCTTCCGTCAGTATTGAGCGCGCCAGCAGGAACTTCATCTCCTATTTTCTTTGATACAGGGACGCTCTCTCCTGTTAGGTGAGAGAGATTAATGTAGGATGCTCCATCAATAACAATACCATCAAGTGGAACTACTTCACCCGCTTTTACTAAAATAGTTGTTCCCAGTTCGATTTCTCGTACCGATTTTGCATAGACAGTGCCATCAGAATTTACAATATAAGCAGTCGTGGGAGAGAGCTTATGAAGTGCATTTAAAGCTCCCTTCGTCTTTTGCGTTACAGTCTCCTCTAATGCTTCAGATAATGCAAATAAGACTAAGAGGAGTCCGCCCTCAAGCTCGCTTCCAATCAATACAGAGAGAAGCGCCGCAAGAGTCATGAGTACTTGGATGTTGATATCCCAATCAAAAATATCCTCAAGGGAACGGATAAGAGAGGGTGTTCCCGCCAGAAAATAGACAAATACTAAAAAGAGAGAGGATAGCGGAGGGGAAAAAGTTTTAAATCCATATGAAATAATCAAAAAGAGGAAGGCGAAAAGAGATCCAAGCAGTGCTACATGCTTTCCCCACTTGCGAGAATCGCTCGTGATAAATGGATTTGCCGACTCCTCATATCCCGAGGAAAAGTACTCTTCAAGAGCATACGGCGAAACAGTCTTATTTTTCATATACATTTAGAGTACATTAAAAATTCCAATTTGGCAATGACGGTGCTTTTATTTTCTTACAAAAAATATTTTTCACCACAGAGATCACAGAGGACACAGAGGCGCTGCGCGCAAAAAAACTATAATTTAAATCGTCGTATGCCCTCTTTTAGAATTCTTACATTAAAATTAATAAGCAAGCCAATTGAGATATCAGATAATTTTAAATAAGACAACAATTGGGCTTCATGTATTGGAAGGAGCTCCTGTACAGATTTTATCTCGAGAATTACTTGGTTTTCTACAACTAAATCTAATCGATATCCGCAATCAAGATGGATGTTTTTATAAACTACAGGTAGCTGTTTTTGTTGTTCTACTAGGTGACCTCTAAGACGAAGTTCATACAATAAGCATTCTTCATAGATAGATTCGAGAAGTCCTGGTCCCAAGTTTCGGTGAACTTCAATTGCAGAGCCAATAATAGAGCTTGTGAGTGGATCAAGCTGACATTGTTCTTTAGATTCTATAACATGATATGATTTCATGAGTTAGAAAATATATCAAATTTTAAATTTTAATCATAGAATTTAAGAGAAAATATAATTTCTTTGCGCGTAGCGCCTCTGTGTTCTCTGTGGTGAAAAATTCTTTTCTTTGTTTATTTGGGGGGGATGAAGAGATTGGAGAGGAAGTAGGTGGCGGCGGCGGCGAGGAAGGTGATGGCGAGGTTCCAGATGGTGGAGTGGAGGGGGCGGATTTGTTCAATTTTAGCCATGAAGGTGGAGGCGATGAGGATGGTAAATGGGGTGGCTATAAAAACTCCACCAGTAGGAAAGAGGAGGAGTGATGCTACGAGGATGGAGGAGGCTAAGAATACGCCAATTGCTGTTCCCAGTGCCTGTTTTAAAGGATGCTCATATGATTCAAGGCTGACACCGAGTTCCTCTTCAAGCATGATACCGAGTAGTTTATTATCATCGGCCATGAGGACGTCGATTACTTTAGAGAGAAGGGGTTCAGAAAATCCCTTAGCTTGATACATTTCGGTCAGCTCGGATTTTTCTTCATCGCGGTTTGTCTCAATTTCATTTCGCTCATCATCAATCAGTCTATTTATTCGCTCAAGTCTCGACCAACCAAGAGAGGCGCTTCTGCCAACCTTCCAAAAAAATAGACCCGCGAGCACTAACCCAATTAAATAATAGGATGAGACCAAAGGTAGATGTAGGCTGGTAGCGACAATCCAAAGAATTAGACTAATCATAGCCACCTCGCGAGCAGCATCAGCACCCCCAATTAAGTGACCCTGCGCCTCAATTCCATGCGGCTCCTTCGAAGCTAAATGCCCCTTCAACCTTGCAGCTTTCAAGTGTTCAAGAACACTACTTCCTTTAAAATGCGATCCCATTATCCAAGTTTATATTATTCTTAGAAAATAATCACCCGGAAAAAAGAAAACCCGGAAGAGTAATCTTCCGGGCTTAAATACTATTTAACTTCTCTACTTAATAAACTGTCTTACTCTTCTAATACAGGTGCAGGAGTACGCGCTTCTGTATTAGCAACTGCTGGTTCTTGTAAAGGTAGCTGAGTCGGTAATAGAGGTAAAGGCGCTTGATAAGCAAAAACTGGTGCTGGAGCTGGAGCATAAGTTGGAGCAAAACTTGGCATGGCTGGGTGGTTATGGTATCGATCAGCTTTTCCATCTAAAGCTTGATGGAACTCACCTCGTATACGCTCTTCTAGGCTAGGTCCTGATTTTTCGATGCAACTATTTATAGGATTATATTGTTCCGGTCCATTAACAGCTGTCTGTAGTTGATTTAAACGTTCAAATAAGTATGAAGTATTGCTTCTGACTTCTTTTCTTATGTTAGGATTGATCATTCTACAGAAATGACTTTGTTCAGCAACATCTTTAAAAGAGTTAAGTGGAGTGTTTGGGCTAAAGATACCTGTGAAGGCATACTCTGCTGCAACACGTGCTGTGATTACATGTTTAACAAGAGTTTTGTTAAAGTAGTTATCATTGAATTCATTAATAGTATCAGTTCCCCATGGAGAGACTGTTGCTAAAGCAGAAAGAAAAAGGCTGATGCAAGATCTAAAGATACCTTCAATAGGTGATAGAATAGCTGCAAATGCTGAAATTGCTGGAGTTGCAATCCAAGTCATAGGCTTCATTACATATGAAGCGCTCCAGTCATTGTTGGCATATTGGTTTTTCCAGTCAGTTGCAAAACATGCAATTGCTCTGCTAACAGATTTTGGCATTGTATCTTTAAAAGCATCCCATTTTGGTGAGGTCTCTCTTGGTGGTGATGGTTCAAGTGGCGATGGCATTTCTTGTAACGTTGACTTTTGTGAATCGGCAGTCTTTCCACAGAATGGGTAACAATCGTACCAACTTGATGTTTGTACTGGTGGTAGCATAATAATCCTCCTTAAAAATTGTAGAAACTTTTTAAAAATAAAACTTTAAAACATGAACTGAGCTCAATTATATATTAAGATGAAATTAAGGCAAGATATCTTTCTTTTAAAAAAATAACTAAGATAGATTTAAGGGATCTTTAAGATTAACGAAAAATATGAAAAAAAAGAAAATTTAGCACAGGGCTATAAACTGCTCTTGATGTGTAAACGATTTTATCTGGCTATTGAATCTTATCTATGTTGCCAAGATAGGGGCGGAGAGCTTTGGGAATTGTGATTGTTCCGTCTTCGTTTTGGTTGTTTTCGATGAGGGCAACCATGAGGCGTGAGGTGGCAAGGCCTGATCCGTTCAAAGTGTGAACAAATTCGTTATTTTTTTGCTCTGTTTTGTAGCGGATTTTTGAGCGTCTTGCTTGGAAGTCACGGCAGTTAGAGACTGAGGAGACTTCGTAGTAGCGGTCTTGGCCGGGAAGCCACACTTCGATATCGAGAGTTTTTGCAGCGGCGTAGGACATGTCACCTGTGACAAGGAGCATATTGCGGTAGTGGAGTTCGAGTTTTTCAAGCACCTCTTCTGCGCTTTTAGTCATCTTTTCGAAGGTCTTGTCGCTATCTTCAGGTTTTGTGAAGGCAAACATTTCGACTTTATTGAATTGGTGGACGCGGATGAGGCCACGCTCAGCTTTTCCATGCGATCCTGCCTCTCTGCGAAAGCAAGGTGAGTAGGAGATGTAGAGCTTTGGAAGTTCATCTTCAGTGAGGATTTCGTCGTAGTGAAGTCCGTTGAGGGCAACTTCTGAGGTGGGGATTAGATAGAGATCGTAGTCATCATCGGTAAGTTTAAAAAGTTGCTTTTCGAATTTAGGGAGTTGTCCTGAGCCATACATTATATTAGGTCTCACAAGATGGGGGACAAGGCAGAATGTGAAGCCATTTTTAAGGTGTGTCTCAATCATTAGGTTTAGGAGGGCCCACTCAAGTCTTGCGCCAAGATCTTTATATACGGGCCAGCCAGCCCCTGAAATTTTTGCACCCCGTTTGAAGTCAAAGATACCTAAAGTCTCGCCGAGTTCAACGTGGTTTTTTATGGGGAATGTGAATGCCCGTTTCTCTCCGAAAGATTTAATGCAGACGTTTTCTTTTGGGTCGGGGGAAATTTTGATATCGTCATCGGGAAGATTGGGTAGCTCTGATAGGAGGGTCTCGTACTCTCTTTCTAGTTCTGGCTCATGTTCAGAGAGCGTTTGAACCCTCTCTTTTGCGTCAACAACAGCATTCATTAAAGAGGTAGTATCGATCCCTTGTCTTTTTTTCTCGCCAATCTCTTTAGAAAGCCTATTAAGGTTGGCAGAGGCCTCTTCTGATTCTGATTTTGCCTTACAATAGGCGTCATAGGCTTTAAGAAGGGGGTCGAGAGAAAGGTCCGGCTCTTTCCTCTTTAGTCTGGCTTCTACGCTTTTAGGATCTTTAATAATCTGTTTAATATTTAACATAGTGAATAGAGCTTACTAAAAAAGGGTTTTTTATGCTACTATAGATATTTATCTAGTGAAAACGGAGCCCATTATGAAAGATGAATTTCCAAGAGCAAAAAACCCACTTATCCTGCGTTACCACAGATTGTTAGAAGCTTTTTCGAAATCTGATGATGAGCGCGATTTTTATTTAGATCGGGTCGAAGGATTTTTACTCTACATTGATCTTGATAAGAATGAGGAAGATTTGATTGCCGCAGAGGTTGAATTTAAAAATTCTCCTGAGAGATATTGCCTAGTTCCTAAACTGAGCTACTACGAAACTAAAAAATTTATGGAAGGATTTGTAAACGAAAAAGTTTACGATATTGACACTAAAGAAAAGTTATTGGATGTGATTGGTGGCAAAGAGGCTAGAGAAAATTTTCTTGAATTTATTTACGACCACCTCAACGAACTTGATAAATGGCAGCAGTATTATCATGAGAGATCGAGAGTTCGAATCATCGAATGGCTAAGAAAATGTAATGTTGTTTTTGTATTTGAAGAGGATCTTGAGCTGCCACGAAATGTGGTTGAGAAGCTTAAAGAACATGTCTTTGATGCAAAAGTAGGTAAAGAGGTCGGGGGAGCAAGGGAAGTCTTAGAGGCTAAGGCTAAGACATATTATTCTAGTGAGGCCCTAAATCCTCGCCCTAAAAGAGGACGTCCGCCAAAACAGCAGGCAAAGCCAGAGCTTGAGCCAGAACTTACTCATGACATATATACTACTGTTCCAATTGCTTTGAGACAATTTCTCTTCATCCCTGAATTCGGTACAGGGGGAGCTTCATTCTCATCTAAATTTGATAGTGAAGAACAATTCCTTGCCAATCTACGTGGTGGAAGCAAAGATAAAGTGGATACAAAACTTGAGATTCTCTCTCAGAGACTTGAGTCTCTCCGTCACCTTTCAACCAAGTTGAAGGACTTCACTCCAAGTGGCCTAAGCGATAAGAAAATTATCAGCACTCTTGTCTCTAAAGCTGTAGAAGAGGAAAGGTCCGATTCAGAGCCAAAAATGACTCAGCTTGCACAAGACCTTTTTCCTAAAAAGAAGGCCCGCGCGACTCAAGCAGAAGTTAAAGAGCTTATGGAAGAGAAAAAGAAACGGGGTGTCAAAAAAGTCACTCAAATCCATTACAAAAAAAGCGATAAGAAGAAGTAGACTTATCCTATTAAGGCTTGTGCGACAGCGTCGTCGGTCGCATGGCGGCGGTGTACTGGGCTTGCCATATGATTGTGGTGATCTTTTGCTTGATCAAACTCATGTCCATCACAATGATGGATAGGAAATGAGGGATCGATTTCAAGAACGGCTTTTTCAAGAGAGGCTTTGTGGGGTACGGTTTTATCATGTGGTACTTGTACAACACAGACTCTCGTCTTACCAAGAGCTAGAACGGCCTTGGCATTATCGATAATCCAGTCAGCTGTTTTTAGAATCTGTATTGCTATCTGGATGAACTTCGGTGATTGGACAAATGTAATAGCTGCAGAATGAGTTAAATAAAATCCTTTTAGCATTCCATTAAATTGATTGATCTTATTTGTACAGAGGGAGAGTGGAAGGGAGGCTAGGCCTGTTACTGTAAGAGCTGTGTCTATAAGTACGGTTTTTCCGATTTCAATAAGATCAATGCCCGCTTTTCTGATTTGACAATGAGCAATATTATTAAGAAAGGAGAAAAAGAAATAGGTGACTCGTAAGGCAAGATGAGGGAGAGATAATAGAGTGTCTTCTAAAGAGTATCTAATTCTTTGAGGTAGGGAGAGTTTTCTAATTTCGTGCTTTTCTGTGCGTTTATTATAGATCGGTAATTCTTGCTCTCCTTTTACACGTTCATCTAGTACTTTAGTGACGTAATTAATCAGATAGGTTGAAAAATCTTTTGCAAGGAGTGCCAAGTTTTGAAATGCATTTTGAACAACAGTCATTGGGATTTCAGGGTATTTATTTGCTAAATGCAGAGCTATAGTGCTTCCGAGCGAGATAGCAAAGAATTTAATATTTTTGGGGCGCACCCCTTCTAATGTCTTTAATCCACTTTCAATATCTATAAAAAGATCGTCAAATGAGCCGGGGCGACTAAGTGTGCTGCCGCCTGTTGCTCGATAATTTACGCAAAGGACATTTTTTCGAGTCGCTCTAGCAAGATCAAGCAGGCCTGTGAGTTCCATGTCAGGAGTGGACTTGAAAATTTCTTGCCAAATCGCTTTTGCAGGGAGAACATATATAATCCATTCTTGATCTTCTGGACGAAGTTCTGCCTGCTCTTGATTAATGATCCGCACTGCATCTAGATTGAGACCGTCTCTAGTTCGAATAGTAGTTTTTTTTGCTGTTCCACTACTCTCTTGGTCGAGATAGTCTTGGTTATTTTCTTCTATAAGCTGTTTATGTTTATGTTTTAATCGAACGGCTTCAGATGAGGATGCAAGAATAAATTGGGAAAATCCATACTTTGCGAGGCAGTGGCATGTGGCTTGATAGAGCCCGATTGGAAAAAGAATGGTGGAGACAACCTTCCAGATAGTTTCTTTGTAACGAGGGCGAGCCCAGTCTTCACTGATAAGGGTGTCGATCGATTTTTGATTTGTGCGTGTAATAGCTGTCATGCTCAAAATTATCTCATAAGTACTATTTTTAATAAATTAGTACTCTTTTTTTGATAACAATTATTAAATTATTTTTAGAAACAACTCAGTAGTCTGTTGATTAAAGCAGCAGGAACATTTAGTAAATAATTTGGGGGCAATTTCTATAAGTGTCGAATGCGTTAGAAAATATTCATTGAGGGTGCTATTAAACTGATTGACTCTGTTTGTCCAGGGAGAGAGGATGAGTGAGATAAGGCCTGTAATTGTTAGAAGAGAATCAAAGATAATTGTGATCGCAAGATCTTTAATGTTTTTTCCAGCGCTTTTAAAGTCACAATACCAACAAGAGTTCACGACTGTTGCGATAACAAGATATCTCATGCGAACCATAAGATGGGGAAGTGATAAAAATGTATCTCTTAAAGAGAATTTAACTCTTTCGCATACGCTCAAGTCTTCACGCTTTTGGGTATTTACCCTTTCGGTGAAAATAGTTCTAATAGATCTACTAAATTGTGTAACGGACATCATGTTTAGAGATTATAAAGAACTAATCTTTTTAAAGCGATGTTTTCTTATATGAATTTTAGATTCGAATGGAATGTTTACCTGAATATCGGATATTCTTTTTAGATAGGAGAATTTTTGTAAGAGGAGTTGCTCTTTTATGTAGGAACCTTTGAGATGACGTCTCTCTTTTGGATAGATATCAGCGAGAAAAATGACATGCGCTTTTAAGCTCTCTTGTGTTTTGAGTAGAGCATCTTTTTCAAAAGAGAAGGTCTCTTTTTCGAAAATGCTATTTAGCATCTCTTGATTCTCAATGAGTCTTGATAGCGTCTCTTCAAAATCTCTTAAAAGTTCCATATGCTCCCTTAACTGCGATATACTGTACTAAGGAATTTATTAAAATAATTTTTTTAAAATAGGGGTAACATTTAGTGAAAGGGTTTTGTCCACTAGCTTCAGGATCGAGCGGAAACGTGATTTATCTAGGTACTGAGAAGACTAAGGTTTTATTTGATGTCGGAATAAGTTTTAAAAATTTGAAAGAAAGATTGGCGGAAATTGAGGTCGAAATTGAGCAAATTGATGCAGTGATGATCACTCACGAACACATCGATCATGTTAAAGGGCTTGAAATGATTGCAAAAAAATTAGACATTCCGATTTTTTGCAATAGTGATACAGCAAAAGCGATCTGTCAAACAATTGACATTCGCCCTAAATTTAAGATTTTCTCTACAGGGGAGAGCTTTACATTTGGAGATCTCGAAATTCAGCCATTCAGCATCCAGCATGATACTCTCGATCCTGTTGCATTTACAGTGATGGCAGAAGGGAAGAAGTTTGGGATCTGCACAGACTTAGGCTTTGCCACAAAGCTTGTTGAAATGCATCTAAAAGAGTGCGACTATATATATCTCGAAGCTAATCACGAAGAAGAGATGGTTCACGCCTCTTCAAGACCAATGGTCTACAAACAGCGTGTCCTCAGTCGCCAAGGTCACCTCTCTAATCGTGCAGCGGGTGAACTTCTTGCAAATGTCTATCACGAAGGGCTTAAACATGTCTATTTAGCTCACCTCTCCCTCGAATGCAACAATCCGACAATGGCATTGAAAACAGTAACAGAGATTCTTGCCAAGCAAAACAGGGTGATCGAAATTTCCGTCGCTTCGCCTGACATTGTGAGCAAACCGATCCTCTTTTAACTATAGAGCACATGTAAAAAAGAAAAAATTTTACCACAGAGATCACAGAGAGCACAGAGGCGCTACGCGCAAAGAATTTATTATTTTTTTCTCTGTGTTCTCTGTGGTGAAAAAATCTTATTACGAATATGTTATAGTCCTTTAAATTTGTTTTGATAGGTTTATCTATCAGATACAGCTTTTTCTTTGCAGTCATCTGCATCGGATCTGTAAAAACAGAGTCCTGCTTCGATGCGCAATTGCTACTGCAAATAAAAAGTGTCTCCTCTGCTAAACCTATCAAATCAAAATTAAAGAACTATACATCGTTTCTAATAGCATAGGTTCAAGTGACGCTTTAGTTTATTTAACTCAGTCGTCTTTTATAATTCGGCGGGGTTTGCTGCCTTCGGAGGCGCTGATGACGCCATTTTGTTCGAGCTCGTCCATGAGGGAGGCGGCACGGGCGTAGCCGATTTTGAGTTTTCTTTGAAGGAAGGTTGTAGAAGCTGTTCGGAAACTTAAGACGAGTTCAAGCGACTTTTCATAAAGGGGGTCGCTAGGCTCTTCGTCTGCGCTATCAAAAGCGTCGCCATCGGAGACGTTTTCGAAAGATTGAATGAGATAGTTTGTGGGCATCCTTTCATTGATGTAGGAGACAACTTTGTTAATGTCCTCGTCGCGGATATAGACCCCTTGGCAGCGGACAATTTGGGAGGTGCCAGGTGGAAGGAAGAGCATGTCTCCATTGCCGAGAAGGGTCTCAGCACCATTTTCATCAAGGATGATTTGACTGTTGATTCGGCTTGAGACCTTGAAAGCAATTCGAGTGGGGAAGTTTGCCTTGATCAGGCCTGTGATTACTTCTCGTGAGGGTCTTTGCGTTGCGAGCATTAGATGTATGCCTACAGCTCTTGCCATTTGGGCAATACGGGCGATAGGCGTCTCTAGGTCTGCGCTTGAGGTCATCATAAGATCGGCAAATTCATCGATGATGCAGACGATAAAAAACATTTTCTCAGGTATCTGGAGCTCGAGAGTCGCTTCCAAATCTTTATCTATTTCACGTTTGTTAAATGCGGTAACATTTCGGACGCCAAGACGTTTAAATACTTCATAGCGGAACTGCATCTCTTTTACAAGCCATTGGAGAGCGTTGTAAGCATCTTTGGGCTCTGTGATTACAGGAGCAATGAGGTGAGGTAAATAGGAGAATGGTGTGAGCTCAACTTTTTTCGGATCGATTAAGAGAAGCCTGACATCATCGGGGGATAGATTCATTAAAATCGACATGATGATGGTGTTGATGCAGACCGACTTTCCAGATCCTGTAGCTCCAGCAACAAGGCAGTGGGGCATTTTTGTCAGATCGCAGAGGACATCTTCGCCGCTCACTGTTTTCCCGAGCATCACCGGTATATGAAATTTGTTCTCAGCTTCACGATAGGCTGAAAGCATCTCTTTAAAACCGACCTCTTGTGGATAGAGTGAGGGGATTTCTATTCCGACTGCTGCTTTCCCGGGAATTGGGGCAATAATGCGGATTGACTTAGCTTGCATATTGAGGGCAATGTCATTTTCTAACGCCTTTATTTTCTGTACCTTAACTCCGATTGCTGGGTGAACTTCAAAGAGGGTAACAGTTGGGCCTGCATAGATATTTCCTACTTTAGCTTCGATTCCAAAACTTTGAAGGGTCTCTTCTAGAATATCGGATCTTTTTTTAAGTTCTTTTTTCAGCCCCGTTTGATCCACTTTTTTTGCATCAGTGAGGAGGGAGAGGGGGGGGAGATGGTAGCTCCCTTTAGTTAGCATGAGGCGTAGTTTTTTAGGAGTAGATAGAGGAACTGGCATGGCTGCAGGAGGGGGTGTTATAATTTGAGCTGAACTCGAGGGAGTAAACACTTCGTCATCTTCATCCTCATCATCCTCAGCAACCTTCTTAAAGATAGATTCTTTATATCTGGGCTTTGGTGACTCTTTAGGCGGAGTGAATTTATAAGAATGAAAGGGTTTTGGAAGGACTATATCTTCGACGAGATCGTGTTTTAAGGGTTCTTTTATAGGAAAAAGGACTCGAATTAATTGGAGTACCTTTTTTAGTAAAAAAAGAACAGCTTCGTAGGTGAGTGGAATGATTCTAAAGCAGGATCTTATACCATTTAAGAAGCTAAGATCGGTAAGTAAGATAAAAGATACAATTGCCGTTAGTGAAAAAGTGAGTAAAACACCTAGATTTCCAAGGAGTTCTTCCAAATTAAAATGGGGTAGATCTCTATATAGATAGTAAAAAGGGACCCCCCCTAAATTATATCTTGTGTATCGGACGGGTAAAGGGATACGCAAGATCGCTGATTCGGAATAGACTTTTGGATAGAAAATAGAGAGATCGATCCACTTAGTCTCTGCAAGCAAATTGAAAAGGATGCAACTACTTAAAATAAAAAGAGAAAAATAGACAAGTTTGGCTGAAAAATCGGAATAGCTCTGCGTTTTAATCAGGCGCCATCCCATCCAAATCAAAAACGTAACGAACAAATAGCTTACGAGTCCGAATAAATAGTGGAGACCAAAAGCTACAAAATAACCAATTGCGCCAAGCCAATTCTCGCGCGGCTTTGCTTCAACAAAACTTGCTAGACAAAGAAATATAAGGATGCTTAATGCAACAAAGAAAAGACCTTTTGCCTCCGGATGATGGAGCGATCTTTTGGTCTTATTATTTTTTATTGCTTTCGGCATATACCATTACAATAACGTAATTAGTATACACTGTCAAAGAAAATGGGGCGATAGAAGGGGATCGAACCCTCGACCTCAAGAACCACAATCTCGCGCTCTAACCGACTGAGCTACTACCGCCATCCTGAGAATCGTGAAATTCGCTACAATTTTATATGTCTTGAGCCATTCTAGTCAACAAGTAAACAAGACATGTGCCTAGCATGGGTTGTCTAAAAGAGATTTCACCACAGACTAGGGCTTTAGGGTTTTTAGAAGGCTATTATAGCGAATTAAATTTGCATTGATAATTTTACTGCGTCTGTATTCCTTGGGTTCCATTCGCTTGCATCGCTCGTGTGAAAACACACGGCCTGCTTCAGCGCCGGCAAATGCCTAATGAAACCCAAGGGCACATACTGTGTAAACTT
>CANJWO010000029.1 GCA_947478685.1 Chlamydiota bacterium | reverse complement strand
TAAGTTTACACAGTATGTGCCCTTGGGTTTCATTAGGCATTAGCCGGCGCTGAAGCAGGCCGTGTGTTTTCACACGAGCGATGCAAGCGAATGGAACCCAAGGGATACAGACGCAGTAAAATTATCAATGCAAATTTAATTCGCTATAAGTGCCACGGGGGTGGTTTTTAAATAAAATGGGGCTATTTTGCCTATCTTATTTCTTATATGTTTCCTTAAGGTAAAGACCTACGTGAGTAGGCCTTTGACGTTTTCGGAAGAGGTAGGATGGGACTTCGGCAATCCAGCCTCAGGGCCTAAAGGCCAGATTTCGCAAGAGCGAAATTTTCCTTGCCGCCTATGGCGACAGGTAAACCCACTCGTGGGTTCAAATCTACCTTTTTCGAAAAACAAAAACCCGACCGGAAGGTCGGGTTTTATGTTTTCGGAAGAGGTAGGATTTGAACCCACGGTCCCCGCAAAGGGACTCCTGTTTTCAAGACAGGTGCAATCGGCCGCTCTGCCACTCTTCCATATTTGCGGAATGGGTGAAAGTATATATTGTTTGATGTTTAAACATCAAGGAAATTGCTCGAGAAATCTCATATCATTTTCTAGGAATAGGCGGATGTCGGAGACGCCGCGGAGCATGAGGAAGAGTCGTTCGACGCCTCCGCCCCAGGCGAAGCCGGAATATTTTTCTGGGTCGACGCCACCAGCTTTGAGTACTTCGGGGTGGATCATGCCGGCGCCACACATTTCTAGCCAGCCGCTATGCTTGCAGACACGGCATCCGTGTCCTTTGCATATGGTACAACGGACGTCGACTTCCATACCGGGTTCAACAAAGGGAAAGTAGGAGGCGCGAACGCGAATTTCGACTTTTTCTTTGAAGAGTTTGGTGTAGAATTCTTCAAGTGTAGCTAGGAGATCTCCAAAGGTAACCCCCTGATCGATATACATAACGTCAATTTGATGAAAAAGGACGTGAGACCTTGTTGATATCTCTTCATTACGATAACACTTACCTGGACAAGCCATTCGCACAGGGAGCTCATAAGCTTCTAGCACTCGCTGTTGAAAACTTGTCGTGTGTGATCTTAGGACGGTCTTTTCATCAAGGTAATAGGTGTCCTGCATATCTCTTGCAGGATGGTCCTCGGGATAATTCAATGCGCTATAGTTATAGTAGTCAGACTCAATTTCAGGAGCTTGAAAGACTGAAAAACCCATTGAAATGAGAATTTCTAGCATCTCATCGATTGTTTGAGAGATTGGATGAGCTCTTCCTAAAAAAGATCTCCTTCCCGGAAGTGAGATATCAATCTTCTCACCTTCAATCTGATTAAAAATTTCTTTATCACCGATCTTGCCAAAAGCTTTTTCTAGATCAACATCGAGCTCGACTTTTAACTCGTTTATCAAACGACCTTGCTCTGGCCTCTCTTCAGTTGTGCAGCCTTTTAAGAGCTGCATAAGTGATGTAACAGGTCCCTTCTTTCCCAAATAATGGATTCGAAGGTTTTCGATTTCCTTCGTACTTGCGCAAGATTTAAGTTCTTTTTGGAACTCTTTTCTTAAGCCATCGATTTGTTGTTTTAGAGACCCTTCCACTAAACTCCCTTTATACTATGCTAGGGCTTTTTTAGCTTGCTCTACTATCTGCTCAAATGCTTTAGGATCCTCAACCGCTAACTGAGCGAGAACCTTACGATTAATTTCAATTTCGGCTTTAGCAAGACCTGCAATCAATTTGCTATAAGAAATTCCATGACATCTTGATGCTGCATTGATCCTCTGAATCCAGATTCCTCTAAACTCACCCTTCTTCTTTTTGCGTCCGCGGTATGCATGATCCCAAGCTCTAACAAGAGCATCTTTTGCGTTAGCATAATGGTTCTTGCGATCTCCCCAGAATCCTTTAGCTTCTTTAAGAAGTCTGTTTACCCTTCTTTTTCTCGCCGGCGCGTTTGTAACTCTAACCATGTGCCTCTCCCTATAATCCGATGATTAATCGCGTAAATTTTTTAACAAAACTTTTTGAAACAAGTGTTGGATGTGCTAAAGCTCTTTTGTGATTAGCACTTTTCTTCGTTAAAAGATGGCTTCTCCCCATCTTTCTTCTGAGCAATTTTCCAGTTCCTGTAATCTTCAATCTCTTCTTCGCAGCCTTACAGCTCTTCGCCTTGACCTTGGTTGACACTCTTTTTCTCCTTGATTTTCTTTTCCTTTGTAGAGGGCACTAACATCATAGTCAAACTCTTACCAAACATTTTTGGTGAAGATTCTGACTGAGCCACATCCTCTAACGCTACTATAATTGATTGCAAAACCTGTCTTCCATTCTCAGCAAATACAATTTCCCTTCCACGGAACATACAAGTAAACTTCACTTTGCACCCTTTTTCAATAAACTCTCTAGCATGCTTTATTTTCACATCTAAGTCATGTTTATCAATATTAGGCTTCACTTTGACTTCTTTTATTTTAGTCTGATGCGTAGCTTTTCGATTCAGTTTCTCTCTCTTAGTCTGTTGATAACGAAGTTTGCCGTAATCAATAATTTTACACACCGGCGGCGCGGCCGTTGGAGCTATCTCGACTAAATCTAATCCTCTCTCTTGCGCTTTCGCTAGTGCGTCTTGTAACGTAAAAACGCCGAGCTGCTCACCATCTTCCGTAATCACCCGCACTCTAAGTGCGCGAATCTCTCTATTTACTTTCAAACGACCCTTTTAACTCCAATTATAAAATGAATTCCCTCTAGCATACTAAAAAATCTCTTTTTTCCACAAGCATTGCAGCTAATCGATCAATTGAAATTTTTACACCATCGTCTTCTTGCCAGATCACGTCCCAAAAAGTTCCATAAAAATCTTTACAAATAATCGTGGCCTCTTGAAATTCAAAAATTAAGGAAATAATTTTACCAAAATCTTCAAACATTTGCAAGGACGAATTAGCCACGTAAAAAATTTTTTGAAGCGAATGGTCCTTTAGACCGCATTCGAACCTTGATTCTTCCTCTTCTTCAAGAGTTGTAAAGATTTTTGTTAACCCTTTTGACTTGTACCAATCTATATTTCCGGAAAACTCAACTTCTTGATAGCTATTCGCATATAAAAATTTTTCAATCTCACGCTCTAATCTCTTCCGAAATTCGACCCCTTTTGGAAACCAATAGACCTCTTCATTATCTATCTCAAAAAGACCTTCTTCTTTTCCAATGAGAAGATGATCCCTCTTCTCCCCCTCTTTTAGGGCTTTTCGGTACTGTTTCAATTCATCTTTTGTCTTAAACGCCATTCCATAAATGGTGTTACCTCTTCTCTCTAACCCAATTGCACCAAGCTGTTTTAGATCGGGATCAATCTCCTCTTCCAAAACCCCAAGATATTCGCCTATCTTTAATACATTGCGCGCTGTCCGGGAGCGGTCAAGATCTCTTGCTAAGCGAAACTGCTTCATCTCTTTTAGGCACTCAATAATATTTCTTGTGCTCATTTCAAAAACGCCACAAAAAGGCTGATCCCTAATTTTTTCCCGCATCCGCTCCTCAATGAGCTTCAAATATTCATCTGTTAAAGGAAAAGATATAGAGTAATCGACATAAAAGCCGAGATGGCCCACCCAGATATCCGAAAAGATAACCTCGGGGCATATTTCTAAAAAAGAAGCGGCAAAAAGTTCTGCCGCAAGTTTCCAATCTGATCGCATTGGGATATAGCTGACTCGAACAGCTGACCTCCACGATGTCAACGTGGCGCTCTAACCAACTGAGCTAATACCCCTCTTTAACTGTTTATACTGCTCGTTCTCAAAAATTGATTTTTTCATCACTCTCAGTATAAAAAAAAGGGACCTACATGTTATAACATATATCTAATTTGGATCAACTACTATGTATCATACACACTTAGCACATCTTATATGGAAAGATTTTTTGAAACCTGGCATGACCGTTATTGACGCGACTGCAGGCAATGGCAATGACACCCTATTCCTTGCCAAATGCGTCCTAACTCCAAATTCAGGATGGATACATGCATTTGATATTCAAGCAGAAGCTCTAAAAACCACCCAAAAAAGGCTTATATCAAATCTTCCACCCCCCCTCCAAGCCAGAATCACCCTCCATGAAGCTTCTCATGAAACCTTTCCCCCTAATATATGCCCATCCCTTATCGTCTATAACCTTGGCTATCTCCCTGGCGGCGATCTAAACAAAACAACCTTAGCAGCATCTACATTAAAAAGCTGCCAAAACGCTCTCCAAATCCTCTCACCCGGCGGCCTCCTATCCATAACAATCTATCCCGGCCACACCGAAGGAGCTGTAGAAAAATCGCTCCTTTTTGACTGGTTTTCTGAGCTCCCTTCGCTCCAAATCTTTCACCACGCCCCCCTGAACAGGAGCAACCAACCTAGCTTCATCACCTTACGCAAGTCTTGACGAAATACAGTCATTAGATCCCTAATGAAAGTATGAGTAACCCCATAAGATCGGATTCAGGACCCGTCGCCCCAGTTACTGCTGCCGCTGCGGCCAGGCCGGCAGCGGCTCGCCTAACCGAGGCTAAGGTAACGACTATTTGCCAGCAAATACTAAGAAATCCCACAGCTTCAACTAACGCTTCCGATCTACTTGCACATTGGAATGCCTTAAAGGAAAGGAATGCTATTACTCCCGAGCTTGCAACCTCTCTCTTGCCCGCTGCTAAAAAGCTAGATGGCATAGGGAAAAAAACGCTCCTCGGAGAGATTACTACGTATAAATTTGACCAACTCTGCGCAAACATCGAAAAGCAAGCTAAATCAGCTTCACCAACGCTCATTTTTAATGAAGTTACAAAGGAGCTTAAAGCTTATTGGGATGCAAACAAAGCAAAGCTTCCTAAGGGAGGAATTGGCGGCGAACTCTCTCATCAGATAGAGAATGCAGCAGGCCTAGCAAGGGCAATTTATGCAAAAAACAAGCGTGACCATGCCGCAGGCAGCCCAGCACTAGCTCCAGAACCTGCCGGCTTACTTTATCTTCATCGAATCAATTTTGAGGAGATGTGCATAAGATTTAGCACAGAGCCTTTTACACAACTAACCCAACCCGAACTTACTACGTTTACTACGGAGCTCTATAAATTTTGGGTTCCCGTCCGCAATAGCCAAAGAATCACCCCCAAACTTGGCGAACAAATCATTCTCGTTGCCGACTCATTAATTCAAAGTGCAGCATCACTTAGTAAACCTACAGATCCCAAAATGAAAGAAATCCATGATTATCTCGAAACAAGACTCGCCGAAAGACGCGCCGCAGTCGCAGCGGCAGCACCTCAACCCCCTCCACCTTTAACCCCGCTGCCTAGAATACGGATTCCAGCACCGTCGTTCGCTGAAGCTGCCCCCAGACCGCCACCCACTCCTCCCGCGCTACCCGAAGTTACCGAAAGACTTACCACTCTGGCGCGCACTCTAACTAACCCCGATTGCCTGATGGATAGAGGTCCTTTGACTCTAGGAAGAGAGTGCCAAAAATTTATGGAGGATGTTTTCAAGCTATCTCTGGATGAACAAAGGGCTCTCATAGGAACCAATCCCCCTAGCTTTAGTGTTATTTTTAATCTTGCAATGAGAGGCGCCATAGTTGACGGGGAAAATCTTTTAGAAAGTGTAATAGCTCGCAATGGAGTTAAAAATGATGATCATACAGCTATGCTTGAAAGTTATAAATCTTATTGTCTTTTAGCCTTTAATATTTATGGAGGTACTATACCCTCTCTTAAAACCTATATCGAAATGGTTACCAATATTCCTAAATATGATTCCAGAAATAATGACTTAACTGCTCGTCTAGCGTCCCAAGAGCACTTTTCACAATACTGTGCACAAGCAAGAGCTGCCTGTAGCAGGCAGAAACCTATAGGACTGCAAAGAATTGATGAGAGCTTAAAAGCTACTATAAATCCGCTTCTAGATAAGGTTATCGAAAATCTTCCTCTATTTAGAGAAGATGTCGCAAGCTGTGAAAATAGAGATCCTGCTAATTTGGAGCACGTATCTCGACAAAAACAATTTTTCTCAAGCCTGTTAGTAGAGCTATCTGAACTTGGCGTAGAAAATGAGTTGACTAGTGAGATCGCTGCGCTCCTAACAAAAGTACGTAAGATTGAGACTTATATTGTTGCTAGTAGTAAGCCAATTGAAGGTGCAACTAAAATATCTGGCGAGTCACAACATACCCTTTCTGCATTTACTTTAAAAAAGACTTTAAGTGCACGTGCTTTACATGCAGACGCAACTGCACTTGACTTAACAAGACAATGCGAGTTTATGCCTGGTGCAGCCAATCATGCTTGCTGCTTCATTGCCGCATATAATATTTATCTTAACCTAGCGGGAACCCCCCCCGAAAGTCTAGATGACGCAATATTCCTTGGCCTTATCAGACAACAAAAAGCCTGCCGTGAACATCCTGAGGATGAACAATTATATTACGTGGCGGGTCAACCCTGCCCCGGTAATGCAGAAGTATTCCCTATAATCGAAGCGATGAAGGATTTCCTTACCCCTGGAGAAGATAGCATTTTCTCAGAAACACTAAAAGAGAACGGTGAATCCGAACAATATAAGAGCCTAATTACCCAGCTTGAAGCTCAGCTTGTCGTGGGCAATGGAGGGGCGATTATTCATAAAGGGCAGACCTTTTATGCTATCACAATTACATCCAAGCCTGATGGAGGTAAAACATATACGATCATGGATTCTCATGGCTTTCCTGCAGATAGCGGGGCGCCCCCAGAGTTTATTGGCAGAGCTTTCAGTTGCGATTTTAATACTCCGGAGGCTGCTGCCGCATTTCTTGCCATTCGCACACCCTATAAATCTCATGATGCAAATGCCAATCTATGTACATTTACCTCTTTTAAGCTAGCGGAAAATCCAACTGCAGCTGATCTTACAACTGAAGACAGAGAAATAATGCAAGCAAATAGGGCTGCGCGCTTAAGAGAGCTACAAACTGACAACTTAGCCGTTATGCCCACAAAAGAGATCCTCCGCTTCTACATTGATCTCTTCGATCAACCGCGCGAAGCTGCAGAGGCTTTATACCTCAGCTATTTGGCCGTACTTGCTCCACGCGGCGTTACTGAAGCTAACCTAGTTTCTAGAGAGGCGGCAACCGCGGCGCTTGCTCGTTATGACGATCCAACCGAAATGGCTCGAACTATAAAATTCTACCAGGACACTTTTCCTACTGATAACACACAAACGTTGCTTCAAAGGTTAATTGAAATCACAGCAATCAATTCTCCAGATATAGAAATGCCACCAGTAGCTCAAAGATATATCAATGCATTAAAGGCTATTGGTATAAATACAGAACTTGACGGTAGTGAACCTCCTGCAGAAACTATTTCGCAAACAGTAAGAAGAAAAGCTCAGGCTGCACTAGCCCCTTTGCTTACCGCAGCCCCCCCCCTTGAACTCTGATATCAAGGAAATATTTTACTTTACTTTTTCATTTTTCTAGCATATAATTGTAGCGGGTGTTAAATAGATGTGTTGTATGAAAATTGAATTTCCAGGTCATGAAGAAGAATTAGAATCGATCGAGGTTTTCCTCGAGAGGCACACCTTTCCCGATCTTGGGAAGTTAAAAGATTTTTTGAATCGACTGACGAAAATTGATAGATCGATCGATAAGGCGCTAAAGAGTAATGAAATTGGGGTTACTACCCTTTTAGAGCAGCAGAAGGACCTTGTAAAGAGGCTTGCAGGGCGGTGCCATCAACTAGAAGTGCGAAAGGATGTGATCAATTTAGCTGAAGATGCCGAAAAGCTTGCTAATTCAAGCCCAAATAGGTCAGCTAGGGATGTGGCAAATGATGCCCACCTATTAAGAACCAAAATCGATCTTTTTGTAAGTCAGCATAGACCCTCTCGGAGCAATGCTAAATTCATCCGGTTTGCTAGAGCCTGTATCGAAAAAGCTGAAAAGCACGAACCTTTAATCACCCCCTCCAAGCGTAGTAAGCCAAAAAAAAGCGTCTCCTTAGACAATTTTCGGGTAAAGGATACCTCACAAGAGAGCCTAGCGCTTGCAGAACTCTTATACGATCTCGCTCGCGTCCTCTATCAGGAAAAATTTGATGAGTTTGAAGACTCTTTCTTAGGGAATTTCTCTTCGAGCCAACAAAAAGAGATCCACTTCCATATCTCTACTTGCAAAGGCAATCTACAAAACCTTGACGATCAGACAGTTAGACTTAAATCCATTCAAGGCATTCTTGGCTATGCCCACGATCTTGCCGACTATTATATGGGCAAGACTCCCTACCCCTCGATCGTAGAAATTCACAACATTTTCCAAGACCTTGATTTTGTGACACATATCGAAGAAGAAGAGAAATAGCACTCAAAAGACACATCCCATCTTTTTAACACCTAAAATGTTATATTTTTAACTCCTCGCTCTCCTCTTCCTCCTTGTGTAAAAAAAACCAAATCAACATCCCCATCTTTTTAATAGAAGAGAATTCTTGACCTTAATATAGGGCCTATTGTCTTAATATAGACATGGACCCAATAGATAGACCACAGGGAGGCCGCGAGCCGACCCTTCCAAAAGATGAAAGTGTTCCTGAGGCTGCATCGCCAGCTAAGAAGCGAGTAGGTGATATGGCTCGAGGATCATTGCCTGAACCAACTCTCCCTGGGGCAGTACCCCATGCTCCTATTGCACCAGTGCGCGTGTCTCCAGGACCTCCGCAACGTGAGGTGACTCTAGATGGAATAGAGGGTGGCTGGGGAAATTTCAAAGCGATCTATGATCGTCTTAGGAACAATGATAAACCATTATCTGCTGAAACCACAGCTATTTTCAAAGATGAGTTTGAACTTTTTTGGAAGAAGTGTAAAGAATCACCAGGAACTACACTAGCGGACGCCGAAAAAATAAAATTTATTGCAAAAAAGCTAGGTATAAAAGAAATTGTTCATGAAATTAGAGCGCTTACATTAGACTATGAGGCTGATGTAGCTGAGGCAAGAAGGGCTGATAGCATCGAAAGGGAAAGCATTTTTGAACCGGTATCACCCTCTAAAGAGCTTGTATTTAACGTTGTTAAAAGATTATTACCTGAACCATCACTCACTGAAGCAGCATCAAGAGATGATTTTCAGAATAAACTTAATGATTTTTGGGACAACCCTGATAGCTTAAAAGGTCTTTCACAAAATGAGATTCTTGATGTGGTTAAAAAAATACAATCTATTGCAAATATGGTAGGTTTAGAGGAAATTTCTGATGAACTAGAGGAAATTGTTGATGAAATTGTAGAGCATCTTTCAAACATATCTACTGAGTTTTCAGAGGCAAGTAGCGGTGATGAGGCTTCTTCTACAAGTTTCCAAACACCTCCCGATGAAGAATCCTCACCCGCAAGCAATCCTGCTAGGATTTCACCTCCACCCTCTGCTCTTCCTGCTGCAAAATCTCCTCAAGCAGCTAAGGCATCTCGGTTCGAATACGAAGAAAAATCAAAAGCTCTATCAATAGATCCTCTACTCGTTAAGTTTAATCAAAATTTTGATAAATTATATGAATTATTAACAACCACTCCAGAATTTATTGATCAAAATACGTTCAATAAGCATTCATTGGACTGTATAACGATGCATATGAAATATCGAAATAATCTCACTTTTGATCTTGCAATGAAAATAGGAGCAATTGCGCAGAGCTTATTACGTATATCTCAAATAAATGAATATAAGTCTCCGGACCACATTAGGGAATTAAAAAAGGTTAAGGCCGCAACTTCATTATGGTTGGACTTGTGAGTATCAGGGTCATGAGTATCGGGGTCAGACGTTTGATTCTTTGATTTAGTGAAAGCTGAGAGCCGATCCGCCTAAAAGAAGAGGTTTAAAGATCGCCTCTTTAGCAGCTTGCATGATATAGGCGCTGCCGGTGATAAGTACAATTCCATTCTTAGCATCTGCTAATTTAATAAAATTATCTAAATCATCCCATGTTGAATCGAGGAGATTTGCTAGATCAGCTCTTCGCATGATGCGGGGATTTTCTACATCAAAGGGAAAAATTTCAGCTGCTCTATTTTTTAGAAATGGGATGGCAAAATCTATGCATTTATCCTGACTCATTCCAAAGATAGTGAAGATTTTTCTGCCTGGATATGTTTTTTCAAGTTTTGAAAAGAGCTTTTTTAATCCATCTTCGTTGTGTGCGATATCAAAGATAATGGGAAGTCCGTCTCTTTCAAGGATTTCAAATCTACATGGGGGGAGAATAGAAAAATCAAGGTTCTGTGCTGAAGGAAAAAGGAGAGAGACAGCTTTTTTAGCAATATTAGTATTCTCTTCTATCCAATCAGCTTCTGGGGGCAAGATGTAAATTGGAGATCTCTCTAACACAGCTTTTTTTAACACTGGATCTAAGGCTGCTCTATATCCCAAGACAACGCCCGTATTTGGTTTAATGATCCCTGCCTTATTCTCGGCAATTTCATCGAGTGTCGATCCTAAAAGATTCATATGATCAAAACTAATTGAGGTGATTACACTTAATTCCGGATTGATGATATTTGTTGGATCTAAAGTGCCCCCAAGCCCTGTCTCTATCACTGCAAAATCGACATTTTTAGTTTGAAAATAGAGGAAAGCAAGCATTGTTAAGACTTCAAAGAATGTTGCATCTTTAGAGATTTCTAAAATTTTTCTGAGAAAAAAGGAGGCCTCTTCAACAGAGATCATCTTTCCATCAATTTGGACCCTTTCATGAAAGGTATTAATGTGAGGTGAAGTGTAGAGCCCTGTTTTATAACCAAGCGCGGTCAAAGCGGATGCAATTTTAGTGGAGACAGATCCTTTACCATTTGTCCCTGCCACATGAATTTTTCGATAATCTCGCGAAGGCATTCCAAAGGCTAGATCTAACTCTTTCATCCGATCAAGTTTAGACCCTCTTTTCTCCACCAAGTTATGCATCAGTTCATGCATGTCTTAATCTCGCCAAATTCTCTTCAGTTGTATAGGCAGACCCAAGAATGCTATGAGGTTTAACAGTGCCATGAAAATCAGAGCCACCCGTTTGGACTAAATTGTGCTTCGTAGCAATATAACTAATCTCTCCATTCTGGCTGGCAGAAAAATTGGCGTAAAAACATTCTATCCCATCAAAAGGAAGTTCTAGTAGTTTTTTAATGAGTGATCGTTTTTTTAGAAGGATCGGATGAGCAAGAACTGCTTTACCACCTGCACCATGAATAATTGCTATTGTCTCTTCAAGAGAGAATCTATTCCCTGGCGCAAAACAAGGTTTCCCATCTCCAATAAATAATCTAAAGGCATCTTGAAATGTTGCTACATACCCTTTTCTTATCATAGCACCTGCAATATGAGGCCTTCCAACAACGCCGCCAGCATCTCTTAAGTCATCTTCTGAAAGTTCCATCCCTTCCTTTTTTAAGAGCTCTAAAATCTGCCGGTTTCGGTCCTTTCTTCGCTCTTTATGCCGAATGCAAAATTGTTTTATTGCCTCATTATGGATATCAAAACAATACCCAAGAAGATGAATGCCTGTATCTTGATAACCTGAGGAAAATTCTACGCCAGAAATAATTTCGATGTTTTTTTCTTGTGCATATGTAAACAGTTCATCTGTATAGGCATCGATTGTGTCGTGATCGGTAATAGAGAGTCCGGAAAGTTCTATTGATGATGCAAGATCGATCAGTTCCTTTGGCGTAAAGGTACCATCTGAAACTGTTGAATGGGTGTGTAGATCATATCTCTTACTCAATTGCATCTCTTTATTCGTCAAAGGGGATGTACTTTACCTCAGGTTCAAGCACGATGCCTGCATGATGCTTTGCTTTTATTTGGACATACCTAATTAGATCTAAAATGTCTTCTGCGCTAGCTTGATTATGATTCACAATAAAATTTCCGTGAGTTTCAGAAATCTTAGCTCCACCTTGAGTAAGCCCTTTTAAGCCGAGCGAATCGATAAGACGACCAGCACTATCACCTTCTGGATTACGAAATACACAGCCGCACGATCTCTCTTTATAAGGCTGAGTCTCCATTCTGTATGCCAAAAGTTTTTCTTGCTTCTCTTTTGCATCTAGAGAAAGCTTTAGCCTAAATGTTGCCGATAAAATTACCCCTTTCATCTTTTGAAATATAGACATTCGGTAAGAAAACTGTAGTGCATCTCTTTTATATATTTCAATACGACCATCTTCGTGAAGAAATTCAACCTCTTCCAAAACATCTTTTGTCTCTAGGTCGCCAGAACCTGCATTCATATAGACAGAGCCGCCGATTGACCCTGGAATGCCAGAAGCAAATTCTAACCCGGTGTACCCTTTCCTTGAAGCTTGTATCCCAAGCAATGAAAAGCTATACCCACCTCCGACTACAACGCTTGACTCCTTCCACTCAATATCCTGAATTCTATTGACGATAACAAGGCCGTTAAATCCCCTATCATCAAATAAGCAATTCGAACCCTTCCCAATTACAATGTATTTTTTATTAAGCCGCTTAGCATCGATTAGATACTCGCGCAATTCCTCTTTCGTAAGAGCTACAGCAAGTTCCTTTGCAGGGCCGCCAATTGCATAGGTACAATAATCTTTTAAAGGAGCTTTAAACTGCACTTGAGACTTTTTCACTTTTATATACCATGAAGGATCAAAAATTATCATTTTTTCGAAGCTGGCGCAACGAATTTAAATTAGGCAAAGCCGATACTGAAACCGAGCTCTGTATTATCAAGCGAGGGTGAAGTAAATTTAAAAGCGGGGATGTCAGTGCAGAAAAAGTCAAATTTTGGATCCTGAATGGTATACCTCATCTATAATCGCATGGACGTAGGAAACTGCTTCTGGAGAGGAAAATTTTTTTGATAACCTAAGAGCCTCTTCTATCACTATCTTAGGCTGTTCCTTTTCAAAAAGTAATTCGAAAATAGCTATTCTCAAAATATTCTTATCTATCAAGGAGATCCTTTCTAAAGAATATTCAACTGATGTTCTAGCCAAAGTGTCATCGATTTCACTTACATGTTTAATAATTTCTTGGATTTTCTCATCCATCCCTAACACATTTTTCTTTGAAATCTCTAAAGATTCCATCAATATATCAGTCGGATCCTCAATGGACAGGTTATTTGAGACCTCCCATGAAAATAGAAGCTGTAAAAGGATCTCTCTCTGTTTTCTTCGTGGTAGTTCCATAGCGATCTATCATACCAAATCCCCCTACAAAAAAGCTATCCCTGAAAAAAAAATCTTTCACCCCTCTTTAAAAACCAACATAATATGAATAATTATAATAATCGGCATAATTAATTTAAATTAAACCTAAGGAGTATAAATAAAAATGAGCGTACCTAACCCTCTACCGTTAGATTTTACTAATGCCAAAGCTAATATCCTATCATTTTTTAATGATGTACCACGTTCTGGTTATGGCGTTCCAATATTGTACGGATTTATTTCTGCGGCAATTACTTCAAACTATTCATACCCACAGGTTTGGTGCGAAAACAATAATTGTAAAGATATAGCGAGTGCACTAGAAAACTACCATCCTTGTACCGGAGGTTCCAACTGCTATTTATTTGGAGATTTTCTTAATTCCCTTAAGTGCTTTGCTGTTTCTGTTTTTTTATTGAGCCTAAATCTTGGTCCAGATTACAAAAATGCACAATCTCAGTATTATACCATATTATTATCATATGCAAATTCAAATCCGAGCTATTTTACCCCTGATATACTAACTTTGCTAAAACCTGCAAATAATACTTTTTCTTGCGGCGATTTTCCATTTGTCTGTAGTCCCGGAACAAATCAATCAAACCTAAGCTGCATAGAAAATATTGAATCTAAGTGGTTGATGCTTGTAGAGTTTTATGAGTGGCTACAGACTTAAGGGTTGAAGAAAAAGATATTCCAAGATAAGTTTTGAGCGCATGTGTCTGTCGTGGGCAACGTGCGCTTTTTCTACGAGCTTGCAAACAGCTTCAAGGGCCCTGGGCTTGTTGTCTCTGTACCAATTTAGGAGGCTATCGGAAATTTCTTCGAGGGGGACAAGTTCAAGTTCGGGGAGGATATCAAGGCAGGCATAGATGTTATTTTCGGCACGAGACTTAAGCGCCTGTCTAACAAGAGCATCAGAATTAGAAACGGTCTCTTGTGCGCTGTTTGGAACGAAGATCTTTTTGGAGCGGGAGAGGATGGTTTCTATGATCGCTTTTACGTTGTCGGTGACAAGGAGGATAACTGCGTGATCGGGCTTTTCTTCGAAGGTTTTGAGGAGGGCGTTTGCGTGGACGGGGAGCATTTTGTCGGCTTTATGGAAGAGGTAGACTTTGTAAGGGGAAGAGTAGGGCGAGAGGGCAACATCGGAGAGAAAATCTGTGATTTGCTCTTTGGTGTAGTTTTTCCCTTCTGGGATAATTTCTAAAAAATCAGGATGGCTGACCTCTTTATTAAGAAGGTTGAACCCAAATTCTTTTGCTTTAGATAGAGCTGTTTCATAATCAGGTCCGTAAAATATTAGAGGAGTTCTGAACATTTATCTTCCAATATGGTGAGCGCTTGCTTAAATACCTCATGTGGCGTTTTGCTAGCATCTAGTTTATAGATTCGATCATTATGCTTACGAGAAAGCTCTAAATAGCCTTCGCGCACCCTTTCATGAAATTCTATCACCTCTTGTTCTAGCCGATCTTTCTCCCCTTTAATTCGGGCAAGTCCAATCTTGGGATCCAAATCTAGATAGAATGTTAGATCGGGAACAAGACCGTCTGTTGCAAAAAGGCAGATCTCTTCTAAGGTATCTAGATCTGCGATTCCCCGGGCGGCCCCTTGATAGGCTATTGATGAATCGGAAAAACGATCACAGATCACTATGAGGTCTTCTCTTAAAGCCGGCCCAATAAGCACTTCAATGTGATGTGCCCGATCGGCTAAAAATAAGAAGAGCTCTGATCTTCCTGAGATGACGAGCTCCTTGCGATGAAGCAAAATGTTTCTAATCTCTTTTCCGAGCGTGCTTGATCCAGGTTCAAAGGTTTTTACAACAAAACGCTCTTTTCTTTCAGTCAAGTACGTGTAGAGGCTATTGACAAGCGTAGACTTACCTGTCCCTTCGCCTCCTTCCACGGTTATAAAAAGCCCGTTAGACTTCATCTTCCTCAGACACCTCTTCTACTGCCTGATCTGGCTTCATTGCCTCAGCCTCTGCCAATTCAGTCTTTATTTGGACTGGTTCCGCTTGAGCTAAAATTGGTTGCACAAGCTCGGCTACAGCAATCACATCATCTTCATCTTCAGTAACGCGCTGAATGCCGATAAGTTTATCGCCCTCTTGCATTTGAACGAGTCTCACACCTTGTGTAGAACGACCCATTACCCGAACTGCTTTCATTGAAGTCCGAAGGGTTTGTCCCGATTCAGACATCATTAAAACGCCATCCTTATCTGTGACAACGATTCCGCCGATAACTTTACCGTTTCGATCATTGGTAATGATTGAAATCACCCCTTTGCCGCCTCGATGTGTTTTGCGGAACTCTTCTACATCTGATCTCTTTCCATATCCGTTTTCACAAACAAGTAAGAGAGTATCATCTGGAGAGACAACTTCACACGAAACAACTGAGTCGTTCTCATTTTTTAATGTAACGCCACGAACACCTCGTGCAGTACGTCCCATCGGCCTTACTTCTGTCTCATCAAATCTTACTGCCATTCCCATTTTCGTAAAGAGCATTACCTGCTTTCCGACTCTAGAATGTCTAGCTGCAATCACTTCGTCACCCTCGTCAATTGTGATCGCATAAACACCTTTTCTACGTGGTGATGAGTAGCTTTGTAAGTCAGTTTTCTTGACAGTACCTTTTTTCGTGGCGAAGAAAATGCATCCCTCTTCATCAAAGCTAACAACTTTCAGAACAGCGGCAATTCTCTCTTCTTTACCTAGATCTTCTAGAAGGTTGATAATCGCTTTTCCTTTCGCTCTTCTGCTACCTTCAGGTATTTGCCAAACTTTTAACCAATAACAACGGCCAAAATTGGTAAAGACAAGGAGATGGTCATGCGTATTAGCAATATAGACATCTTTTAGCGACTCACCATCTTTCTTCATCTCAACACCGGTAACCCCTTGTCCACCACGTCTCTGCTCTCTAAAGGTGTTCATTGGCATCCGTTTGATGTAGTCATCCGCTGAAATCGTAATTACAACGCTCTCGTTTGTAATTAAATCTTCCATTTCAAACGTTTCGCCTTGACCTGCAATGATTCTTGTCAAACGCTCTGATTTATTTCTTTGACCGTGAAGCTCTTCTTTGATGATGCCTCTTACTTTTAGCTCAGAAGCCAAAATCGCTCTAAATTCTTCAATTTTAAGAAGAAGATCTCTGTATTCACTTTCAACTTTCTCTCTTTCAAGACCGGTAAGTTGGTACAATCGGAGTTCAAGCACTGAATCGGCTTGCTTGTCACTTAAATTGTATTCAACAATAAGGGCACTTTTAGCGTCGGCTTTGTCCTTACTCTGTCTAATAAGAGCAACAATTGCATCGAGATGATCAAGAGCTTTTAGATAACCTTCTAAAATATGGGCTCTTGCTTCAGCTCTTTTAAGTTCGTACCTGGTACGGCGTTGAATCACCTCAATTCGGTGATCGATCCAAGCAGATATGAACTGTTTAATGTTCATTACGCGAGGAAGGCCGTTATCGAGAGCAAGCATGTTACAACCAAATGTAACCTGTAAATCAGTAAACTTATATAACTGATTTATAATCACATCTGGAATTTCACCCTTCTTCAAATCGAGTACAATTCGGAGACCTTCTTTATCAGATTCATCTCTAATATCAGAGACACCGGTCATAATTTTTTCATTGATCAGCTCAGCAATTCTAGTGATCAAGATAGATTTATTGACGTTATAAGGAATTGCATCAACAACAACTTTTACTTTCTCACCCTCTTCCTCTTCAACGCGGATCACTCCACGCAAACACAACTTTCCACGTCCTGTAAGATAGGCCTCTTTAATTCCTTGACCACCGCAAATCACGCCACCAGTAGGAAAATCTGGCCCTGGCATTACTTTCATGATCTCTTCAACACTCACTTGAGGATTGTCGATAACTAAATTTGTGGCATCGATGAGTTCATTTATATTATGTGGAGGGATGTTTGTTGCCATTCCGACAGCGATTCCGGACGATCCGTTAGCTAAAAGGTTAGGAAACTGCGCTGGAAACACAACCGGTTCTTTTCGAGTCTCATCATAGTTTGGCACAAAGTCAACGGTCTCTTTTTCGAGATCTTCCATTAGAGCCATGGCAGGATGAGTAAGTCTCGCCTCTGTATATCGCATCGCGGCTGGCGGGTCACCATCAATTGATCCGAAGTTTCCTTGGCCATTGATAAGCATATACCGCATACACCAGCTTTGAGCCATTCGCACAAGCGTTGGATAAATCACAGCTTCACCGTGAGGGTGAAAGTCCCCTGAAGTATCCCCGGCAATTTTTGCACATTTTCTGTGTTTAGCTCCAGGACTCAAACTAAGAAGTCTCATCGCATACAAAATACGCCTTTGTGACGGCTTAAGACCATCTCTTACATCGGGCAGCGCTCTGGAAATAATAACCGACATGGAATAGCGTAAGTAGCTTTCCTTTAACTCTTCCTCAATGTTGCGAACAACAACGGACTGATGTATTTTTGTTTCTTCGCTCATAGTTCCTTAAATATCCAAGTTTTTAACTGAAAGGGCGTGGCTTTCAATAAAGATTCTTCTCGGTCTAACCTCTTCGCCCATTAACATAGAAATCATATGTTCAGCTGCAATTGCATCTGAAAGACTTACTTGAACTAGCGTTCTAGCAGCAGGATCCATAGTAGTTTCCCAGAGCTGGTCGGCGTTCATCTCTCCAAGACCCTTAAATCGTTTGATCTCCATCCCCTTTCGGCCATTCTCTCGAATGAGATCAACAATTTCTCTCAGTGTATAAACAGGTCTTTCGTCTTTACTCTCATTGATAATATCTAATATCTTACCCTGACCTACAACATATTGTTCAAAGGACAATGAAAATTCGGAAAGTCCTTTTTTGATAGAATCTAATCGCTCTTCTTCTAGCAACTGAAGGTAATGGAAAGAGGCAGGTTCAAATACCCGTCCTTTTCTTTCTTCTTCTGGGATTGATTCAAAGACTCTTTTTTGCGCATCTAAATCTTTTATCTTAAATTCATTTAGATCTTCTTTTGAATAAAGGAAAAAGGATTCATCTTCCAGTTGGACTTGATATTTAGGTAAAATACCCTCAGCGTTTCTAGCTAATAAAAACTCTCTAAAGACAACCCCTTTTCTTTCTATAGTTCCAATGAAATTTTCAATATCTAGAATCATCGCAAGAAGTCTCTTGAGAGCATCCTTCTCTAGAATATCACTGTGTGACGCCATTCTTAAATGGATATCACTAATTCCAAGTCCAAGTAAGTACTCATCCATCTCTTTTTCAGAGTGAATGTACTTCGAGGTCTTCTTACGAGTCACCTGATAAAGTGGTGGGAGGGCAATATAGATAAAATTATTTTCTAGTAAGGCCGGCATATGTCTATAGAAGAACGTAAGTAAAAGCGTCCTAATGTGAGAACCATCGACATCGGCATCGGTCATGATGATGATTTTGTGATAACGGAGTTTTTCCAAGTTGAAATTCTCTTTTCCAATCCCACAGCCAAAAGCTGCAATCATCGCGCCAACTTCGGTGTTTTGTAAAATTTTTTGTAATCTTGACTTTTCAACATTTAAAATCTTACCACGAATCGGCAATATGGCCTGAGTTTTCCTATCCCGATGCCCTTTTGCAGAACCTCCCGCTGAATCTCCTTCAACAATAAAAATCTCACAGAGCGCTGGATCTTTCTCAGTACAGTCGGTAAGCTTACCAGGCAATCTTAAACCATCCAGTGCCGACTTTCTCTGTGTTAATTCCCTAGCCTTTCTTGCTGCCTCTCTTGCTTGAGAAGCAATCGATGCTTTTTCAACAATGATTTTTGCAATCTGAGGGTTTTCTTCAAGATATATCGTAAATTCTTCACCAACAATCTGTTGAACAGATGAGCCAACTTCACTATTTCCAAGTTTTTGTTTAGTCTGTCCCTCAAATTGAGGATTTGGAACTTTTACTGAAATAATTGCAGTAATCCCTTCCCTGACATCTTCACCGGTAATTCCCACTTTCTCATTTTTCAAGAGATTATGGTTTTTAATATAAGTATTCAAAACACGGGTCAGAGCTGTAGAAAATCCGGTTAAGTGAGTTCCCCCCTGCCTTGTTGGAATGTTATTCACATAGGAAAAGACTGTCTCTGTATACGTCTGATTCCACTGCATAGAGACTTCAAATTCTAAAACACCATCATGAAGCTCTTTAGATCCCTTAATGTAGACTGGCTCGGGAAAAATCGCTATTTTGTTCTCGTTAATAAATTTAACAAATGAATTAATCCCACCTTCGTATTTAAAGATAAGATCTTCATGATCTGAGTTCCGCTCATCTCGAAGTGAAATCTCTAAACCTCTATTTAAAAAGGCAAGCTCTCTCAATCTACTATGAATTGTATCATAGTCAAATGTAATGGATGGAAAAATCGTATCATCCGGCCAGAAAACAACCTGTGTTCCCCGTTTTTCTGTCTCCCCAGTTTCTTTGAGTAATTCTATTGGCTTTCCTTTTCCAAAAGCCATTACATAAGCTTTTCCATTTTTAAAAACGTGAGCCTCAAGTCTCTTAGAAAGTGCGTTTACGCAAGAGACACCAACGCCGTGGAGACCACCTGAGACTTTATAAGTATCTTTATCAAACTTTCCGCCTGCATGTAGGATTGTCATAACAACTTCCAAAGCAGAGACATCTCTTCCTTGCTTTTTGGATTCGCCTTCATGAAGCCCAACAGGTATTCCCCGTCCATTATCTTCAATTGCAACACCACCATCTTTTCGAAGAACAACTGAAATTGATGTGCAATATCCCGCCATCGCTTCATCTATAGAGTTATCTACAACTTCATAAATGAGGTGATGAAGACCGCCTACGCCGGTGTCTCCAATATACATTCCAGGTCTTTCCCGAACTGCTTGAAGCCCCTCTAACACGGTGATTGAACTGGCTTCGTACTCTTTTTTGTTATCTGTCATGGCTGTCATTTTACCTTCGAAATACGATTGATTTTATTCTTAAAAAGGAGACCTTTTTTTGAATCTCTTTTTCTAGCCTCCCCCTTTCCTGCGTACTGAGTATCGCATAAAGAGGAGTTGAAAAAACTTTTATATATAAAATATCTTTGTCAACTTGGACAACTTTTGTCATCGAAGCATACTTTTCTCCAACAATTTCTTGCCAGATTTTTGCTACTTCACCAAGTTTTTTATCGTGGGATTCTTTAATGCCTTTTAAAATATTCGGCAATAGCGTGGACGCCCTTTTCCCTGCAGGAAACTCTTCAAAACCCCTTTTTAACAACATACCCTACTGAACCGTTACATAGGAAAAGTCTAGCTTATTGTTTGCTAAAATGCTATAGTTTTTTCCTTAACGATAGGGATTATATGTACGAGCCAAAGTTTATTAGAAACGTAGCAATTATTGCACACATTGACCATGGTAAAACAACTCTCATGGACAGCCTCCTTAGATTCACTGAATCATTTAGGGATAATGAGGAAGTGGTAGAAAGGGCGATGGATAGCTTCGTTTTAGAGCGCGAGCGTGGAATTACCATTTTTGCAAAGCACACTAGTCTTATTTTTGAAGAGTATAAAATCAATTTGATCGACACCCCCGGACACGCCGACTTTTCAGGAGAAGTTGAGCGAGTTTTAGGTATAGTCAACTCGGTTCTCCTCTTAATTGATGCGAAAGAAGGGCCAATGCCTCAAACAAGATTCGTCCTCTCTCAAGCCTTAAAAGCGGGACTAAGACCTATTGTGATCCTTAATAAGATCGACCGTCCTCATGCAGATCCAGAGCACGCTCTAAATAAAACATTTGACCTTTTTGTCGAACTCGGAGCTAACGACGAGCAACTCGACTTCCCATACATCTATGCATCTGGCCTTACTGGATTTGCAAAGAGAAAATTAGAAGACCCAACTGTCGATATGCGACCTTTATTTGAAATGATTATTGAAGAGGTCCCATCGCCACTCGGATCTCTTGATGCCCCCTTCCTTATGCAGGCAATGACACTATCATATAATGATTTTACTGGACGTGCAGCAACCGGCCGTATCCTTTCAGGAAAGGTGACAAAAGGGGATACTCTTACTCGCATTGATGCCGCAACTGGTCATCCAACAAATCATAAAATCTCCTTAATTGAAGGCTACCTTGGCCTGAAAAAAATAGCCCTTCCTGAAGCTGGAGTGGGTGATATTGTCAGCATCTTCGGTATTCCTGATGTAATGATTGGCGATACTTTATGCCATCCAGATCACATCCAACAATTACCCCCAATAAAACTCGGCGAGCCAACTGTATCGATAGAGATGATGGTTAACTCAAGCCCATTTGTAGGCAGAGAGGGAAAACACGTAACAATGAATAAGATTAGAGACCGCCTAATGAAAGAAAAACGGTCTAATATCTCACTTAAAATTGACGATTCTACAGGAAAAGACGACTCAATTAGAGTCTCTGGACGAGGCGAGCTCCACCTTTCAGTCATTATCGAAACAATGCGAAGAGAGGGTTTTGAATTTGCCGTATCTAAGCCTCAGGTAATTATGAAAAAAGTTGATGGAAAAGATCACGAGCCGTTCGAAATTGCACACATCGAAGTGCGTGACGAATACTCAGGCGCTACCATCCAAGAGCTCTCCCAAAGAAAGGGAAGTCTCAAATCGCTCACTACGAATGAACATGGGATTACTTCCATGGAATTTTCAATCCCAACACGTGGACTTATGGGATTTCGAAATGAATTCCTTACAATGACAAAAGGTGAAGGAATTCTAACCTCAATCTTTGATGAATATGCAGAGACTAAAGGGCCAATTCCAGGAAGAAAATTAGGAAGCCTTATTGCCAATTGTGCTGGAAAAACAACTCCTCACGCCCTCTTCCTCCTCCAAGACCGAGGCCATTTCTTTATTGACCCAGGAACCGAGATTTATGAAGGGATGATTGTAGGAGAACACAGTCGCGAAAATGACTTGATCATCAATGCTGCTAGAGAAAAGCATCTGACAAACGTCCGTGCAGCCGGCAACGATGAAAACGTCATCCTCGCCCCTCCCCGCATCTTGACCCTAGAATCAGCCATCGACTTCATCCAAAACGACGAACTGATCGAAATCACACCGAAATCGATCCGTATCCGCAAAATCCACCTCAAAGAGGTCGATCGCAAACGTGGCGGCCGTCAATAGCAATCAATAAAAAAAGGCCCTTCCTATCACTAGGGAGGGCCTTTCAGTTAAAATATCTTACTATTCTTTCTATACTGCAGATTTTTGAAATTTCATCTCTTCTGCTTTATACATTGAGTTGAAGGCAATTTTAATAGTTAGAAGACCTACTATAAAATTCTCTTTAGCTGACTCAAGAGCTTTAACTGGTATACTTGCTAATCTCTTACCGCGCTCACCACAATATGAAAATGCACCTATTAACAATGGGGAGGTAATAATTGCAACGGCAAGTCTAACTACAGACTCTAGCGCGATTGCAGTAATACCTGTCAAAACCATTCCAACGAAAGCAGGAGTTGCTCTAAGTCTTGATTTTACAATTGCCGCATCAAAAGAATCGGCCAATGGCTTTGCTATATAGGGCATTGTCACAGAAACAGAAAAATCAGGACAACTAATCTTACTACAAAAATTTGAAACATTGCATAATGAACTCATATTTACCTCTTAATTATGTTACTTAGCATAATTATTATAGGAATCGTGATTATTATAAACAATACATAATCATTTTTATCAAAAACTTTATATAGTGAATTAAATTTACATTGATAAGTTTACACAGTATGTGCCCTTGGGTTTCATTAGGCATTTGCCGGCGCTGAAGCAGGCCGTGTGTTTTCACACGAGCGATGCAAGCGAATGGAACCCAAGGAATACAGACGCAGTAAAAT
>CANJWO010000028.1 GCA_947478685.1 Chlamydiota bacterium | reverse complement strand
AATTTTACTGCGTCTGTATCCCTTGGGTTCCATTCGCTTGCATCGCTCGTGTGAAAACACACGGCCTGCTTCAGCGCCGGCTAATGCCTAATGAAACCCAAGGGCACATACTGTGTAAACTTATCAATGTAAATTTAATTCACTATAAGAATCTAATTTCTTTTTCTAAAAAAAATATCCTAGTGAAAATCTCTTCAACTCAATATTCTATATCGAGAGTTGAGAATGCTCGGAGTCGCAATTATAGCAGGCGATTAGAAACTTGGTGCGAGTTAAGTCTATATAGTCATTTAAAAGTAAAATTTCACATATGCGTCAAGATCATCTTCGGCTTTTTATCTGCTTGCATCGGGCCTGTAAAAACAGAGCCCTGCTTCAGCATTACCTAATGGTTGATAAAAAGGCGAAGCGATCTTTTAGCCTAAGTGAAATTTTAAATTTAAATGACTATAAAAGAGAAAAGGGGAAATCATGAAGAAAAATATCGGTACTAAAGATCGGATTATACGTCTTATAATAGCAATTCTTCTTTTTGCTTATGCTTTCGGGCAATCAAGCTGGATAGCTCTTGCAGCAGGGATCTTCACGCTATTAGAATCGTTTTTTAGTTGGTGCATCCTATACCAAATCATTGGAAAATCGAGCTGCCCTATAAAGGGTAAAAAATAGGGATAATCTTTTTTGCAATAGGTTACGGCGACCTTAATTTATTATGGGATGATTTGCCATCAAAGTAGGGCTTCTAAACTTTGCTACCCAATACTTAAGTGTTATCCGTTCACGATAGTTGGGGTTGTCTAAAACATTTCCATATTGTTTAAGCCATTTATCGAAGTTTTCCTCATTGATTTCTGACCAATCATTAATGATGACGACGGGCAGCCCTTCATAAAGTCTGTCCATCGGAGAACTTTTAACAATTACGATGCATCCTAAGATTAAATCTTCCCATGTTCTATGAGTATCGAGTCCATTGCCGGGGGGTGAAATTGAGAATGCATAGGTTCCCTTTAATTTCCAAAATTCTCTTCTGCGAATTCTGCCAGTCATAATATCGACTACTTTTGATCCGGCAAGTTTTTCTTTGATTGTTTGTCGTGTTTCTCCGGGATCAAGATATCTATTAATGGTGGGCCACCCATGACAGATTGTATCATTAAGATGAAAGTCGATAAGAGCCTTTTTTTTCCTTTTATTGGTGGGTCGTAAATTGGCTACGATTTTGGTCAGTAATGCTTCTTGTTTTTGAGGAGACTCTTGCTTTTCGCCGAACGCTCCGCTACCGGTTATTAGTGTATGAATATTTATTCCGATGGGAAGAGGGGAAACTTTATCCATTTGAGGTCCTGTATAATCGCAATTCTGGGCAAATATATGGAGAATGTTTTGATTTCCTATTAAATCTTCAATATCAATTTCATTTTGATGAGATGTGGGAAATGATTCATCCCCGCCATGAAAAACCAATACAACAGGTGTCTCTATTTTTGGAAGGCAATCGCGATAGAATATGGGAACATAATAACTTTCCATACATATGACATCGCCTGGTTTTAGACTTGATGGATTTATAGAGTTCCTTGGATCGCCACCTTGATTAAAAGGGATGTCGGATGATTTTGAAATTCCATAAGCTGATATATATTTTAATGATTCATTATTTTTTGCATTGAGAAATGAGTAAAAAATAAGGGGTAGTAACAAGAATAATCGCATATATTATCTCCGATTATTATAATGGGTTCGAATTCTGGGGTTAATGAATAGCCTTCCATGCCCTTTGACAATCATGCTGGCGTGCAATGGGGAATGTTCACATGTTGCAGGATATTGATGAATGCCAGAGCTGACTCGCCAAATGACGCTGTCCACATTTTGTGAGATAATCATTGGGGTGTCATACGGATAGTAGGGAAGATCTTTATGGGGGGTAGGAATGTAGATAGGATCGGTTGCTTGAGCAGCAAGCTCTTTGTATCTAATTATTTGTGGATGCGACTGAAAGTTAGGGTCGTTCAAAATTGACTGTACCCATTTCTCCAAATCGGGAGTGCTTATTGATGAGTATTTGCAATCTTTAAGTGATGATTTTCTATAAATTCCTAAACCATTAAAGGCGGAAAATACAGGATACCAATCGGCTTTCTTTTTTAAATGGAGTGTTTTTGGGATAAACCAAAAATGTTCCCCATGCACTTCCGGTCCGAACGGGTATGTTGCATCTCGATGTGCATACCAATCAAAGTATTTTCCACTTTCTTCTACTCCATAGGCAAAAACAGCATCCCAATCATCTCGCCTGAATGTTTCAATAATTCCTTCATAGGTAAACGGTTTTTCTACATCTAAATCAATCCAAATAATGTAGGGGAATGCATCATAGTCGTGGGTTAGTGCTCGTTCTAAGATAATATTGCGCGCGCGAGCAATTTTTTCAGGACGATAAAAAGTGTTTTGAGCTGTCTTATTTACGCAGGTTGTTCCAAAGCTTTCTTCGCGAAGTACTTCACAAATTACTTCAACTTTGGGATTTGTTCTGGCCCATTTACGCAAAAGAAATGGAGTATCGTCTGTTGAATTATCTTCATATACGAGGACGGAATAGTCGTCAAACAGCGCTCCAATATCTTCAACAATTTTCATCGAATTGGGTAATTGAGTTGCAATGTTTTTACAGACCCCTAAAATTAAAACATTTTCTGGGATTTTCGGTTTTGCGGATAAACAAATAGGAAGAAAAAGTAAATAGATAGAAAGCTTATAAAGTTTCATTACTCCTCCGAATTAAGGATACGAAAAGGATAGTATTTAACTATTTTTTTTACTAGAATTTATTATTTAATATTAATTTAACTAAGAGGTGACTTTAAAATGCAGCATCGTATCTATTTGCTTTTATTGATTTTTTGGAGATGTTTGCAATCTATTGAATTTGTGGTTGTTCCCGATTATCCTCCATGTGTGGAGAATCTTTTTGTTGATGGAGAGGTAACTAATTATATTGAGGCTTCTGTATGGAATAAAATTAAATACCTGCTCAATCAGGAGGGACATAGTGTTAGTGCCGCATATTTTTCTGATTTGCCATTAATAAATAAGGGGAAGCATATAATTGTGTGGAATCATCTTGGAGAAGAGGCGACATTGCAATTAAAACAAATTAAACCAAAATATTTATCAGTGATTATTTATGAGCCACCATCGGTTTTGCAACATATCCATACAGATAAGTACAATTCCCTTTTTTCTAGAGTGATCACGTGGGATGATGATAAGGTTGATGGGGCGAAGTTTGTAAAGTTCTATTATCCATTTTGTTCCCAAATGATTAAAGATGTTGTTCCTTTTAGTGAGAGAAAATTATGCACACTGATTGCAGCAAATAAGGAATCCAACTTTAGAGGTGAGATTTATTCTGAACGGAAACGTGCAATTCTCTATTTTAATACATTTCCTGACCAGTTTGATTTTTATGGGCCAGGTTGGAAGAAAATGAAATTACAAACTTATAAGGGAGTGGTAGATTCCAAAATTGATGCGCTAAAAAGATATAAATTTTCAATTTGTTATGAAAATACACAGGGAATGAATGGCTATATCACAGAAAAGATCTTTGACTGTTTTCAAGCAGGTGTTGTACCTGTCTATCTAGGTGCTTCTAACATTTCAGACGAGATCCCGTCTAATTGCTTCATTGATAAGAGAAATTTCAAATCTTATAAAAAGTTGCATGACTATCTTTTGGCTATTACAGAAGAGGAATTTAATTGTTATCTAGATAACATAAGGACTTTTCTAGTTTCTGATAAAGCGAAAGATTATACACCCGACAGCTTTGCTCTTTCAGTAGTAAATGCGTTAACCGGTCTTAAATTGACTAGAGATGACCTTCCTAGATAAGAAAGACAGTGTTAATTCTCGGTAACTGCTTCTTGAAGGGATCTTAGGTAATCAAATGTAATTGTCGGGCTTTGTGGTTTTGGGGCCGAGGCGATATTTCGCATGGCGGCGACAAAGGGGCCTAGGTTTTGTTTTTGGAGAGCTGAGATAGGGAAGATTGTTTTCTTGTCGAATGGGTAGTGCTTTAGGAATTGTTTTAGGTGCTCTTCAGACTCAGGGAGATCGGATTTGTTGAGGGCGACTATAAAGGGTTTGTCGAGGAGAGTCGGGTTGTGCAATTCAAGTTCTTCGCGTAGAAGGTTGAGGTCGTGAAGAGGATCGGTTTCGTGCTCCTTAGCAAGGTCGATAACAAATACAAGGACTTTAGTCCTTTCGATGTGTTTAAGGAATTCTAGGCCAAGTCCACGGCCAATATGAGCATCTTTGATGATTCCAGGAATATCTGCGAGGAAAATTCTGGAGTAGTCGTCAAATTGCAGGTAACTAAGATTGGGTTTAAGAGTAGTGAAAGGATAATCGCCAATTTTTACTTGTGTCGCAGTGAGGGCATTTAGGAGGGTCGATTTTCCAGCGTTAGGAAGACCTACAAATCCAACATCAGCGATAAGTTTTAGTTCTAATTCGACTTTAATTAAGGTTCCAGGCGCACCGGGAGTTGCTGTACGCGGAGTTCTGTTTGTTGGGGTCTTAAAGTGGTCGTTGCCTAGACCGCCTTTGCCGCCTGTACAGATTTGGAAGATCTCTTTATCAGTAACTAGATCCTTGATAATTTCACCAGTCTCTAAGTTTTTTATAAGAGTTCCACAAGGGACTTTAATGGTTTTGTCTTGCCCTTTTTTCCCTTGGCAATGAGAAGTTCCCCCATCACCTCCATTTTCAGCTTTTACAATACGTGTATGTCTAAAATGATCAAGAGAGTGAAGGTCTTTAGAGACCTCAATGAGGACTGAACCGCCTCTTCCGCCGTTGCCGCCAGAAGGGCCGCCTTTTGGTAAAAATCTTGACCTGATCCAAGCTACGCGCCCATTTCCACCTCTGCCAGCAGAGATTGTCAAAATAATTTTATCTATATAGGCGTTGCGATTAGCCTCTTGCTTTTTTGAAAGAGGATCTTCTTCCTCAAACTCGATCTCTTCGAACGCCTCTTCTAGATAAATTTCTTTAATCATTTACATAACCGAAACAACGCGCTTTTTCCCTTCAGAAAATAGCACTTTACCAGCTCTGAGAGCAAACAAAGTTCTGTCAGAACCCATTCCTACGCCAAGACCGGGATGATATTGAGTCCCTCTTTGACGAATTAGAATGTTTCCAGCAAGAACGGCCTCTCCGCCGAATTTTTTAACGCCGAGTCTTTGTGATCTTGAATCTCTTCCGTTCCTAGAAGAACCTTGACCTTTCTTATGTGCCATTACTATACCCCTACAATAGACGTAATTTTAACTCTGGATAGGCTTTGACGATGTCCTTTTCCACGACGACAATTCTTACGTTTTTTGTATTTAAAAACATAAATTTTATCATCTCTAAATTGTTCTACAATTTCTCCCTTTACTGAAGCACCTACTAGGAGGGGTGCGCCCACCAAAATATTTGTTCCTGTAGAGAGTAGAAGAACTTCTTCAAATGAAACTACACTTGCGGTTTCGCCTGGAAGTTTTTGGATGTCGATAATATCGCCTTCTTTTACGCGGTATTGTTTGTTACCCGTTTTGATGATTGCATACATAGCAGTAAACCTCATTCTTTAATGGGCGCCCATTATAATCAACGGCTCTTTAGAGGTAAAGATAAAAAGTAAATAAGAGAGGTGGTTAGTGCGATTGTAGCTCCTGGAGGCCAATTAAAAGTGTAAGATAAATAAATTCCTATGAAGGTGAATAGGAGAGAAAGGGTGACCGAGAGACAAATCATTTTTGAAAGTCTTTGGGTAAAAAGATTTGCAATTGCTGCCGGAAGACAGAGCATCGCAATCACTAAAATTGCGCCAATCGTCTGAATCATGAGGACAACTGTAACTGCTACCAGGGTGAGAAGGATGAAATATATGAAAGTTACAGCTTGTTTTTGAAGATAGGCTTGAGTCTCGTCAAAAGAGATAGCTAAAAATCTTTTATGAAAAACAAGGCAAATAATCAGGACAAATACATCTAAAAGGAGAAGTAGTTTTACATCGTCCATGCTTGCCCAAAGGAGATTTCCAAATAAAAAATCCATCAACTGAGTGTTCGTGTTTGGGACAACGGCAATAAGGATCACTCCAACTGCCATGCCAAATGACCAAATAGCTGCGATAACAGTGTCTTCTCTCTCCTTATAATAGAGATGCGAAGCTCCGATGATAAAAGCGAAAAAGATAGCAGAGACGAGAGCTCCCATGAGAGGACTAAAAAGTGCTAGGCCTGTAAGATAATTAAGAAATACGAATAGGCCGATGCCGCCTAAAACGGCATGTGAGACGCTTCCGCTAATAAATACAATTCTTTTGGAGACAACATACGGACCGACTATTCCGCTTGCAAATGCGGCGGCTAAACCGGCCAAGAGTGCTGTTCCTAAAAATGGGTTGATCAGTAGGGCTTGCCAAAAGTCGATCATAGTTCAATCCCGGGGTGGTAGACGCCCATAGCATAGTGTTTGCAAAGCTGATTATTCGGTATTCGGGTGGCTGTGGTAGAGATGCAAATTGCTTGGTCAATTGATTGGGTCATTTCTGAAAGAGAGTGGGTTACCATTAGAATTGTCTTCTTGCCGCGAATTTCTTGAAGTTTATTTTGGATATAAGAGGAAGCCTCCATATCGAGACCGCTTGTAGGCTCATCAAGGAGGAGGATGTCCGGGTCGCAGAGTAGCGCCCTAGCAAGGAGTGTCCTTTGCCGCTGCCCGCCCGAGAGAGATCCGATCGTCCTGTTCTTTAAAGCAAGGATTCCGAGCGAATTTAGCATATGAAGGGCATTTTCTTTAACAGTTTTAGGGAACTTGCCATACCAAGAGAGCTCAGACAATTGCCCCATCAAAACACATTCAAGAACTGTTAAAGGGAATAATGAATCAAAAAAAAGTGTTTGAGGAACATATCCTATTGAACAACACATTTCAGTGGGAGGCGCTCCCTGAACAAGGACTGTTCCTGTCTTCGGGGATAAGAGCCCCATGATTAATTTTAATAAGGTGGTCTTCCCACCACCATTTGGTCCCATGAGGATGTAGAAGCCCCCCTTTGCAAATGAGAGAGAGATGTCTTTTAAAATAAGGGCTTCCCTGTATTGAAAGGAGACGTTTTTTAATTCAATGATTGGTTGTTGCATGCGCACTCAGATAGGTTTCTAAAAGCACCATTGTCTCTATATAGTTTTTTTTGTAAGGATCGACTGAGTATAGAGGGATAGAGAGGGCTCGCGCTAAGATTTTCGCCGCCTTATTTGAGTGTTGTGGTTGTGTAAAAATCCCTAATATATCGCTGTGTTCATTTTTTAAATCAGAGATTAGGTGAGTTAAATCTTTGGGTCTCGGCTCTTTTCCCTCATTGGGTTCAATCACAAATTGCCTGAGATTGTACCGTTTGCAAAAATAGGTATAGGCGCCATGTGATGTGACAAGAATTTTTTTACTCACTGGTTTTAAGGAGATTGAGAAAGCTTTATCAATTCGTGTTAGCTTCTCTTTTAAAATAATATAGTTTTCTTTGAAGAGGGGCTCTTTTTCTGGAAGTAGGAGGGAGAGCGTTTCGTAAATGATTTCTGCCTGCTTAATATCTAAGACAGGGTCTAGCCAAAAATGGGTGTCAAAACCACAATTTTCATGGTGATGTTCACATGCGGGAAGTTTTTCAAAAGAACTACCAAGAGGGACAGCTTTTAATTTTAAATTGACCGATTTCAATTTTTTTAATAGGGGAGATTCAAATCCTTCGCCTATTGTAAACCATATTTGAGCTTTGTCGTATCCTGTGAGATCACGCTGTGTCGGCTCCCAATTGTGGGGGTCTACGTAGGCTGGAAGTACGCATTTTGCAATAACTTCAGTCCCGGCAATTTCCTCTACCATTGCAACGTAAGGTTCTACGCTTAAAAGAATTAGTGGTTTGCCGACGATCGGCTCTTTTGCTTTAGCACAACCAAAAAGGCAGAGCAGGAGAAATAAATATTTTTTCATAAGAATATTGTAATATAAGAGGAACTATTAAAGCAAACGCCTTGCCTAAAAAAGATTTTCGTGGTACATTCTCGGCACTTTTTCTCTTCTCTGTTAGGGGAGAGAAGTGTGTTTTGGAGGGGTGTCCGAGTGGCCGATGGAGCACGCTTGGAAAGCGTGTATACGTTTATCGCGTATCGTGGGTTCGAATCCCACCCCCTCCGTACGTAGTATAATGAAGAAATCAACACAAAGACACAAAGGCACAATGAAAATTATATTTTACAGTGCTAGGAAGTGTATATGAACTGTCCGTTTTGTCGGCATGAAGAGACGAAAGTCACCGATTCAAGGAATGCATCTGAGTCAAATGCGATTCGGAGAAGACGGGAATGTCTAAAATGTTTGCGTAGGTTTACTACGTTTGAAACAGTTGACCTTTTGATTCAAATAAAAAAAAGAGATGGTCTGTATGAGGAGTTTCAAGTAGAGAAGCTAATTCGAGGACTTGATTCTGCCTGCAGACATACTAGGATAAGTCATGAGCAGGTGTTAGCTATTGCGTCTGAAGTGACTCATGAAATTATGGATCTGCAGACAAAAGAAATAGATACCCTAACAATTGGAAAAGTTGTTATGGATAGGTTAAAAAAATTAGATACGATAGCCTACATTCGATTTGCTTGCGTTTATAGGCGGTTTAAGGATAAAGATGAACTGATGCATGCAATTGCCGGAGAAGAGAGGGGTATATAAATATGTCGTTAACAAAGAATGAAATTGAAATGTTTAAATCACAGTTGCTTTTGTTAAAAAGGCAATTTCAGCTTTCTTTTGAGGGTAAAGCTTCCGATGCAAAAGCATCTGATGAAATGAGAGGTGGTTCCCAAAATTATGCAGAAGAGGGGACTGAAGACTTTGATCGAGTCATTAGTATTGAAATTGCGAGTAAGGGAATTGATGTGATTCGACAAATTGATACCGCTCTAGATAAAATAGAAGAGGGGACATACGGAATTTGTGAAATTTCTGGAGAGGAGATCCCTAAAAAACGGCTGGAAGCAATTCCGTATGCCACTATGACGCGAGAGGCTCAAGAGAAAATTGAAAAAGGACTTATCTAAAGTATTTTCACTTTGTGGGATACTATTTGTGCTTGTAACAATTGATTTCTTGATTAAATTGTGGGTCAATTCTAACGTGTTTGAGCCAATTGTAGTTTGGCAAAACAGAGGCCATGTTGATTTCTTTATTCAATATGTAACCAATCGGGGGGGAGCGTGGGGAATGCTTGCATCTTTTCATAAGCCCCTTCTTATTGTTCGTGTTTTAGTTATTATGGGGCTTCTAGCTTATCTCTGGAGTGAAGCGCCACTCTTCAAAAAAAGTCTATGTCTTGTTTTGATTCTTGCGGGGGCAATTGGCAATGTTCTCGATTCGTTTTTATACGGACATGTCATCGATATGTTTCATTTTCTGTTTTGGGGAAGATCTTACGGGATTTTTAACTTTGCGGATGCTATGATTTTCATAGGAAGTTTGGGTCTAATTTTTATGCCCAGAACAATTGATCATGCAAATAGAGCCAATAGAGATAGTCCTTAAAAAAGAAGAATACCTTGTTTCGAAATGGTTGACGTCCTCGTTTCTTGTTGATTCTGAAGAGTTTGAGAATTTTGTCTCGGAAATGGGCGATTTTTTTCTCTATCAAACGGGCCGATTAGTTTCCCGCTTGAGTCCAGTATCCCATAAAAGTTGGGAAGAGAATTATTTAATCAATCCAGAACCTCTACTTATGACTTATGATCCAAAAGATGTTTATGCCTTTGAGGCAAGACCGGGACAATATATTCTCTATCCCAGATATCCGGTCATTCAGGTGAGAGAGCATCAGTTTATGTGGACGAGCGATGATAGAATTCAGACAATGGTATTTGGAAAAGATTCGATCCGCTGGGGTCTGATTTTTTCCTATCCACAAATTTTTTATGATTCGAAAGAAAAAAAAATTGTTCAAGTGTTTAAAGAGAGAGATTCTCCGAACACGGTGGGTTTTAAAAAACTACAAAAATGGGTTCGAGATTTTACAAAACCGGCCCAGTTTTTAAGAAATGGGAAAAAAATAAATGCAACATTTAGAATTGGCAAGAACAGTTCATGCAAAACTGCTTGAAAAAAAGAGGAAGCTTGCTGTTGCCGAATCTTGTACGGGTGGGCTTTTAATGGCAACATTGACCGAAGTAGCAGGGGCGTCCGAGTATTTTCTTGGAGGAGTTGTAGCCTACTCAAATGAATTGAAGCAGCAGGTTTTGCACGTCATGCCCAAAACACTTGAATTATATGGTGCTGTCAGCGCTGAAACTGTGATTGAAATGGCTCATGGTCTTTTTAGTGTTACAACTGCAAATGTAGCGATTTCTGTTTCAGGTATCTTTGGTCCGACAGGTGGGACTAAGGATAAGCCGGTAGGTACTGTTTGGATGGCGATTGGTGAAAAAGGGAAGAAAATGGAAAGTCGTCTTATCCCTTTGGACGAAGGACTTTTACGCTCTCAGTATAGAGAAAAAGTAATTACATATCTTTTGGAGGCTCTTTGGAACCTATAACAAGTAGACAAAATCCCCATTTCAGAAGACTGCAGGACCTTCATAAACGAGAGAAAAGAGATAATTCTGGCCAGTTTCTTGTTGAAGGGGAGAAGGAGATCTCTCTAGCAAAAGTGATCGATGTTTTATACTATTCAGAGGCTACCCCGTTTGTTTATGAGATGCAAACAAAGTGTCGCGAAATGATAGAAATGTCACCAGAGCTTCTAGAAAACGTCTCTTATAGAAGGGGTGGACTGATTGCAGTATGTAAGGCTGAGCTTGCTATTTTAGCAGATCTAAAAAGCAAATCCTTACTCGTTGCTTGCCAATCTATAGAAAAGCCGGGTAATTTAGGTGGAATCCTTCGCACAGCTGATGGCGCTGGAGTAGAAGGGATAATTGTTGCAGATCCAATTGTAGATGTTTTTAATCCAAATGTGGTTAGGGCAAGCCTTGGAGCTCTTTTCACTCTCCCAATTGTTCAAGTCGATAGTAAATTAGCGATTCAATTTCTAGAGGAGGAAAAAATGCAGATTGTGATAACAACCCCAGCAGCAACAAAACTCTATCATGAAGTCGATTTTACAAAACCAACGTGCATTGTGATTGGAAGTGAGTCACAAGGCCTTTCTGCAGAATGGCTACAAAACAAGAATTATATCGCAGTAAAAATACCAATGATGGGCCGCGTCGACTCATTAAATGCCTCCATTTCAGCAAGCATAGTGATTTATGAAGCTCTTAGACAAAGAAGTGCTCTATCTAGATAACCATCTATTGGTTATCGATAAGCCCCCCCTTCTCCTTACGTTACCTACAAGCGAAGTGATCGATTCAGTTCTTACTCGTGGACAAGCTTGGATAAAAGAGAAGTTTGAAAAACCAGGCAATGTCTTTCTCCACCCTGTTCATAGATTGGATCGGGTTGCTAGTGGCATTGTCGTTTGCGCAAGAACAAGTAAAAGCTTAAGCCGTCTTAATGAACAAATTCGTGAGGGACAGTGGCATAAGCTTTATAGATTGCGCTACGAAGGAGAGCTCCCTTCTCTAAAAGGGACCCTTCGCCACTTTCTAGAAAAAAACGACTATCATACAAAAGTAGTTGAAGAGGGCCTTGGCCAAGAGGCTATATTGAATTACAGGCAGCTAAAACCAGGTATAGCCGAAGTAGAACTTGTCACAGGAAGATACCATCAAATTCGAGCTCAATTTGCTGCAATTGGTTGCCCGATCTGCGGCGATTATAAATATGGTGCTACCACAAAAGCAATCTCGCCCGGTATTGATCTTTGTCATGTCCGTCTCGAGTTCCTCCATCCAGTCACAAAAGTTCCCCTCATCATTACTACCCAACAACAATAAAAAATAGCGCCTGTAAGATGCTTGTGATAGCATTGGTCTCTTTAATTTTAGAGGGAGAAGTCTATGAGATTTAGGTTATTTGTTCTGGTTTGCTTGAATGTTGTGAGGGTGCATGCAGCCCCCTTTCAAACAGTCGCTGATTATAATGATGGGTTGCTTCTTTTAGATGATGGATCCGTGTGGGAAGTAGAAGTGGATGGGAGTGAGGTGTTTGTTAAAGGGGACCTAATTGATGAGGCTATTTTTGAGGGAGAGCTATTAGGAAAGATTAGCGAGGAGTCTTTCATTAGCCATGCTTTTGATTTTTTAATTAAAAGTGAGAATGAAGAGGGTTCTATGTTTATATATGGTTATTTTTCTCACCTTAAAAATGGAGAGGTTCTTCTTGGTTTTAATTCTGAGCCATATAAAATTCTGCCGGGTCAAATGGTCTCTTTAGGCAGGTTTAGTGATGGAGCTCACTGTTTAGTTAACAAAGAAAGTCTTACATTCATTAATGCAGGGTTCAATTTAGGTACTACTTTAAATCTACCCACAATAAGAACTGTTTGTGACGTAACACAATTTGGCTATCTATTCGATGATGGATTTGTTTTAGAACAATCACTTAACCCAGGGATTGATAATTTTGAGCTTTTAGGAAAAAAGATCTCTTTTCAGTTTGATCCAATTGAGCCAATGAAGCTTTATGCCGAAATAGAAGGAGATGAAGATTTTTCAAAAATTTCTATTGATTGTAGGAACCAATTTTGTTTCGAAGTCGATTTTACAGCTGAAATATTTGAAGGGGATACATGGCATGAGTCGATAATTTTCATCGGGAGTAAAGCTTTAAAAGAGGCTTTTTTCCCTTCCGACTTAAAAAAAGGGGATGGACTCTCTTTTTACCATATTGCCAATCCCCTTTTTGGAGAAGAGCTAGAAAAGCAATTTTATTTTGTTACGAGGAGCTATACCGAGAGCGCTTCAAAAATGGGGAAATTTCGATGACAGCGCCCCTAATTTTAATCAGGTTAACCGGCGGCAAAGCAGTCCCTGTTTTTACAGGGGCGATGCAGCCGGATTAAAATTTGAGGATGCGGACGATGAAAGTTTCCCACTTTTGAAACGCGAGCGGTATAAATACAGAAATCTTGCAGAGGAATTGATTCTAGAGTATAAAAGTGTATGATTAGTTAGCTTAAATTTATAACCGGTGGTTAAGGGATGAAGAAGCTCTTTTTATTAATTATAGGCGCCTGTCTATATGCGGATGATGAAACAATTGTAGAATCTCTTGAAAAACAGGAAGTAGAGGTTGTTGCAGAAGGAATTGACTTTTTGGAAGTCAATGCAGGCGCATTGGTAGTCAATGAAGGCGCATTGGTAGTCAATGAAGGCGCATTAGATCAGGCTAGACTTGCAGTTGAATATGCTAGAGAGGCACTTGCTAGAGCTGAAGCAGCGCTAGAGCAAGCAAAAGAGGTAAAATCTAAAGTAGTATTTATTGCGGTTAAACCAGGTGCAGAGTTTGAGTCTGCTAATGAAACTCAAGAAGAGCTAGTTGCAGAAGCGGAAAATGAGACGGTAGCAACTTCAGAAGAAGTAGTGCCTGAAGAAGTGGCTCCTATTGCAGAAGCAGTGGATGAATTGCAGCCCGTAGCTGAGGTGGAAACACAAGAAGTGCTCTACTTATTAGGGGATCAATTGGTGTTGAATACTGGCCTCGTCTTAGAATTAGAAGAACATGACTACTTAGAGTTATTTGATGTAGGTGATGCGCTTTTAGTTAAAGAATCAGAAGTAGGCTATTCAGTTGTGCACAGTTTGACTGGGGTCGAAGTCTTGTGTGACCTCTTTGGTCAGGTGGAAGGAAAGGTTCACTTCGTTGGAAAAGTAATGAATGGTATGGTCGAGCTTTCTAATGGAGACCTCTATTTAACTGAAGACGATCAGGAAGGCTTTTGGACAATAAAAACTTCTGTTTTAAAAGTTGTAACACAAGATGGGGACATGTTAATTGATCTTGCATCTGGAGATTCTCAGCGTGTTGCATTCTTAGGAAATCTAGAGGTGTTGCGTACTCTTGATTTTATAGCCGGCTCTAAAGGACATCAGATGGAATTTGTTACGGCAGGTAATGTCCGTTGGATTTCGTCTGATTTAGGGAATTGTGCCTATTGGGGAGAGGGTGATGAAGTAATTGTGCAAAAATTTAATAGCGTAAGCATTGCTTCATTTGATCCGCAGGCTCCATTAATGCTCCTTCATAACGTTACAAGAGATGAGTTTGCAATAGCTATCAGCTTAGCAAAATAATCTTTAACTCATAAAAGAGCCCTATCGACTTTTCGTAGGGCCTTCTCTTTTCAAAAATTTGTCGATATGCATTCGACGGCAGTGAGAGCGGCGCCTCGGATGAGTTGATCGCCTACGATCCAGAGATCGAGGGTGTTTGGTGTGGAGAGATCTTGTCTAACAGATCCATAGAACACCTCCTCTTTATTCTCGGCAAGTCGTGGAGTAGGAGAGGGATGCTTGATGATCCCCTTTGCTTTGTTTAAGACAGAGTGAGCATCTAGGGGTTTTTGTTTGAAGGTGACGTTTACAGCCATGCTGTGGGCTCTTAGTGTAGGTACACGAATCGAGCGTACATTGACTCCTATTTTGGGGGCATTTAAGATTTTTTTAGTTTCAAAGATGATTTTGTCTTCTTCTTCGGAGTAGCCGCTCTCTAAGGTGGGCGACTCGTGTATAAAGAGGTTGTTTGCGAGAGGATGAGGGAAAACTTTAGGGGGGCGATTTTCTATCAGTTCTAAGAGACCCTCTTTTCCGGCGCCACTTGCAGCTTGATAGGTTACGATTTGCATTTTTTCGATTTTAAATGCTTTATGAAGGGGGCCGAGTACCATGAGTAAAATAGCGACAATGCAATTTGGGCAAGATATAAGCTTTGGCTTCTCTTCTAATAGATAACCATTTACTTCAGATAAAATTAGAGGAACATTTGAATCTTTTCGAAATGCAGAACTAAGATCAATTACTTGTGCTCCCATTTTTATTGCAATCGGAGCTAAATGTTGAGAAATGTGAGCTGGTGTACAAAGAAAGAGGATATCGATACCTCTAAAATCATACTCAGCTGATCTGGAAAAAATAATTATTTCTGAACCAGGTTTTTTTTGAAGAAGTTTAACTACCTCTTCTCCTACTAATCCGGAAGCTCCTACGATGCCAATTCTCATAAGTCACATTATACATCTAGTCAGAAATTAATCGAATATTTAAAATTATCGACTATGAGAAAAGAAATTGAGAAATCTATAATTGAAGCGGCCGCGGCTGTTGCTCTTTTGCAGGAAGAGGAGACGATACAATTCATCGAAAGAGTTGTTATCAGCTTATCGGAGTGTTTTTCCTCAGGGAACAAAGTATTAATTGCTGGAAATGGGGGCTCTCTTTGTGATGCAATGCATTTTGCAGAAGAGTTCACCGGATTTTATCGAGAAAAAAGGCGTCCCTTTCCAGCAATGGCGCTCTCTGATCCGAGCCACATGTCATGCGTTGCAAATGATACCTCTTTTGAGGATGTGTTTTCGCGGTATGTAGAGGCTTTTGGAAAAGAGGGAGATATCTTTATTGCCCTTACAACGAGTGGGAATTCAAAAAACTTGGTGAGAGCAGCAAGGATGGCAAGAGAGAAAGGGGTTAGGGTGATTGGCTTCCTCGGAAAGGATGGCGGGCTACTTAAAGATCTTTGTGATGATTGTTGGATTGTAAAAGGGTTTGGCTATTCCGATCGAATTCAAGAGGTGCACATGACTGCTATGCATATCATTATTGAGGCCGTTGAGAAAGAATTATTGGTGTTAGCGTGAACCATGAAAAAATTGAGAAGTGGTTTTATTCTGAAATTGCTGATCCTGAAAAAACAGTAGTTCATTTTCTTCTATACTGCTTAAGTCTTTGTTATAGAGCGGCAATTTTTCTTAGAAATACTCTTTTTGATTTACGACTGATTCCTATTTATCACTCTAAGAAAAAAGTTGTAAGTGTAGGGAATATAACTTGTGGAGGAACGGGAAAAACCTCTTTTACAGAGCTCCTTGCGAAAAAAGTGGGGAGGCCTGTCGCTATTTTAGAAAGGGGTTATAGGGCGAAGAAAAAAAAGAGGGGGCCTTTTTTGGTATCTTCTCCGGATGAAGGAGATGAGGCGTTTCTCATTGCAAAAAAAATAGATTTTGCAAAAGTAATTGTCGGCAAAAAAAGAGTACGTAGCGCCCTAATGGGAGAAAAAATGAATGTCGACTACATCCTTCTGGATGACGGGATGCAGCATCGATATTTATATCGAGATCTAGAAATTGTAGTAGTCCACTATCAAGATCTCTTTGGAGGGGACGCATTTTTACCAAGAGGACTTTTGCGAGAGAGTCCTAAAAGACTTAAAAAGGCCAATTACATAGTTATAAATGGCGTTCGGACAGAAAATGAGTTTTTAGATGCTACGAAGCAACTACAAAATTATACAAAAGCACCGCTGATTGGGGTAGCGTATGAAGTGCTAAATAGAGAAGAGCTCCAAAATAAAAAGGTGGGAGCTTTTTGTGGAATTGGTAAGCCGAATGAATTCTACTCCCTCCTTCATTCGATTGGATGCAGAATTGTTGAAAATGAGACACTTCCCGATCACTCCTATTTTGATGGAATTGATAGCTTTCAGAGGAAGGCGATGCGTAATGGAGCTGAAACAATTGTTTGTACCGAAAAAGATTACGTTAAATTGGATGGCCGAAAAGGGGTTGTACCACTTTCAGTTGAACTAGTAGTCCGCTTCGGTCACTCCCACTTTCTGACTCTTATTGATCAAATCAAAAACTAGAGATTGTGGTGGAGAGTTTGTCCGATTCTGTCAAGAAATTGGGCAGTGTTGAGATAGCCTTGTTTACCTCCAATTAAGAGGGCCAGATCTTTTGTCATATGACCGGATTCGATGGTCTGAATCGAGCTTTTCTCTAGCATCTCGGCAAATCGGATTACTTCGGGCGAGTTGTCCAGAAGACCGCGGTGTTTAAGCCCGCTCGTCCATGCAAAAATTGATGCAAGTGGGTTTGTTGATGTCTCATGCCCCTTTTGGTGCATTCGATAATGTCTTGTTACAGTTCCGTGGGCAGCTTCTGCCTCAACCACTTTCCCATCAGGAGACATAAGGACGCTAGTCATCATTCCCAAAGAACCATAACCTTGTGCAAGAAAATCGGATTGGATATCGCCATCATAATTTTTACAGGCCCAGACAAACTCTCCTTCGCTTTTAAGTACGGAGGCGACCATATCATCGATAAGTCTATGTTCATAGGTTAAATTTTTATGAACGAACTGATCATGAAACTCTGTAAGATAAATTATTTCAAAAATATCTTTGAATCGGCCGTCGTAAGCTTTTAATATTGTGTTTTTTGTTGAAAGAAAAAGGGGGTAACCTCTTTGTAGTGCGTAATTCATGCAAGATCTGGCAAAATCTTGAATTGATTTATCAATATTAAACATTGCTAGAGCAACGCCAGACCCTTCAAAGTTATGAACTTCATGTTCGATAGTCTCTCTTGGACCTTCCCATTTTATTGTCAGTTTTCCGGGTCCTGGAATGAGAAAATCGGTGGCCTTATATTGATCCCCATAAGCATGTCTTCCGATTACAATTGGCTTTGTCCAGCTTGGAATAAGGCGGGGAATATTTTTACAAAGGATCGGCTCTCGAAAAATTGTTCCACCAAGTGTCTCTCTAATTGTGGCATTAGGAGAGCGCCACATCTTTTTAAGTCCGAACTCTTTAACCCGTTTTTCGTCGGGGGTAATCGTAGCGCATTTAATGCCGACTCCAAATTTTTGAATGGCGGCGGCTGCGTCTAAAGTTACTGTATCATTAGTCAGATTTCGATTCTCGATGCTCAAATCATAGGTTTTAAGATCGATATCGAGAAAAGGGAGGACCAGTTTTTCACGAATCATGGACCACATTACACCTGCCATTTCATCACCAAGTAATTCAACCACAGTATTTTTGACTTTTATCTTGCTCATGCACATCCCCTCGTCTATACTTGAGCCTATATGTTGAGAGAGATATTTACAAGACAGAGACAGTTCATTAATTACTTCTTTGAGACTCTGGAAATGGATCGGGCGGAACTTGTTCTAAATGAGTTTCTTGCATGCCAAGGCATGATCGTATTCACAGGTGTTGGAAAAAGCGGAATTATTGCTGATAAGTTAGCAAAGACAATGATGTCAACCGGAACAAGAGCATATCATTTGCCTCCAATGGATGCAGTTCATGGAGATATTGGAATGCTCACTGATAAGGACTTGGTCGTTCTTATTAGTAAAAGTGGTCTAAGTGAAGAAGTTATTACTATTGCAAAGCTTATGAAAAAACGGGGGATACGGACAATTGCCTGGGTATCTACAAGAACTTCCCCTTTAGCCTCTCTTTGTGATTTTGTTATGTACCTCCCGATTGAAAGAGAGATATGCCCATTTGATTTAGCCCCAACTACATCGACAGCTGTTCAGCTTATTTTTGGAGATGTTTTATCGGTAGCTTTGATGCAAGCTAAAAAATTTAGTATTGATCAATATGCATTGAATCATCCAGCAGGCGGGATCGGAAAAATGATAGCCGATCGAGTTGAAGATGTTATGAGTAAGGGGGATGAACTTCCTCTTTGCAAAAAAGACCATCTTTTGAGAGAAGTTTTAGTAGAGTTGTCAGAAAAAAGGTGTGGTTGTTTGCTTATCGTAGATGATGAAAATAGGCTTGAAGGTATTTTTACTGATGGCGATTTACGTAGAGCTTTGGCCCAAAAAGGGGAGGCGGTACTCTCTTACAGACTTAGTGACCTTTTGACTAAGGGTGGTTTTACAGTTACTCCACAAACACTTGTACTAGATGCTCTTAGATTGATGGAAGGAGAGAAAAAGGTAATGATGCTACCTGTTATTGAACATGGTAAAATTGTCGGGCTTATCCACATGCATCATATCCTGTCCAAGGGGATTGTTCTTCATTCACCACAAGAAATAGTGTAATAAAAACGTTGCTTTGGTAGGATATTTCGATGGAACTTTGTGGATCTTTTCTTTATCTCATAATCGGCATATTTATAGTCGGCTATTTAGGGATCATTTTTGAATTTTATATTAAAGTAAACAAGACGGCAGTAGGGATTGCTTTAGCTACTCTTTGCTGGTTAGTCTACTTTCTAGGGTGTAGTAATACTTTAGAATCAAGCGTTTCCGCATTAGGTGGACATTTAGGTGATGTCTCGCAGATTATCTTCTTCCTCTTAGGCGCAATGACTCTTGTTGAGTTAATTGATGCTCATAAAGGCTTTAATACAGTTATCTTATGGATTCAAACTCAGAATAAACGGAAGCTGATTATATTAATTTCACTCATCTCATTTTTTCTCTCAGCTGTTCTCGACAATTTAACGACTACAATATTAATGATTTCCATCTTAAGGAAATTAATTCCGAGTTCTAAAGAGAGAATTTTACCGGGATGTATGATAGTCATTGCAGCTAATGCTGGAGGTGCATGGACCCCAATTGGTGATGTTACGACTACTATGTTATGGATTGATAATCGCATATCGAGCTTAGCTGTTATGAAGGCAATCTTCCTTCCAAGTCTTCTTTCAATGTTGATCCCTCTTGGGCTCTATCTTTTTACACTAAAAGGGAACTACCAAAAACCTGAGATTGACTACAGTAAAGAGGAAAGAGAGCCGGGATCAAGGTTGGTTTTTGTTCTTGGTCTCCTCGCATTGATGGCTGTCCCTGTAGTTAAATCACTTACAGGGCTCCCTCCATTTATGGGAATGCTTATGGCCTTAGCTGTCCTTTGGATTGTAACTGACATTCTTCACCATAAGCACGAAGATAGGCAACATCTCAGAATCCCATTTATTCTGACTAAGATTGATGTCGCAAGCATTTTGTTTTTCCTAGGCATCCTGTTGGCAATCAACGCATTAGAATCTGTGGGAATACTCAATCAATTAGCTTTAATCCTAAATGAAACTGTTAAAAACTCTACTGCAATAGCAGTAGTGATTGGTGTAATATCAGCTATTATAGACAACGTCCCTCTCGTCGCAGCTACAATGGGAATGTACGACCGAATAGCATTTCCAACGGATTCATCATTTTGGCTGTTAACAGCTTTTACTGCTGGAACGGGCGGAAGTATGCTTAGTATTGGATCCGCAGCCGGTGTCGCCCTTATGGGAATTGAAAAAATCGACTTTATTACTTACTTTAAAAAAGCATCGTTTCCCGCAGCTCTAGGCTACGTCGGAGGTATCTTACTCTACATAGCGCTCTACTAACTTTTCATTTGGTAGACGATGATTGTTCTTCCTGCATGCATAAATTGGGCATTACCCTGCTCGTTTAGTGAAACGCCTTTTATTGGAACTGTAAGAAATTCGCCTTCACTGGAATCAGAGGATTTTGAGCATTGAGCACAGTTTCTTAGAAGGGTTGCTTCAGTTGAGTTTCTAGGAGATCTTGAGCTAAAGTGATATAAATTCCCCTCAGGATTAATAGTCGCTTCTAAAATAGACGATTTTCCATCAACAGAAATGATAAGTTGTCGCCTTTTATGATGCTCCCCCTCACTTGTTACCCAGGGATCAATGGGGCGAGAAAAAGCCGCATGTAGCATAAGAGGGAGCATCTCTATTGGAAAATAATGAGCCTCAATTATTTCTGCATCAGAATATGAGGAAGTAGATGTTTCGGTTCTTCTTCGAGCTAAGCCTAATTCAGGAGAGAGCATCATCTCTTTCACTCTTGGTGCTAATGTTACAGTTTCTTTGAATTTGGCGCACGATTCTCTTAGATCTTGTATCAATTTATTAAATTTTCTTACCGTTTCATGAAATGTGTCTGGCAGTTCTGAAGTTCTAGGCGCAGCACAAACCCCGCCATAAGAGCTAGTGCTAACATCGTTGCTCGCTCCGCTTCCACCTTCAAATACTTTAGTTGGTGTAAATGGGACAGCTTTTCTATGAACCAATTTGTCACTAAAAGTTTTTTTTGAAGGCTTTTTAGTTTTTTTAGACTTCATTGAGCTCTTAGTGAGGGCTTCACATTCCAGCTCTTTTAGAAGGGCAGCTTCATGCATAGTGGCATCTTTTTCAGGAGCTGCACAAGCTTCCATGGATGTATCAGTTTCGTCACTAAGGGGATAAATTTTGTTAATAAAATTTGTTATAGATTCGATAGTGGCTAAATTTTTTTGGATATTTTCAAGAGCTAAGGCGTCTGAGGGTTTCTCTAAATCAAGTGTGTTGCTTATTTCTATCAAATTGGATATTTCACGAATGCACACATTGTACACCACTTCTAGTGTTTTATCTGTTTCATTAATAACCGCTATAGTCGTATTGTTCAATATTTTTTGTCCTTTAAATTTTATTTTTGTTGAGGAGCTTCTCAATATTGTGATAGCAGTTTTATATAATGGCACTTGAGCATCGACATCCATCATAATTTTCCTAAAATATGCAGTTATTTCGCGTAGTGGAAATTTTCGATTTCTATTCTCTGGTAATAACATGGTTTTTGATAGGTGAAAAAAGCGTCTCACTTTAGGGCCGTCTTCTGGGCTGCAGGATATCGTTAGATCAAAATTGGGAATAGCAACTGAAATTTGGCGTAAAGCGGATGACATAATTAGAACCTCATAATAACTTTTATAGCATAAGTAAACTTGAGTTAATTATTATTACATAAATATGTGTTACAAGCAAGGGGCATGTATATAGAATGTATAGTCATTTAATTTTAATAAACCCTATTTTGAATCTCGTACGGTATAGGCGTGTGTAGGTGTGTAGACGTTTATTAGAAAGGGCGCCGTACGTGCTTAAAATGTATGGTAGTAACAGTTTAAGCATAAGCTACATAGAAGATGGAGGTGTGGCCCTTCGAAATCGGGTTCCAAGAACTGGTTCAAGCCGCTCAAAAGTCGTTGATAGTGAAGGTCGATTTCATCACTTATCTCAAAAAAGCATCGTTTCTCGCAGCTCTAGGCTACATGGGTGGCATCTTGCTTTACATAGTACTCTACTAATCTTTGATCGGCTGGGCTACAGCCTCCACCTTCTGCAAAAATAGAAAAATATTTTCTGTCGCTAGAGGAAGTTAAAGTAGGCTTTACGATATAGGTTTGTAGAAGCATAGACAAATTATAGCTTCTGGCAAATGATGCTATGTTTGATTCATAAATAGTGTCAACAGTACAGCGGCTTCTCTGAAGCCTTGCTCCGATCTGTTTTAGTGTCTCAGCGTTTGTAATATCTGAAAGGATAAATGCAAATTTATTATCTATAAATACTCTTTTAACTCTTTCAAATTGAGCATCTGTTGCTAGCCAGCCTCTCCCTAGAGCGCAATTTGATACAGGATGATTGGGGAATGCAATTTTCAATTTTTCTAATGCCTCGATTCTACTTTCGCTCTCTTTTACAATCTTTCCGATCGTTGCCCAAAAAGTTTGTACTTGAGGGCTAATATCCATGATGATTAGGTGGTCTACTACTTCTCTATTTGATGCATTCGCTTGTCCTCTGACTGAAAAGGCATCTAATGAGAAGGCACAACCTGTTCCGATAAAGATATTTCCATGCGCAGGTCTCTGTTCCAGTTCCTGTAATGTTTTATCTTGATTATTCTCATTTGAGAATAACCAGAAGCACCCCAAGGGTTGGGCGGGAGGAGGGATATCACTAAATAATTCTGAAAAATTTTCACTCGAGCAAGCAGTTTCCGAAGCTATTTCCAATTGGGTGATTACTGCCTCGGGATTTGGGGGGGTAGTTTGAGTAAGTAAAGGGGGTGATTTAACTGAACGGGGATCTAAATTGTAAGTAGTAATAGGTGCTTTCGGAGGGATACTAATAGAGCATCTGCAACATACAGCTACAATCCGCTCAATAATGGCTAGTAGGCCTCCAATTACTGGTATTGCCTCAAAGGTCATGATAAGGCGATGTCCAAAGCGTGCGGATGTGCTGAGGAGGGGGTTATTTGAGGCGTCCCAATGTCTTTTAGCATAGGGTAAGCCTGATAAGCCAGTTGCCCAACAAAGAGCTATTTCAGAGCTTGATAAAATATAATTTTGCATGACTAAACCTTTAATCTTAAGATTAATACACTATTTTAGCATGCGAAATTTTAATCTGCAAGTCTGTAATACTTAATATGGTTTTAATTGCCTTCTATTAGACCTACAGCGAGCTCGTTTAGCCCATGTTGTAGGCAATGATTACCTAGAGGCCCTCTTTTTCTCGATGTAGTCATTTGGCTTCAAATTAAGGCTGTGGCTTTAAGAGCATCCTCACCTTCTTACATGCCTGCATTGGCCCTGTAAAAACAGAGTCCTGCTTCGGCGCGCGTCCGCTTGTAAAAATCTGAAGCGCTCTTTTTTTTATATATAGCGAATTAAATTTGCATTGATAATTTTACTGCGTCTGTATTCCTTGGGTTCCATTCGCTTGCATCGCTCGTGTGAAAACACACGGCCTGCTTCAGCGCCGGCAAATGCCTAATGAAACCCAAGGGCACATACTGTGTAAACTT
>CANJWO010000027.1 GCA_947478685.1 Chlamydiota bacterium | reverse complement strand
GTCAGGGGCAACATTTGCAAAAGCAGGGTCTGGTATATTATCATTAACTGGATCAAACAGTTATGCTGGAGCAACATCGATTACAGCAGGAACACTAAGAGCTGGAGGGGTAAATAAACTTTCTTCAAGCTCTGTAGTTACTTTAGCAAATACAGCGGGAGCAATACTTGATCTAAATAATACTGCAAATACAATTGCCAATCTTGCTGGCGGTGGTGGTACAGGTGGTAACGTAACACTTGGAGCTGGAGCCTTAACATTTGGAGATGCTAGCTCTCAAACCTATGCCGGAGTAATATCAGGGAGCGGAGGCTCAATAGTAAAACAAGGGGCAGGAGTTGTAACGCTTTCTGGTGCAAATACCTATACAGGAGCCACAAATCATAATGCAGGGGCAATTACATTAAGTGACAATGCTGCAAAATTAGGATCTGGAGAAGGAGCCATCAATATGGCCGATACAACAACACTTGGATCGACAGCAACAGCAGTAAGCTTAAGTAATGCGATTGCAATTACCGGAACCGGTACATTCGACGCAACAACAAGTAATGCTCTAGCTTTATCAGGTGTTATTAGTGGAGGAGCGTTAACTAAAACAAGTGCCGGAACTCTGACCCTTTCTAATAGTGGTAATACTTATAGTGGTGGGACGACGGTTGGGGCGGGGACGCTAGAGATATCGAGTGCGGGAAATATTGGTGGTGGGGCTGCAGGATTTACATTGAGTGGGGGGACGCTTCATGTAACTGGGAATGTGACGACATCGGGAGCAGTGGGGGTAACGGGGAATTCAAGTTTGACAACGGATGTATCGATGTCTACTATATTGAGTGGTACACTGACTGGGTCTAATGGGACTACTTTAAGCTTAGGTGGGTCTGGGGTAAATTCGTTAGGAGCGATAGCTGTTAATGGTAGTAATGTGTTTACAATTGCGGGTGTGATCGGCGGATCGCAAGTGATCAGTAAGACGGGGACGGGGACGTTAATTTTAACAGGGGTAAATACCTATTCAGCTGGTGTAGCATTAACAAGTGGGACTTTGACTATAGATAATAATAGTGCTCTTGGAACAGGGACGCTGACAATGACAGGTGGGACAACTCTTGCTTTAGGGACTGGTATTTCGGCATCAAATGTGGTGAGTATTGCGGCTAGTGGTACCGGAACAGTTAATGTAGCGAGTGGTACTGGGACATTGTCCGGTGCTACGGCACTTACAACTGGGGTATTGTCAAAATCTGGAAGTGGAATACTTGTTTTGAGTGGGGCGAATGGGCATTCAGGTGGGACAAATCTAACGGGTGGTCAAATCACGTTAGGTAATAATAGTGGGCTAGGTTCTGGGACGTTGGCAATGACAGGTGGGACAACCCTTGCGTTAGGGGCTGGTATTTCGGCATCAAATGTGGTAAGTATTGCAGGGGGTGGTACGGGTACAGTGAGTGTGGCAACTGGTACTACGGGGACATTATCGGGTGCTACGGCACTTACATCTGGTATATTGTCAAAATCTGGAAGCGGTATACTTGTTTTAAGTGGGGCGAATGGGCATTCAGGTGGAACAAATATAATGGTTGGTCAGATCACATTAGGTAATAATAGTGGGCTTGGGTCTGGTACGTTTGCGATGCAAGATGGGACAATACTTGCTATGAATTCTGGAATTGCTGCTGCGAATTTGGTTGTTTTAACTGATGGCAATGAGATAGCTGTTAGTTCAGGCACGGGAACTTTATCAAATATTGTGAGTGGACTTGGGGTTCTTCAAAAAACAGGTAGCGGAACTCTTAGATTAACAGGTTCTAATACATTTTTACTAGGTACAACTCTTTCATCTGGAACAATTTCTGTTGGAAATAGTAGTGCGCTTGGTGTTGGTGAGTTGACTATGGTAGGTGGAACAGCACTTTCATTTGATAATGGGATTGTTGTAACTAATACAACGCAACTAGGTGGTGTGGGGACGTTTACGGTGAATTCTGGTTCTGCAACTTTTTCAGGAGTTTTGGCAAGTACAGGTAGTATTACAAAAAATGGGGCGGGGACTCTTGTTTTATCGGGGCCCAATACTCATTCGGGCAATACAAATATAACGGCTGGAAAATTAACGATTAGTAGTAATGCAAATCTGGGGGCATTAAGTGGTGAGGTGTTGATTAGTGATGCGACGCTACATAATAATGCTCCGATTACTTCCGCTCGAACGTACACTCTTCAAAATATATCTACTATCGATACAGAAAGTTCAGCCTCTATTTCAGGAATTATGGGTAGTACCGGGGCTCTTCATAAAATTGGAGCCGACACATTAGAGCTTACCGGAGCAAATACCTATTCAGGTGGTACGGTAGTTACTGCTGGAACTCTTTTAGGAAATGCAACAAGTCTACAAGGAAATATTCTTAATAATGCGACTCTTACATTCAATCAACCAAGTAGCGGTACATATTCAAGTAGTATAACTGGATCGGGTAGTCTCAATAAAAGCGGAAGTGGCTCTCTTGAGTTTACAGGGGATAGCTCTTCTTTTACGGGGAGTACAGGAGTTCAGGCAGGCTTGTTTAAATTAAATGGCTCTCTTGGTGGGACAACAACTCTTAGTTCAGGCGCAACAATTAGTGGGGCTGGAACTTTTAGGAATTTAATTAACTCGGGAACAGTAACTCCTGGGAATTCTATTGGAACGCTGTATGTTTCAGGTGATTATACTCAGGGTGCTGACGGTATTTACAATGTGGAAATCGCTCCGAATGGAAGTTCTGATAAAATTGCAGTAAGTGGAACTGCAAATCTAAATGGTACGGTTTCTTTGACTGCAAATCCTGGGTTTTATACTGCAGGCACTACATTTCAGATTTTAACTGCTGGAGGAATTAATGGAACATTTACTCATCTTATTGAAAATGAAATTTTTGACTACATTCTTGTCTATTCAGGATCAGATGTAAAAATTTATATTGATACATCAGGAGCGTTACTTCCTGTAAGCCTATCGGCGTTACCGGGAATTGCCCAAAGTGTTGGAAGATATATGTTTGTTCCCGGTTTTGTAACTACGGATACAGATTTATATAATGTTGAAACTATATTACTCGGATTGCCTCCACAACAATTCATTAATGGATTAATTAGCATATCACCTGCTCAAATGAGTGGGTTGCCAATGCTCGAACTTGAAAATAATTCGAGATTGATTAATAGCTATCGAGCAAGAATACAGAGATATAAGTATGATAGCTGTCAAAAATGTGGTTTAGATAAGAATGGAAAAGAAGAAAAATGTAGCAAAGATATTAAAGGTGAAGTCTGGATAGATCCTATTGGTTTTGGATATATGCAACAAGCCATGGGTCAACAATATGCATTTCATGCTAACACCTATGGATTTAGTATTGGAGGAGAAGGGGTAATTGCGGATCAGTTTGTTGTGGGCTTTGGTGGTAGTTATTCGCACTCTAATCTTGAATGGTTTAAAGATCAAGGGAGAGCTACTTCAAATACGATCTATTTTGGACCGTTTTTCGGATGGCAATTGAAAAATTTCACCCTAGAAACTGCAATGCTTGGTTCGGTTAATTTCTACGATGTCAATCGCAATATAGTATTTCCAGGGCTATTTAGAACGGCAAAACACTCTGAAACAGCATGGAATATCGTAAATAGTATCGATGCTGATTATCTATATCAAGAGCCTAAGAGTAAATTTTTTGTAGACCCGTTTGCAAGTTTTGTATTCGTACAAAGTTTTCATCCAAGCTTTTCTGAAATAGGGGCAAATAGCATTAATCTATCTGTAGATAGTAAATACTCAGCATTCTTTAGATCGGATATAGGTGCTACTTTTGGAAGAGATCTATGTATTGGCACAAACATATCAGTCACTCCAAGCGTCTTGTTTGGATGGATGCAGACAGTTCAATTAACGGGCGAAAACTATACAGCTAACTTTAAAAGCGTCGAAATGCCTGCCCCTAATTTTACAGTCGATGGTTATGATACATCACCAAGCCAATTCCATGTGGGTACAGGCCTTGGTGTCAAATTAAAAGACATGGCTAGAATTTCTGCACAGTATAGTGCCAGCTTTGGTGATCGTAACGCTGTTCAAGAAGTTAAATTCCAATTAGAGTATGCTTTCTAATAATATTGAATATTAGTTACTTAGGTCACAATACAACACTTTTTCATATGAATAAATGCAATGTTTTAGTATCTCATGTTATGCAGATAAGGCTTAAAATGCTAAGAAGAATATTTTAACCACGCGTTCGCTGCGCTCACTAGAGAGCACAGAAAGCACTGAGAAAAATTAAATTTTCATTCGCCGAATATCATTCTTACGATATTTTAGATTTTCAAGCAAACCGGGTCCCAATAGTCTATGAAGATTAATAGCACTAGTAATGATTTTTCCAAGTAAGGATAGGGGTTGTTTTATCTCTGTGGTTTCTGCGCTCTCTAGTGAGCGCAGAGAACGTGTGGTTAAAATATTTTTTTTGTTTATATTGTATCCTGCATAACATGTGTTACTCAATTTTGTTTTTCTTGATTTTTCTTAGAGCCTTTGTATCTTTGTATCTTTGTGTCTTCGTGTTGAATATTTTGGTTCCAGTAAATAAGTTTGTTATGAGCAAACTCTCTGAGTAAAGGATATACCGCTCGTGTTTCAAAATTGGGGTTTTCCGTCTCTTGGCATCTCCATCTTTAAATTTACCTCGGTCTCGTCTAGGTAAATAGTACTCGCCCTCGGGACCGGCTTCGCCTAATTTAAATATGTAGCGCCAAGCTTGAAAATTCCCCATTTTTGAATCACTCTCGGTATAGTCTTTTAAATTTGCTTAGACAAATAGTTTCGTATTGTTATTGCATAATTCTTGTTCTTTTCTTTATAGTGTTTCTGTTTTTTATAAGATTTTAATTTGGGGATTATGTCATGTCTTGTCAAGTGGAAACTCGGGGTGCATCTCTGCCTGTAGATGTTCGTCCATTAGTGTTGCATTTGGTGGCTGAGCGGGGGATTTCGGATTTTTTGGATAGGCTTGTCGATATTCTTGGAAGGCATAGGGGATGGAATGATTCGCTCTCTTTGAAAGTGTCGCGCTTTGGAGGGGAAGTTTGTCAATTGGCTTTAACGGGGTCGATAGATAGTGAAGCTTTTTGCGAGAGCTTAGCTCTTAAAGTGCGAGAGCTTAGAACGGTTGCTGTAAATACAATTGACAGGGCGCCTCTTGTTCATCCAGTGATGGCTAATGGACGGATTTGGGAAAGCTGGATGCTCGAAGACATTCGTGAAGTGTATGAAGGCCTCTCACCTTATACAGGGGACGTTCTTGAATCTGGGGTTTTCCCATCTGTATGGAAAAGAGATGATTGATTTGGTAGAGAGTGTTTTCGAGACTACAGAAGAAAGTGACGAGTGGCTCAAACAAGACATTGTGAGAACTTTAACACTTGATTGTGCCAGAATTGAATATGACGCATTGATTGCGTGTGAGATTGATATTGAAAGTCGAGAGCGCCGAATTGCAATGATAGAAAGAAGTACAGGGGTCTTTCAGGCGGTCATGCAAGCGTCGGAAAAGAGCACTAAAGCGCATGTCGAAGCAACAACCAAGATGCTAACTGAGGGTGATGAGAGGTTGACCGAAGAGCTCGGGAAAATTCGGCAAAATTATGATGCAGTAATTGGGATGTTAAGAGGTTATCTAGATCAAGCTCATAGAGAGAGGGATGAAATCTCTACTAGACTCGAGAGGAAAGTTGTTGAGCTTACAGATGAGGTTGGCTCTCTGAAATCAAGAGTGACAAGTCTTGAAGCTAGAGACCGAGCAAATTATCACGCTGCTCATTCTGGTGGCGGTCGGAAAAAATTTTTAGGGATATTTTAAATAATAGATAGAAGAGATAAAACCATGATAAGAACAAGTATGAGTCCAGCAAGAACACAAACAACTACTGGCTCTGATCCGTTTAGTAGAGCCACTTCTGCTGCTAAAGCTAGAATAGAGGTTGTTAGAAAAACTGAAGATAGCGTTTTAGAGAGCAACTTAGCTATAGTCACAAGTGCTTTAGTAAGAATAGATGCAAAGATCGCAGCTATTGAAGAGAGAATACTTGCAATGGGAAGTGAGAGTAGACGACAAATTGCAGTGCTTGCAGAAACAGTTCTGGCGCAAGGAGAAGAGATTGTCACTCTTAAAGGTCGTCTTGCGGAGCTTGCAGATGCTGATAGTAGATTAGAAAGCAAACTTGATGAAAAAATTAATGCTTTAACTGCCCGGTATACTGGACATAATCATTATTATGATGGAGGTGGTATTGGTCGTGCCTATGGTAACACGCGGGGGCCCAGTCATTAATGGAGCATGTTAGAACAAGTATGAGTCCAGCAAGAACACAAACAACTACTGGCTCTGATCCGTTTAGTAGAGCCAATTCTGCTGCTAAAGCTAGAATAGAGGTTGTTAGAAAAACTGAAGATAGCGTTTTAGAGAGCAACTTAGCTATAGTCACAAGTGCTTTAGTAAGAGTAGACTCACGGATTGCAGCTATTGAAGAGAGAATACTTACAATGGGAAGTATGAATAAACGGAGCATCGATATACTAACTGAAACGGTGCGAGCTCAAGGTGCTGAGATTATAACTCTTAAGGGTCGTCTTGAAGAGTTAGCGGATGTTAATGCTAGATTAGAAAGTAAACTTAAAGAGTTTATTGCTCGTTTTAATTGTCATACACATCCAGTAAACCCAGAATCACCTTATGCAGTGCCGCGCTGGATTCGAACAGGGGTGCCAAGCTGATGCATGTAAGAACAATTTTTGATATTCAGGAGCCTGCGCCTCTAGTAACGCTCTATTTACGAGGTGGTTCGATGCCGAGTTTGTTAGCGGAGAAGAGTGCTTCAGAGTTGCTTGATTTGAAGGAGCGGCGAGCACTTTTGGAGGGAGGGGAGCTATTAGCTAGGGATGTTAATTTGGCGCTCGCCTATATTCTTTTACATGCGGTTGAACCAGCGATGGCTAGATTACAAATGGGGGCTCCAGAGCAATTTTTTAATTGGCATGAGATTATTACTCAGCTTATTCAAGATAGGTTGCCGGCCGGGGATTCTGTTGAAGTCTATCTTGAAGAGCAAAAGAGGATAGATGGTGAAAGGAGAGGGGTGATCGCTCGGACTGAGGGTATAAGAGATGGTTACATAGAGGGAAGGGCACTATTGCGAAGTGAAGCAGTAGCATTGAATGAGCGGATGGTGGTCTCTTTGGAAAGGTTGGATGATGAGGATGATCGCTTTCGAGTAGAAAGAGTAAGGGAAATGGAAGGGGCAGCGGAGCGAATAAGGGGATTGCATCTTGAACAAGAGGCTTTAGCAGAAGAGCTTATACTATTAGTCGGAAGGGCTGGAGGGGCTTGTGAAAAATTAGATGCACTAGAGAAGAGTCTCAGGCCTAGTTTGGATCGAGCTCTGAAAGCTATTGGAGAGATACGTGAATGACTCATCCTTTGGAAGGTGCTCAGGGATTTTTTAGGTACAATGCTTTGCGTGCATCAGGGATGTCTGTTGCTCAAATTGAGGCCGATTTAAATCAAGAAATGGATGCACAGCAGAAAAGAGATTTGGAGTTAAGGGTAACCTTAGCTTGTGAAGGATTGCTTGCTCGTGCAAGTAAGCGTGTAGAAGATGGTGAGGAGGTGGCAGCTGAAATGGAAGAATATCCTGATATCACGATTGCTGCAGAGCGGCGAATTGCAACAGCCGAGGAAGATTCTGTGGCTCTTTTTGCAGAGGAGAATGAGTTAAGTAAAAGGGTATCTGAATTAAAACAAAAAATGAAAGTTACTCACGCTAATAAAGTTAACTTGGAGAAACACCTAGAGAACTTACGATGTCAGCTTGCTAGCAGCGTTTCGGAACCACCTTGGATGGAACCTGGATGCCTTGACAAACTTCGCGAAATGGGGAGGGTTTATGGCGAGGCGCAATCCCGCAAAGCTTATGGAGGGGGTAAGTGATGTCAGTAACTATGACGGAGACTCTTTCTCCCCCCTTGTTTACATATCGGAGACAAATCTTGGGAGAGCTTGCCACAATGAATGGCATTCTTATGCATGATAGTCTTCGGGTCCCATTTAGGGATGATGAGATGACAGCTAAAATATGTTTGTGGCACAGCCGTTTTGTTCAAGAGGTTCGCTGGAGTGATAATCTTTACCCGGTTGTCGCTGCTAATATCCGTTCCTTGCGAGAAATTTTAGTCGATCCTATTGAGCATTCGCGATTAGAAAAAATTTCTTATTTTGCTAATGGCATGGCAATCGGCAGGCGGGCATTTTCCTATTACCTTCATTATAACACTCTTACTGATGACGTCTTTCCTGCCATAAGGCATACAATTGTAGAATGTGCAGTTCTCTGCCTACAAAGACATGATGCAGATGAGGGTCCTCATCCTGAAATAACAGAGACATATAAGAGATTAAAAAGAGAGGGAGCGCTTCCTGAAATAATGATAGACCCAGTGCGAGTGCGTCGTATGAGGCAAATGCGCAAAATTGTGAGAGAGCAAGAAGCTATAGGTCAAGCAGAAGTTCGTTTTAGAGAAGAGGGGAGAAGGGAGATTGTAAATACCGCGGTCGCCTATATTGGGAGGTCTTTACTGAATATTCGGGAAGTTGTCGGTGCTGCTGAAGAGAGAGAGGCGGCAAGAGTTGTGGTAGCAAGAGAGCGCGATGTTGAAAATGAGGCCCGATTAAGAGAAGAGGAGGCTAGATGGGCAGAAAGAAATGCCGAATTTAGAGCTCGTATTGAAGTGCTTACTGCTAATGTAGAAATGATTTGGGCGGGGATACCAGAGGTAGAGCGAGATATTGCTAGGGTTACAAGATCAATTGAGTTCACAGAAAGGGCGATTAAAGATAAAAAGAGCAGAGATAAAAGCAATGCTTGGGAGACCATGATAAGAGTTGCAGTTTTTGCCACAGCGTCATGGGGAGCACATTTGGCAATAACTGAGGCTGCCGGTGGGGGAATTATGATTGGAACATCTATTCCGTGGTGAATATAAAAAATGTAAAGGGGATAAAAAATGAGTATAAAGTGTGATTATGAGGATGTGAATAGACCTGAACTATATGACCTTCTTTGGATTGATATGGAAGTGGAGCTGAGCCAAGCTAATCTAGAGCCAAAATATAAGAGGGCTGTTTTGGGTGAATTTAGAGCTGCGAAAGATGCGGCCATAATTTTTGCCAAAAGGTGTCGAGATTTAGAGTCGTTTGAAGTATGTGTTGAAATGATTAAGCCTATGTCAGATAGACTTATGACTATTATGCAGACTGCTAGAGCTATTCAAAGTCAATTTGAGAGAGAGCAATCAGAGCTTCAAGCAAAAGTGGCCGGTAGCGGAAAAAAAGATCGTAGAGTGGCTGATAGTACAGAGACTCTTTATCAAACACCTTCTAGCTCAGAGCTTAGATATTGTCTCTTGCATTCCAGACAGGAGCACGCAGGTGATATCCCCCTTTCTTCTAGACTAAGCACAATTAAGGCTGTGTCGGCTGATCTAGCAAAGGAAGAGCTCAGGTCAGAACGTATCGATACAAGAGTAAAGATCGCGACCAATCAGACTATTAATAGACGGTATGTTTTGGGCACCCATGTGGCCGCATTTTCAGAAGAACTTGCTGAAAATGTGAGGGATTGCTCTAAAACTGAATTGAGAGCTACATATCGTCCGAATCCTCTTTCGACTTGTGCAAAAAAAATAGAGGCTTGCATCTTTGAGAGCACTACAAGAGAATCAACCTCTAATTTATATCTCCAGGAGAAGGGGGCATTAGCTCCATTAGCAGCTAACCTTGCAGCAATGGAAGAACCCTCTTTTTTTACAGGGTTTATTGAGAGAAGTAATCTAACGCAGTGTGCTCTAGGTCACATGGAAATTCCACCTGAATTAAGAATTGGTGCACATATGCAGCTAGCTAGGGGGGTGAGGCGGTGCTATGATACATGCACAGCTGAAGACCATTTAGAAAGTGAAGGTAGTGAGCTCATTTAAGTGCTTTTCGATAAAGGATAGGCAGGGGATCATTTTTTCTTTGATAATTTCTAGGCCGCGAGATTGCTCTGGTGGGGTGAAAGTTTTATCATAGGCGCGCCTGATATTGAATTCGGTCCAGCCTAAGACCGAATTTCCGAGCCAGCCGTAGAAGGCCTCTTTTTGAGTGGTGAGATCTTTCGGGGAATAAGTGGTCAGAATGGTTTGAAAGATCTCTTTATTGAATTGGGAGGCGATGATACCTGACCATTCAAGGGCAAATCCGAGAACTTCTTGAAGAGAGTTTGTGGGGCCGGCACTTTCCCAATCTATTATGGAGGGCTTTAACCCGTCCCAAAGAATGTTTGAATAATGTAGATCGCGGTGGCTGATGACTACGGTTTTATTAAGTGTTGGGATTGAGGAGCGATAGAGATCGTTCCATTTTAGAATAGAGGGAAGCAGTCTGCTTAAATCTGGCTCCTTTGAATTATTAATGAGAGTGGTCCAGTGATTATTAGAGAAGAGATCGTAGTGAGGTGATCCCTTTTCGACAGGAAGATCACAAGCATGTAACGCTTTAAAAAGAGCGCCCACTATTTTAGCATGCTCATTTGTGATTTTTTCAATGGGTAGAATCTGTCCCACTGCGAAAGGGTAGATGATATATAGGCTATCATTAAATGAGTGTACGAAATGAGAATCGATTGCAATAGCAGTAATGGCAGGGATGCCTTTTAGCTCAAATTGATGGGCAACAGCTTCCGAAGCTTCATAATTTTTAATGACATCTGGTTTTTTGGCAATTTCAGGATTAATCTTTTTGATAACATAGGAGCCTTGAACTGTAGTCACTTTCCAATTATGGTGAAGGGCGCCACCCCTTAATAGTTTGGGTGGTACAAGAAGTGTTCCTGGAAGAAATTTGTCGCAAAATAAATTAATCATTATTTTATTTACTTAACTTCGATTCCAAGTGGAAATGTTCCAAGATGACTGCGCCAAAATTCAAAGTGGCAAGAAATTCGATCTAGAAAATCTTGTGCAGATTCTAATTCTTTAGATTGGATGAGTTTATTGTCATCGGAATCATCATCAAGTTCAAAATATTCATGAGTACAAGCTGATACGCCTGGCGCAATTGAGATTTTTAAGTGAGCAAAATTTGGCTTGTCAGTATAGAGACCAATATTCCGATTTTGAGCTTTGAGAAATTGATAAGATCTGATTGCTAGGTCCTTGCCTGCCCCTTTGGAATTTATAAAAACACCACACGTTCTTAAGAGTTTAAAACTAAGGATTACAACATATTGCACGAGTCTTACGAGAGATTCACAGCAAAAAAGGGAGTCTTTGGCGAAAACATGTAAAAGATAAGATTTATCTTTTCTTACAAATAATTCTGCATAGCCGATTTTAGGATCTAAAGGAGATTTATCAATGAGATAACCATTATCATGGGTTAAATGGGTGTCATAGAAATAATTGTAAAGATTTTGGATTGCTAAATCGGTAGTTAGACTCATTATTAACCCTCATAGCTAGAATTTCGAAATATTGTAATATAGAAACAATTAAGATTCCATCATAAAATTCCCGATCCGTATACAGAAATGTGCTTTAAAAATGAGGGGCTAATAGAGTTTGTTAAAATTTTAATTTTAGGTAGAGTGTTCACGTGATAAACGTGTCTGTGATCGCATAAAAGCTGTATTACTTTATGACAAAATCCTATGGGAGAACCTGTCTGTATAAAAAAAAAGAGAATTTAGCAAGGATGGAATGATAGAAGGATGAAAAAAGAAAAAGAATTAGAACATTTTTGTTCCTGCAAGACAACTTGACGGTGAACCAATCTCTTTTTAATTTTTTGGTTTTTTTATCCTTCTATCATTCCATCCTTGTTAAATTCTCTTTTTTTATAAACCCCATTTTTGAAACAGGAGCAGCATAGCTATTGCCTATTGAAAATTATCGATCTAGGTTGGTAAGATGATTGTATGAAATTATTAATTGCTAAGCCTAGAGGCTTTTGCGCTGGGGTAGACCGGGCGATAGAGACTGTTGAGAGGGTGATCGAGCTTTGGGGGGCGCCGATTTGGGTGAAGCATCATATTGTTCATAATAGGCATGTAGTGAAGAGGTTAGAGGATCTTGGGGCTGTTTTCGTTGAGGATTTGGATGAGGTGCCAGTAGGAGCTAGGGTTATTTATTCGGCTCATGGGGTCTCGCCAGAGGTGCGTGAGCATGCAAAGAGGCGAGAGTTAATTGAGATTGATGCGACATGTGGCTTAGTTACTCGGGTCCATTCGGCAGCAAAGCGGTATGCTGGGAAAGGGTATCAAATTATTTTAATTGGGCATAAAAACCATGTGGAAATAATTGGAACCTATGGTGAAGCGCCAAAGCAAACAACAATTGTTGAAAGTGTAGAGGATATTAAGGGACTTCCGTTTTCAAGTGAAGATAAACTCTTTTATTTAACACAAACGACTCTAAGTTTAGATGATGTAAAAGAGATTACAGAGGCTCTAATATTCAAGTATCCTGGAATAAAAACTCTCCCAACATCTTCAATTTGTTATGCGACAACGAATCGGCAGCTTGCCTTAAAAGAGATTACAGATGAGGCCGATCTTGTTTTAGTGATTGGAGATCCTGCAAGTTCTAACTCTAATAGATTGAGAGAAGTAGCTGAAAGGCGTGGCCTCCCATCGTATTTAATAAACTCATTTGCTGAGATAAAAAGCGAGTGGTTAAAAGATGTTCATACTGTGGGATTAACAGCTGGTGCATCAACCCCTGAAGAGATTGTTCAAAGTTGTATCCAAAGACTGTATGAACTTGGTGTGACAATGACAGAAGAGGTTATTTTTACTAAAGAAGATGTGATCTTTCAGCTTCCCAAATTAGTCTAAAATACATATATCGTAGTCTTATGGATAGTAAGATTACGCAAGTCGATAAGGGCCAGATGAAAAGAAGCCTTGGTGTAGGCGATCTTTTTGCAATTGGCTATGGCGATCTTGGTTCTTCGATCTATTATGCGTTAGGAATTACTGCAATGTATGCATTAGGCGCAACGCCTATTGCACTTTTAATTGCGGGTCTTGTTTTTGTCTGCACTGCTTTGACGTATGCTGAGATGTCCTCTGTGATGCAGGAAGCTGGAGGTTCTGCCTCTTTTTCTAGAAAGACATTTAATGACTTAGTCTCGTTCATTGCTGGATGGGCTCTTTTGCTCGATTATATTGTAACAATCTCTGTATCTGCCTATTCAGTAGGTCCATATTTAGCTTTTTTCTTCCCAATGCTTAAGCTTGTTACAATAAAGATCAGTTTTTCGATCGCATTGATTGTTTTGATGATCTATTTGAATATCCGAGGCAATAAGCAATCTACTCGAATTTCACTTGTTTTAACAGCCCTTACAATTGTTACTCAGTTAGTTATTATTGCAATAGGATTGTGGACTTTAGTCTCTATACCTGAATTTATTCAACATCTTAAGATTAATGGACCAGACCGGTTATGGTCGCCTACTTGGGAAGGGTTTTTATATGGTGTTGTAATGGCGATGGTAGCCTTTACCGGCATTGAATCAATGGCGCAACTTTCAGCTGAGGCAAAAAATCCTAAAAAGACTGTCCCTCGAGCTATTATGCTAGCAATGGGACTTCTTTTAGTTATGTATGCGGGAATTGCAATAACTGCGCTCTCTGCAGTGACACCACAAGAGCTTTCGACTACTTATCAAGAAGATCCGATTGCTGGTATTGTTGCAGCCTTACCAATTGGAAGTGCTATTTTGGGGCCTTGGGTAGGGATTTTAGCTGCAATTCTTTTGCTTGTGGCCTCAAATGCAGGATTAATTGGGGCTTCTAGACTTTCATTTAATATGGGTGAGCATTTCCAACTCCCGAGAACTTTTTATAATCTCCATAAAAAATTTAAAACACCCTATGTATCCCTCATGATTTTTGGCATACTAGCTTCTCTTGTAATAGTTTGGAGTGAGGGAAGCTTAAATGCTCTTGCTGAACTTTATAGCTTTGGTGCTATGCTTGCCTTTTTTTGTGCACATATTTCCTTAATTGTTCATAGATTTCGGTTTCCTGATATTGAGCGTCCATTTAAAGCTCCGTTGAATATTACGATCAGAGGAAAAAGCCTCTCTATCACAGCAGTTATTGGAGCAACAATGACGCTTGCTGTCTGGCTCCTTGTGATCATTACAAAACCAAATGGGCGTAATTTTGGTACGCTCTGGCTTATCGTTGGATTGGCCATGTATTTTGTTTATAGAAAGCAGCATAAAATCTCTCCAGTTGGACAACTTGAAATAGAAAAAATTAAGGTTCAGGAGTATAAGGAATTAAGTGTTAGGAAAGTGCTTCTTCTTACAAGGGGGAATATAGTTTCTGATACTTTGGTAATAGGATGTAACTTGGCTAAAAAATTTGGTGCTGAAATCTCACTTGTGCATATTGTGGAAGTGCCTTACATGCTGCCTATTAACACAGCCTTTCGCGAGCAAGAGGTCTGTTCGGAGGCTGCTTTAAATAGGGCAAAAGCAATTGCATTAGAAAAAGGGGTGAAAATGAATATTCAAATGATCAGATCCCGCTCTATTACTAAGGCTGTAAATGAGCTTGTAGATAAAGAGGGATACGACCTACTTATTATTGGCAGCAGATCCCTTCATTCTCTTGGACCTGTTACTGAGAAAATTTTATCAACTGTCAAATGTCGTGTTTGGGTCTGTAGGCCGGGGGAGAATGATGGAATTGAGGATAAAAGCTCAATTGTGTAGGAGTGTTTAGGGTTTGTATAAACTTCATCACATGTGCCAAATTCTACAATTTGCCCTTCATACAGAACTGCTACATGGTCAGATAGATATCTAACAATTGACAGATCATGAGAGATGAATAAATAGGTAAGCTTTAGCTGCTTTTGCAACGATTTTAATAGGTTGATAATTTGGGCTTGAATTGAAACATCTAATGCTGCAATCGGTTCATCACAAATTAAAAATTTAGGATTTGGAGCTAAGGCTCTTGCTATTCCCACTCTTTGTCTTTGACCCCCACTGAGTTCATGTGGATATCTTTTTGCAAAACTGGAGTCAAGTCCAACAAGTTCAAGCAGTTCGCTTACCCTGGTTTCTTTGATTTTATAAATAATAAGAGGTTCTTTTATGATCTCTTCAATAGTCATCCGGGGGTCAAGAGAGCTATACGGATCTTGAAAAACCATTTGAAAGTCTCGTAGGGCTTCTTTGGTGAGAGGGTGATCCTTATATAGAATAGTTCCTGAAGTAGGTGAGAGCAGTTTCATTAAGAGGAGGGCGAGTGTTGTTTTTCCAGATCCGCTCTCTCCTACCAATCCGAGGGTCTCTCCCTCTTGAATTTCAAAAGAGAGATCTCTAATCACGGGAGTCTTTTTGAAGTGGTGATTTAGGTGAGCGACTTTAATCATGCCTGAAAGTTTAGCACAGCAAGTTGTATGAATTCAGTATAAATTATAAATATCTAATTATTAATCATTTAAAATTTAAATAAATGTTGATATGCTTGAGTAAACAAAAGAAGAGAATTTATATGAAAAAAAGCAAAAAAATGGATAGTAATTCATGTGATGTTTCAAGAGTAAACTGTTCACCCCCTATTTCATCCAGCTATTGGACGTCTGCATGCTGTGCAGATACAGAATCTTGCTGTGCAGATAATGTTGGAAATTCAGTGTGTTGCGCAGCAGGTGAGACCTGTTTTGGGCTGAAAGTCAATAGTCACTGGGCTAATGGCATTTGTTGCCCGGCAGGAACTCAAGGCTCATGTTCAAATGCTGCTACATCTGTATGTTCATGTTGCAAAGCGCCTCAAACTCCATGTGGAGGGGCTTGCTGCAACGGAGATCAAATTTGTACATTTGATGCTACTAATACTATAACTGGGACGTGCGCATAAGGAAGGCTCTAAAAATTATAGCCAGCAGGCGCTATTTTTGGTGTTCATGTTTGGTCGTTCTTTTTTGCAAATATCGAGGGCTTGGTCGCAGCGAGGATGAAAAGGGCAGCCAGAGATTGGATGGAGGATTGAGGGAGGGGAGCCAATGATCGGAATAAGGCGGTCTCTCTTATTTAATCCGAGTCTCGGGATTGATTTGAGCAGTTTTTGTGTATAGGGGTGACTTGGCTCTTGGAGGAGGGTTTCTGATGGACCGTCTTCTAGAATTGTACCTGCATACATAACGATTGTTCGAGAGGTAAATCTAGAGACGATACTGAGATCGTGAGTTATGAGAATGATGCTCATTTTAAGATCTGTTTGAATTTTTTTTAAGAGGTCTAATATTTGAATTTGAATGGTTGGGTCAAGTGCACTTGTTGGTTCGTCGGCGATTAGGATTTTGGGATTAGGGGCAAGGGCGATTGCTATAACGACTCTTTGACGCATACCGCCTGAAAATTGGTGAGGATAGTGATAAAATCGCTCTTCGGGATTGTGAATGCCTATCCAATTAAACAGTTCTATCACCTTTCTTTTGGCAACTTCTTTTGTGATTTGGGGGTGGTGCTTTAAAAAGCTCTCTAATACCTGATTCCCTACTCGCATGGTTGGGTTTAGGGAGGTAAGAGGGTCTTGAAAAATCATTGAAATTTCTTTTCCACGATAGGCTCTTAAAGAGGATTGATCTAATTTTAAGAGGTTTGTCCCTTGGTAATAAATGCCGCCGTCCTCAATTATCGTCGTAGCTAAAGGGTTTAAGCCGAGCAGCGCTTTGCCTAGAGTGCTTTTTCCAGAGCCCGATTCACCGACGATAGCAATACATTCACCACGATCTATTGAAAAGCTTACATCATCAAGAACTTTGTAAGTCTGATTGAAAACACGAAAGGAGATAGAGAGGTTTTTAATGGATAATATTTTATTCATTTTCTAAACAGAGGATCAAAAGCGTCCCTAAGTCCATCTCCTAATAGGTTGAAGGCTAACATAGTTGTACTAATAAATGCAGCTGGAAAAAAAAGACGCCAGGGATAAAAAGAGAGGGCGGATAGGCCGTCGCTTGCCATAGTGCCCCAGCTTGCAATCGGTGCCTGAACGCCAAGGCCTAAAAAGCTTAGGAAAGCTTCTGTAAATATTGCTTGAGGGATGGTTAATGTCATTGTAGTGATGATCGCTCCGAAACAATTTGGAATCAGATGCCTAATCAATATTCGGGTCTGACTAGCTCCGATCGACCTAGCTGCAGTTATAAAATCTTGCTCTTTTAGGGAGAGGATTTGAGTTCTTACAATTCGGGCCATGTTGATCCAGCCTGTCAATGTCATAGCAATGATGATTGTAGTAATTCCTTGTTCCATAATAACTGTAAGTAAAATAACAATAAGAAGATGGGGGAGAGAGTGTAGCATGTCGGCAAAGCGCATCATCACCTCTTCAGTTTTATTACCAATAAGGGCAGCTATTCCTCCGTAAAAGACACCAAAGACCATATCAATTAATGCTGCTGAGATGCCAATAAAAAGAGAGATCCGAGCTCCCCACCAGATTCTTACGAAAAGACTCCGTCCAAGCTCATCTGTTCCAAAAGGATGGAGGATGGATGGGGGTAAGTTTTTTGAGGAAAGATTGGTCTCATAGTAGGTGTAAGGGCTAAAAGAGGGGCCAATAATAGCAAAAATTAGAAGCAGAGTTAAAATTAAAAGGCCTGCCATAGCAAGTCTATTTCTCCGGAGCCTTTTCCAGCTGTCATCCCAGTAGTCAAGAGCTCCGTCCATTAGCCTCCAACATGTCGTTTTTAATTCTAGGATCTAAAAGAACAGAAAGAAGATCGGATACAAAGATAGTGAACATCAGAATCGAGCTATAAAAAATAGTAAGCCCCATGATGATTGTATAATCTCTATTTGTGATGCTATTAACAAACCATGAGCCAATCCCGGGAATTCCGAAAATTTTTTCTACGACAAAGCTCCCTGTAAAAATATTGGCAGTAAGACTTCCTAAATAGGCAGTCAAGGGGAGGATGCTGTTTTTAAAAACATGCCCTCTCCAAATTTCAAATGTTGTGAGACCTTTTGATCTGGCCGTAATGATGTAATCCTTCTCGAGCACTTCGACCATGCTTGTTTTGATAAGCCTTGCGATAAAAGCGCTTGGAAAAGAGGCTATTGCTATCGCAGGTAAAATCATATGACTAAGGCCTCCCCACCTAGCGATGGGGAGTATACCAAGCTTTATTCCAAAAATGTATTGAAGGAAGGTTGCCATAATGAAACTTGGAACCGACATTCCTAATACTGCGATAACAGTTCCAAAACGGTCTTGCCACTTTCCTCTATAAAAGGCGGCGACCGATCCCCAAAAAATTCCCCATATAAGGGCTAATGTTAGTGCAAATAAACCTAGAGAAAATGATATCGGAAACCCGTCCTGTATGATGTCATTGATTGTCCGCCCTTCATATTTAAAAGAAGGGCCAAGATCCCATGTAAGAATCCCATTGATATATTTGCCATATTGAATGTAAATAGGTTGATCTAGGCCATAATGTGCATGTAAGCTCTTCATGATCTCTTCTGGAATCGCCTGCTCCTGTAAAAAAGGGTCGCCAGGAATCGACTTCATCAAGACAAAGGTGAGTGTGACGACAAAAAAGAGGGTCGTTAATGAGATTGCCAGTTTTTTTAATAGATAGCAGAGGACTTTCATTCATAAGGATTATAAGCTTTACAGATTTTATACTGAATCAAATTTAAAATTAGCTATTCTTTATTTTATCTTTATTTTTACTGTAATTAAATTAGCTCTTCTTTCTAGAATAATTAAATTTTTTTACCCTTTGAGGACACATGGCTATTACTGTAGAAACTTTACCTAATAAATTTTATCCTTATCTTTTAGGTCACCCTAAATGTAGTGTGTCTGGCAGCGATAAGTTGCATGGAGAAGTGACGCGTGCATTTCGGGAGCCCCATACTGAATTAACACGTAATGTGTTCAGAGCAGGTGATTATATTTTTAAATCTAAGAATATGGACCGGGTGACAACTTCTGATACTCACCTTTATCGTATACGTAAGGCTGAGAAAATTCAAAAATTCATAAAAGCTAATAGCTTGCACGATTGTGTTACGGTCCCTGAAAAATATCTTTATGGAGATCGAACAAATGGGGAAATTTATACAGTTAGCCGCGTGCAAGAATTATCTACGGAAGTTGCTCAGCCAACAGATTCGTTCGTGGCTGTCCTAACACTATTAGGTGAGTCTCTCCCAGGTCAGGTAAAAGCATTTCATGAGGGGGCGCCTAAGCGAGAATTGACGGCAAAGCAAGCGCAAACATTAGCTAGGCTTGCCTTCGCAACGGGGTACACAGACCTAACTTATAATAACATTTATTTTACAACTGATCACAAGATTGCTATTATAGATACTGAACCTCAAAAAAGAAGCTTCGTAAAAAGCAAAATGAAAACCATCTTTTTTAAGGTTTTTGGCGACAGAGGATCTATGCATACGCAACAAGCAATTGCTGGCGCAGCAAAGTTGAAATTGATATGCTCTAATCCGCTTGCTTTGAAAGAAGTAGAAAAAGTAGAGAAAAAAGAGGCGCTTTGGGGAATAGCTAAATTAGTTGCTAAGATTGGTCTAGCTATTTTAGTTATCTCTTTTATTCCATATGGTGTAGCTCTATTACCTATAGCAGGAATGCTTGCTACATCAGTCGAAGTCGCTCTGATTGCCCTTGCTGCAATAAAAACAGTGTTTTTGATCTTTAATTGTGCTTCAATTGGTACGATGTGGTTCTTAAGCTGTAAAGAGGGTGGTGTTACTACGATTCACACTATGGAACAAGCGGGAATGATATAATTTCAGAGATTAGTCCATACCTAGCTCATCAAAAAGGAAGCTGTAGATATCGGAATAGAATTCGATTTTGCCTGAATCAGATGGATTGCCACTGTGGCCTGCGTTTTTTTCAACTCTGAGGAGAATTTTAGGTGGCTGGTTTATTGATTGAAGTCTTGCAGTCATTTTATAGGCGTGCATTGGGTGAACTCTGTCATCGCGATCGGATGTAAAAATAAGAGTTGCAGGGTAGGCGCAATCATCTTTAATATTATGGTATGGGCTATAACTTAAAAGATATGGGACCATCTCTTCGTCATCGGGTGAGCCGTATTCGGGTATCCAGTGTCTCCCTCCAAAAAATAGGTGGTAACGGAGCATATCTAAAACCGGAACGCCAATAATAATCGCTTTAAATAAATCGGGTCTCTGTGTGAGCATAGCACCTGTCAATAGGCCGCCGTTGCTTCCACCCATAATTGCAAGCTTGCCTGCGTTTGTAATGTCGCTCTTGATAAGCCATTCTGCTGCACTAATAAAATCATCAAATACGGTCTGTTTATTTTTTAACATGCCCGCCTCATGCCAAGGCTCTCCGTATTCTCCCCCACCCCGAATATTTGCTATGACGTAGACGCCCCCATTTTCAAGAAAGGGGATCATTGTCCGATTAAAGCTTGGAAGAATTGATATGTTAAATCCGCCATATCCATAAAGGAGCGTTGGGTTATTTCCGTCATAAAGGAGAGGCTTCTTGTATATGAGATAGATAGGGATATTGCATAAATCTTTAGCGGGGTAAAAACATTGTTCAACTGTAAATGCATTTGGATCAAATCCGCTATCGATCTCTTTGAATACTTCTAACGTAAAGGATGATAAATCGTAGCGATAGATTGTCTGTGGTATCAAAAATGAGGTGAAGCCAAATAGGAGGGAGCCTTTATGAATTGAAAATGAAGTGACTGTGCCAAGCCCTGGCAAAGGGATGTCACAATAATAAGCCCCCTTTAAGTCATATGTTTTTAGCACTGAATGGACATCAACAATTGATTCGACAAATAATAAATCATCAATAATAAAAAATTTTTGATGAGGGCCTTGAGAAAGGATAATCTCCCAATTTGTCGGGGTATCGATATTTGAGGTTAATAATTTTCTATCTGCAATGACATAGATCCGATTTTTGTAGAGGGTGCCAGCCGATTGAATATCTTTTAGAATACAGATATTATCAAGGAATAGATCTTGCTTTGCAGAGGAGTTGAAAAGTGAGATAAGGAGATGCCCGGAATCGCTGGCTTCAACTTTATATGGAACCTCTTCTTTTTCTAGATTCTCACCAAAGATAAGGGGGTCGTCTTCAAAATTGGCCTCTAATTTATGGTAATAAATTTTTTGATGAAATTTTTCTTCCTCTATTGGAGTGTTTTGGGATCTTTTTGTATACCAAAACCCTTTTGAATCTTGCGACCACTCAATTTCAGAGTGCATGCATGGATAGAGATCCGAAGAGATAAATTGAGGGAGTATTTCGCCAGTAGTAACATTTAAAATGTGGAGAGAGGCTTTATCATTGGCAGCTTCAGATAAGGTATAGGCAATCAGAGTTCCATCAGGGGAAGGATTCCAGGTCCCAATGAGTGCCGAAAGTGGATTAATAAGGACTTTTTTAAGACCGTTTTCTTCCATATAGAGATTCCGATCTAGGAAAAAAAGTAAGTCACCTCGTGAAATAGGGGTACCAAGCTGTTCATAATTAAATAGTTTTAGAAGTCTGTCTCTGATTTGGTTTTTAGAAGAAAGATTCTCTAATAAAGACTTTGTTTGAGTTGTTTGATTATCAATCCATACTTTGGTCTCTTCTTTTTCAGTCTCTTCAAGCCAAATGTAGGGGTCGCTTAATAGGAGAGAACAACTAAGAATTGCTATCATGCTTGAATGATATAAGAGGGGAGGTTATAATGGCTATCTTAAAAATGAGGTCAAATTGAATAAGGTACATTTTACGTCTCTTGGCTGCGCTAGGAATCTGGTTGATACTGAAGTGATGATCGGAGTGCTCCTTCGGGCTGGATTTACAGCCGTAAATGAGACGACGGATGCCGACTATTTGGTTGTCAATACATGCGGCTTTCTTGAGTCAGCAAGAGAGGAAGGCTTTAGGACAATCGAAGCACTTTTTCAAGAAAAGAAGAAGGGTGCAAAAGTTATCGTCGCAGGTTGCATGGTAAGAGGGAGTAAGGATAGTTTAAAAGAGAGATTTCCTGAAATCCACTATTTCCTTGGATCAGGCGATATGGAGAGAGTCTTAGAGGCCGTTTTAAGTGAAGAGCAAGGCGAGCATTTATCAGATGCAAAAAGTTATTTACAACAAGGCGAAGTGCCAAGAACCCTCTCTACACCTAAACATTACGCCTATTTGAAGATTGCTGAAGGGTGTAAAAAACGGTGCGCGTTTTGTATTATCCCTCTGATTAAAGGAAAACTTGTAAGTAAGTCTGTATCTCAAGTCATGAGAGAATTTCTCCTCTTGATTAATGAAGGGTGTAAGGAAGTTATCCTAATTGCTCAGGATCTTGGAGATTTTGGGAAAGATCGTGGTGAGAATGATGCGTTAGAAACTCTCCTTAAAGAGATGGTCAAGGTGCAAGGCGATTATTGGATTAGGCTTCTCTATCTTTATCCCGATGAAATTACCGAGGGTGTTATCCAAATTGTTAAAGAGAATCCACAAATTTGTCCTTACCTCGATATGCCCCTGCAGCACATTAATGACCGCATATTAAAGAGAATGCACCGAAAAACAGACAGGAAGCAAATCGAGACAATCATTGCAACACTTAGAAAAGAGATCCCTGAAATTGTAATTCGTACGTCACTAATGGTTGGCTTTCCAGGAGAAACTGAGGAAGAATTTGTTGAGCTCCTCGATTTTGTAAAGAGTTACAAGCTTGATAATGTTGGAATATTTAAGTATTCAAGAGAAGAGGAGTCTTACTCAGCTAAGTTAGATGGTCATATCTCTGAAGAGGTAAAAGAGGACCGCTATCAAAGGCTTGCTAAAGCGCAGCAAGATGTTCTTGAGGGCGATAAATATATCGGTCAACGTTTGAGAGTCCTTATTGATGGCTACCACCCAGAAAGTAAAGACCTTCTAGTCGGAAGATTTTATGGACAGTGTCCTGAAATTGACGGCAGAGTGATCATCAATGATTGGCGCAAGGTGACAGGTTTTGGTGAATTTTATGAAGTTGAAATTACAGACGCAATTGGTTATGACCTAATAGGTAGAGTATTAACGTCTAATGTCAATAAAGTGAGAAGAAAACTATCTATCAGCCCATCATAGGAACACTCGGATTTGTCCTCTCTCCTGACACGGAGAAAGTACTTATGATCCACCGCAATAAACGGGCTGATGACCATCAAATTGGTAAACATAATGGTCTTGGTGGAAAACTAGAGACTCACGAAGATGTCCTAGCCGGCATGAAGCGTGAGATCTTTGAAGAGGCCGGTATCGATTGCCTCGAGATCACTCTTCGTGGCACAGTAAACTGGCCCGGCTTTGGCCCAAACGGCGAACATTGGCTCGGATTTGTCTTCCTCATCACAAAATTTTCCGGCACCCCACACACAACTAATAATGAAGGGGATTTAGTCTGGGTCAATAAAACATCCCTTCACACTCTTCCCATGTGGGAAGGTGACCGCTACTTCATCCCCCTCGTATTCGACAAAGACCCCCGTCCCTTTCACGCCTATCTTCCATACAAAAACGGCAAACCTGTCGCCTGGTCATACTCTCGTTCATAGATTCTAAATGTCTTATGAAATAAACTTTTTCTGTTATAATTAAATAATAAAACGACAGGAAGTGAAATATGAGCCATTTATTAACTGCATTAATAACTGACCTAACTAATATTAGTAATAATCCATCAAGTGTGACATCAGTTACATTATCAAAGGATACTAAGGCGTTGACAACCAATCCTTCAAGCTATATTGGGTTGCCAAAGGCTTTTGTGAATGAGCTGAGTTATTTTAATTCTAATAATGATACAAGTATACTCTCTTATTTAATTAATTTTTTAACTCTTACTGAGTCTGATGATCCAACAATAATGGAACAAAGACAAGGGGCCAGCTTTGCAATTTTAGCTGAATATAATAACAGTTTAAGCGCTATTATGAATCCGCTTGAATCGTCTCTTACTAATTATTTATGTTTAAATGCAGGGGCTTTAGATATTTTTACACCAATTGTTGCCTTAAGTTTCTTGCAGGGGAACTCCACTTTCGATCTTTCGTCACTACCCCCGGCTTTTTTAAAGGATTTATTAGTCTTTAATAGCTCACCTCCACCCTCTAACCTTATTTATCAGGTAATAAATTCACCTAATAAAAAGAACGTGGCAAGCCTTCTTAGTGAGATGCTAAGTTAGTATCTATGAGGGAAATGGGGTCAGGCTTAATATTCTTACATTTGGTTATTTGACAATAGCTCTTGCCAGCAATTCTTGAAAAAAATACTTTCTAATTTTGATGAAAGGATTTGTTGTGGATTTTTCTAGTAAGTTTTGCGCTCTTTTTGTTATTGCGGCTATGACATTACTATTACACAACAGGCTGACCTAATTTTGCAGGCAATGCAAGTTATGGCAATAACATTGCATCACTCGACTGAAATATTGGAGCGGGATATATCCAGGGGTTAATGGTTAGGTAGTCCGGCTAACGGCTTTAATAAAGCTAATATTGGCGCTTGGGATCTAAATGCTTAAGCTCATTACAAAGGGCTAACCCTCCTTTCTGAATATGTCCAAGCTGTTCCAAAAACCAGCAGTTTTGGGTCATTTACCCCAGTTCATCATATAGCGAATTAAATTTGCATTGATAATTTTACTGCGTCTGTATTCCTTGGGTTCCATTCGCTTGCATCGCTCGTGTGAAAACACACGGCCTGCTTCAGCGCCGGCAAATGCCTAATGAAACCCAAGGGCACATACTGTGTAAACT
>CANJWO010000026.1 GCA_947478685.1 Chlamydiota bacterium | reverse complement strand
TAATTTTACTGCGTCTGTATTCCTTGGGTTCCATTCGCTTGCATCGCTCGTGTGAAAACACACGGCCTGCTTCAGCGCCGGCAAATGCCTAATGAAACCCAAGGGCACATACTGTGTAAACTTATCAATGTAAATTTAATTCACTATAAATTAAGGAATCCATTGAATAAAAAATGCTACACATTGTAAAGTGTTTTCAATTTTGCAATTTCATTAGCAAAAAGAGGTTCTTATGATTTCAGCTATAACCACTTATGATAAAATGATTCACTTAAATCCTTTTATGGGTGATCACAAATCAGAAGCTCATTACTTTGAGCCGACCAAGCCGAGAAGACTCACAGCAGAAGAAATGCATGAAGCACAAGTAAAAAGAGTTTGGAGATCAATAGCAGAAACTATTGCCGAACAAGAGGCAAAAAAAAAGCCTTCTTAATCAGAAGGCTTTTTTTACTTTTAGATCATTTTTAATACTCAATTTTTTTTGCATATTTAGATAGACCTGGTTGTTTTGCAGGCCTACCTGTATTTACAACAACCAGCTCAGGACTATTTGCAACCACAGCCCCTATAAGCCTTAATAGTAACATCGGATCACCATATATTCTATTAGTGGCGTCCACCACGTGCTTTAAAATAGGAGGAGCTCCAAAGTCGTATTTTCCTTTAGGGTACATATCTTCTAAAGATAAAGCAGGCTGCCCTAGCAACTTCATAAAGGCCTTTTCGGAAAACTTAGGGGCTCCTGTATGATCTAGAACATCAAACATTTTTGCTGCATACGGTGCTAGTCTTCCATACGGAATTTCAGTTGCAGCTGCATTGAAAACTTCGGACGTGATATGGAATTTTTTATACCCCCTATCTAAACGCCCCGCAAAAAATTCCATGATTTGATTATATGTATAATGATGGTTAGTAATTACATCTATAATTTCAAGGAGATCTTCTTCACTATCAATACAATTTACGAGCGCTCTAGCTAAATCCTCTATCGCAACCACAGGAATTTCTTGTTCGCCAGAACCTGGAACTATAACCCCCCAAAGATCTAATAATTGTTTAACATCATACGGATGGAATTCTGCAACTGCATCCTTACTACCAAAAGTTGATTCAATAAGACCAGGCCTTAATGCCACACCATTAATATGCATCCCTGGATTGAGCATTCTAGCCCTACCTAACAACTCTAAAAACTTCTCATCAGCCTTTACTCTAGAGGCAACATATTCAGATTGCCCCACATCAACTAAAGAAGCTGCTATTGAACTAATAACCCCAAGCCCTACATGCTGAATTTTTCTATGTACTGCTACCTCAATGATAGCGCTAGTAGTATTTACAACAGGCTCAACATTAATTTCATCAAGTGTCTGACTAGCTGAAGGGATCGAACAGCCTATACAGGAGACCATTCCTAATTTTAAAACCTTTTTATCCCCTAATTGAGCCTCTAATATCTCCGTCATTCTTTCAGAAGATTTATAATCTTCTGAAGAAGCCTTAACCCAACTAACCCTATCTTTCAATTCCCCTAGAGCTTCCATCTCAACCATGCCTGGCACATCACTTGCGTTTCTAACTGTAAAAATTACTTCTCGGAAACCACCACCCTTCAACCATTCTAAAGCAATCGTTGCTGCAGAAGCGCTAGATCCACCAATAATAACTAATACTTCTTTACTACCTTCACTAGTATCACAATCAGAAGGAAGAGAATCCTTACGACCAGCTATCAATTCATATGCATGCTTTTTTACTGGACTAGATTCTGGAGGCTTTGACCCTAAAGATTCTTCAAAATCTAAAGCTAAATTTCTAATTGGACTATGATGAAAATAAAACCTGGAAGCTCCTGAAGCCGCAGAGACTCTAGCTTGCAATGAAACCTCTCTATTAGAAGGCAAAGGGCTTATATCGCAAAGAGGCCTTAAAGTAGCGGGTGAACCTGTTGAAGGTTCCCCTTCACACATTCCCCGCGGTTGATGATGTAAACTTACTGTCACAGCCATCCCCAATCTCCATACAGATGAAATGCTCATAATCAACTCCTTGGTTTTCAGTTTATTATTATGCTACTGTCACGCTTAGTTAAAGCAACCAGGTTTTATCTCACCTTAAACATGTAAAGGCAACAATAAAAAGCCCCAACATACCTACATGCCAAGGACTTAGAAAAAAATCTATGCTATTTCTTCAATTCTTGGACCTTTTGAGGATTCATCCTCACCTTTAAGTCCTTTAACAAAACCCTCTACATCGCGTATTCGGTGAAAATCTAAGAAAGCTTGGGGATTATCTTTTGCAGCTTGAACCATAGTAGGAATCGTATCTAAAATTGAATGTTCCAATTTATACTTTGGAAACTTCCCTTTAAATAGGCTTGTATCAATAGCACCTCTTCCAAGCGCCCAAACCATCCATGCATGCACAGGGGCTCTGCCACCTGTCATCTTATCCATAAACTCTGCTCCTAAAACTCCCACAAATAAAGGAATCGATATTGAAATGAAACCGCCTCTCCCTAGCGCTTGTGACACAGCTTGCTGAATTGCATATTGAGAGGTACACCCCTCCTCACCAATGTGAAATATTGCATGAGGATTTTCTTCTGCAAGCCTTTCCCTTTCATCAACTACACATAGAATGGCTCTAGTGAAATCGTCTAAATGCATATATGACCAGCCATTCTCATGTTGATCACCTGGATACATCCTAGCTAGTACATCCTGTCTAGTTACTAAATCTATTGTTTTGGCAATACCATCATTCATGCAATCGTCGCTATACACAGAGGGAACACGTATAATTACTGTGTTTATAGGTGCATATGGAAGAAGTCTCTCTGCTTCCATTTTTGTTTGAGGATAAACATAATCTTCTCTTGTTGAGTCACCTTCTAATAGCAAACCTCCTGGAGAGGCCGATGCATAAACGGTTTGAGAGCTAAACAAGATAAATTGCCCAACCTTAAACCCTTTTTTTTCAAAAGCATTTAAAAGATTTCTTGTCGTTTCAACATTTGCACTTCTATATTCCGAAAGAATTGGGCTATATTCAAGACCATACTTACCTGCTGAATGAACAACAGTAGCTATTTCCCGAGTACCATAAGTCTTTTCAATAAAATCAAGAACCCCTTCTACTTCAACCTTGTCTGAAAGATCTGCTTTCAAAATAACATGATCTCCAAAATCAGCACTCCTACTCCTTTCGATCCCAATTACTGTATATCCAGCATCTTTCAATCTCTTTAGTAAAGGACAACCTAACCTTCCTGATGCACCTGTTACAATAGCAATCTTCCTTCCCACAGATACAGAAGGTTCAGAGCAATCTTTTACTACACTTTCACTCAAACTTGGCGCAATAAACTTACGAGTGAATACAGGACAATCTGAAGATGCAGCTATAACCATTGAAGCAGATTTGGAAGCTGCCTTTCCACTAGCACTCATTTTATTCGAAAGTGCTAAGCTGCCAATTACGTCACTGCCAGAACAAGATAGAGTTGAACTAATTAGGCCCGCATAACTTCTTAAAGCGCCCCCCATTGGATCAAATACTCTCGCAGAAACTAATGGCGACTGAACTTCATAGGAAAGTCCACCTGAACGTACTTTATCAATAAACGGCACAATTGCTGGTAAATGCGAAGATAACCCTCTTAAATGATTCATAATAATCACCCCTTTATATTAGTATTATAATTTTAACACAGGATAATTATACAATAAATTATTTATAATGTAAATAAATTATTATTATACTTTTAAATTAAAGACATGAAAAACCACATTCAGCACATGCGTATGTGACTAATAATCATCGGATTACGTTCTACATAGATCTATTTAGCTTCATCAGCCTTTTTTGCATATATAGAGACCCCTGGCTGCTTTTCCGGAAGGACTCCAGTTAAGTGCGCTTTAGCATTCATCCTAATCATTTCAACCAAATTGCTCAATACACCATATACAAGTCTTTCCAGTGGTTCTGAAGGCTGAATAGGCGAAAGGCTATCACCATTAAAAGGGCATCGATAAGAAAGAGGATCTATTTCTGGATTATCCGCAACAGTTTCAAGAACTTTCCCTGCATATTCAAAGATAGGAGGCTCTGGAAATACATAAATTTCACCCTTTGGGCAAATTTCCTCTAAACTTTTTGAAGCTTTTCCTAATAACTGCTCAAATCTCTCATGCGAAAGCTTTGGAGCTCCCTCATGGTCTAAAATATCGAATAATTGACCTGAATAAGGGGCCATCTTTCCATGAGGCACTTCCGTTGCAAAGAGGCGAAAAATTTCCGTTGGAGTATACAATCTAGTAAGTTTTCTACCAATTAAACCTGCAAAAACATCCATAACTTGATTATAAGTATAGCGATGGCTAGTAATAGCATCAACTATCTCACACAACTCTTCTTCTGAATCGACACAATTTATGAGAGCATCCGCTAAATCTTCTGTAGCAATAAGAGGAAGATCCAGCCTACCAGAGCCTGGAACTATCAAAACAAATAAATTAACCAGCTGCTCTGTGTCCCATGGATAATACTCACCGATCGCATCAGGATCTGTTCCAGGCTTCATTAATCCCGGTCTCATTGATACGCCACTTATATGGAGGTCTGGATTAGCAAGTTTTGCCTGTTTAACTATATCTAAGAGTGTATGATCAGCCTTAATTCTAGAAGCAACATATGGACACCTTTCTGTGCTCACTAAAGAGGCCGCTATTGAGCTAATTGTTGAAAGCCCTATATGTATCACCTTTCGCCTCTTTGCCACTTCGATAATAGCCCTAGCAGTATTTACGACAGGATCAACATTCATTTGTTCATAACTTAGCCCGTCTACTAATATAGAAGATCCCACACAAGAAACCATACCTAGTTCAGCAATATGTTTACCCTCTAATGTTTTATCTATCAAAGCCTCCATCCTTTCTGGAGACTCATAATCCTCAACTTCGGTTACAATCCATTTCACTCTACCTTTTAGGTCTAACTCAACTTCCCGGTGGGCATCAGACTCTTTTCGAACAAGCATAATTACTTCACGATCAGGCCCCTTATGGAGCCATTTAAGCGCTACTGTCATAGCAGGACCTGATACACCTCCAGGTATAACTAAGACTTTTAAATCTCTTTTCTCTATCGATAGTGCTCTTTCTGGTGCACTTACTACTTTTGGGGCAGCTACAGCGTATTGCAAAAAATCTTTAGATCTTAAACAACCTATTAAGCCCCCAAACTTAGCTGGAACTCCATTCGTTTGAAAACTAATAGCTTCTTCTGCTAGCAAACCTGTTCTAAGTGAATATCGACTAAAATCACCCTTCGAAGCAAAACAATGCTCAACTACGGAATATTTTGACTTAGAATAATTTTCAGCTAGCTTATCCGTTGCGTATGATAGAACCGGGGCATGTCGCACTAAAGACATAGCCATTTTAGAGATAAAACTCATAATTACACCATTATATCTAAGTTTATAATCGGTTAATTATACTATAAAAAAACTTATTAGTCAAAAAAAACCATCTGTTGCTAAGTAAATTATTTAGTAGAAAATAACTCAGGTTTTTTGTATAATCAATGTTATTATTTAATAACAGGATTTTATTATGGACAGCATTTTCTCTAATCCGAACCTAAGCAAAGTCTATTCTGATAAACCTAACTCATTTCAACAAGAAAGAATTCTTCCCACAGTATCTACGCTAAGCAAAGCTGCAGATGATAAATTTATCGCACGAGCTGTAGAAATCATCTTCTCTCAAAGCGCTGTTCATAAATGTGATAAAACCAAATAGCTATCCAAAGTAAATATTCGGCGATCCACCTTATTGAAATAATAACTAAATCTTTAATGTATAATCACTAATTTCTTTGCTAACCAGGCTGAATATCGACTAGATAATTTTGCCTCTTCAAGTTCATACGAGTTTTCTGGTGCAAACTCAAGCTTTCCCAAATCAATCATCACAGCTCGATTATCCAAGATCGCAAAATTTTCCGGATTAAATACATGGCTTAAATTGACAAACCCCTTACTAGCGAGTCTTGCAAATAAATCTTGTAACTCTCTATTCACTTTTTCAAATTCATCAGCATACATATACCTATTAATAATTTTTGCTTTTTTCTGAACGACAAAAGCGACCTGATTAAGATCAATCTTATGCTCTCTACCTCTATAATCAACTACTGTACAGACTGGAAGATTTTCTATTGCTCCCCCTCTATAAACAGCAAGCAGTCCAGTCTCATCCGTTAAATGCTGAAGGGCAACTTCATATTTTTTTAAAGTCTCCAAACCTGTTTTTATTTCAGTATTGTTATTGAGTAATTGCTTAAATCTTTTTTTAGGCTTAAAAAAACTCTTTTTCAAAATTTGTTTTTTTAAAAAAAATTTTAAAACATATTGCTCATCCGCTGATACAAATGCTACAGCTTCAAGTCCATTTCCAATATAACGCAATGGTTTTGAAAGAATTTCATCTATCCCTTGGAAAATGAAAGGGAGCTCCGTTCCATCAATATGGCTCTCTAGCAATATATCACTTGAGAAATGATCTATCTTGGTAAAGCTCAAAAACAATAATAAAAAAAATGCGAACACTCCACTAACTACGACCTTCATTATTTTTCACCCTTTAGAAAAAAGAATTATTTTAATACTATTCTAAAATTCCCCACTAGACAATTCTATAATGATGATCTATCAGGCTCAAACCTTATAGCGAATTAAATTCACTATAAAAAGGTGAAGATGCTCTTTTTGCCAATAGTCTTAATTTGAAGTCAAATGACTATATAGCTATTAGAATTTTGCTCAGGTTATACCGAGAGTGATTCAAAAATGGGGAATTTTCAAGCTTGGCTCTACATATTTAAATTAGGCGAAGCCGGTGCCGAGGGCGAGTACTATTTACCTAGACGAGACCGAGGTAAATTTAAAGATGGAGATGCCAAGCGACGGAAAACCCCAATTTTGAAACACGAGCGGTATAAATGTTTCATTTTTTTCTGAAAACCATGATTGTATTTTTAAACCAAGAAAGTGATGATTTTTTTCTAAGTATCTGCTCAGCATCAACATCATTGTAATAACCTAAATTCAAAAAAATATTTTTTATATAATCGTTATCTTGACAATTATAATGTCCAAAGCCACCCTGACCAACTATAGCCCAACTAAGGACAATACCTGAGACATTATGTTTATTTAAATTCTCAATGAAACATTCCTCATAGCATTTTGGAAGATGTTCTCCCACCTCTAAAGAAAGAATCCAATCAAATTTTTTGTACAGATCAAATGGCTGACTCAAGTCAAGAACCTGTGCTACACCATTAGTTATTCTATATGTATCAGGATTCCCATCATATCCTTCACAATTAAAGCCTGCATTTATGAACGCCTTTACATAATCGCCAAGACCACAACCAAAATCAATCAATGAACTTGCATTTTCCTGTTTAAAAAAATCAACCAAGGTTTCTGCAAGAAGAAGATCAAAACAATGTTCAGAACCTACATCATCACCAGACCAATAGCCATGTTTATGTATTTCTATAGCATTTAATTCATTGCAAATAGCAAAAATTATAAAATTAAAAGCAAAATAAAAATAACCTCTCAAAACAGAACTCCTCAACCTTGTATAATTTTGTCGTGATGCATACGCATCACAATCTATTCGAAAGCAATTTAGCGGTTTTACTCCCTTTTCGGGTATTATTTCTACACATCGTGAAATAATGGATTATAGTGAATTAAATTTACATTGATAAGTTTACACCGTATGTGCCCTTGGGTTTCATTAGGCATTAGCCGGCGCTAAAGCAGGCCGTCTGTTTTCACACAGGGCGATGCACGCGAATGGAAACCAAGGGATACATCAGAGGTGTGAACATCCGGAGAAGCTTTAATCCAGCCAATTTTTCTCTTCTAAATGACAATGTCATAATGATCGATATGGGCAAACGCAAATACTCTCCCGAAAAAGCGCAAGTGCAGATAAACTTGTGTTTGTTATTTATTGAATTTAAATACCTTCGGTTTTAGGCCGCCTTTCTTATCGGTGAAGCTTCTCTTATTTCAGATTTTTGATAAGCTTTTTTACCCATAATCCAGGTCTCATCGACATTTCGATCATCCCCAAGAATCATAATTGAGAAGAGGAGGCTTGCAGCCTCTTCGACAGTCTTTGGCCCTTTTTTATCAGTCATTCGTGAAGTTTGCCATTCCATGGCCTTTTGCCCTGCAGTCCAATCAAGAGCAACAAAGTCAGCCTCTTTCCCTACATTGAAATTACCTATCCTATCATCAAGATAAAGGGCCTCTGCTCCACCTAAGGTAACAGAATAGAATGCTCGATAGGGAGATAATTTATTTCGCTCTGCCTCAGCAGCATCAAAATTGCGGGGATCGACACTGCCATCGAGCATGGTATTATTGCACATACCCACTTTGTAAGCCTCGTCGAGGACATTAATTAGCGAAAATTTATCCCCTGCACCTACATCACATCCCATTGAAAAACGAATCCTGCAGTCAGGATCAGTGACCTTACCTAGACGGAATAATCCACTGCCCAGAAATAAATTTGAAAGAGGGCAAAAGCAGACGGCTGCACCTGCTTTGTGAAGTCTCTTGTACTCATTATCAGAAGTCCACACAGAATGACCACCGGTGAATTTAGGACCAACCAATCCATATTTTTCAAAAGAGGCCAAGTAATCGGGAACATCGTGATGTGCATTTGTATCGCGAATTTCATGTGGATTTTCATTAAGATGTGAATTAACCCATAAATCAGGATTTTCTTTTTTTAATTTTCCACAGCAATCCATCATTTCATGAGTACACCCAAGAGGAAATCTAGGGGTGATAGCATAAAGATTTCTCCCTTTACGATGCCATTTATCAATCAATTTCTTGTTGTCCTTATAATAGTTGCTTGCAGAATCAAAAGATCCCTCGGGCGCAAAGCGATCAATCCCCGTTAAACCTCCAATGACTAACATATTTCTTCTAGACGCCTCTTCAAAATAGGCATCCACGCTAACTTTTGAATGGGTCAAAAATGCCTGACAAGTTGTTGTCCCACCTGCTAATAGGTCATCAAAAAAATGCCTAGCACCTTCTTTAGCATACTCGGGATCAGAATATTTTTTTTCTTCAGGAAAAATTCCCTCTATTAGCCAACCTAATAGTTGCTGACCATACACCCCAAGAACACGGGTTTGTGCCATATGAATATGACCATCAATAAAGCCAGGAAGAATGATTCTTTCTTTAATATGAGTTACTTGTAACCCAGGAAATTGAGAAGAGACTTTATCATAAGGGCCAAAAGCTTTAATTACCCCATTTTCAACAACTAACATTCCATCATGATAAAAGCGAGCAGCCTTTTGCTCCTGCCCCACATGTTTCCATGGATCATCAATAAAATCGAGAAATATCCCTCTAATTCCTTTAGCTTCCATTTATAATAACCCCTTTCAGTAAGATTCTTTCTTTATTGCCTATCATTACAAATATTTCATTGCAATAATCAATTTGAAAATAAAAAAATACACAAGGCGCCTAGGCAACAGACTAATCATCTTAATGTTAATTAGATATGACTTGAATGAAAAATTTAATTCACAATAAAAAAATGAATAGAGTTACAAAGTAAATATTCGATGATCTACCCTTAAATCTCAGATTTTAATTTTTAGATGAAGAATCTAAAGGTTAGGAAAGCGCCCCACTGATTAAGGTTTCTATGTGGCAGTCCCAAAACATCTGAATCACCTACTGGCAACCATCGATAGTAAGGGGCCAGCTCGATCCATATTTCTGGACAATGAACAGGGATTCTCCATGAGACAGGGAGGCGGGCATCGAAGCCGACTCTATCGTCAAGAGTCCACGCTTCGCCGCTCAATGTTTTAATTTTTAAATACTGATTGAATACAGGGAGGCAATCAAATTGGGCGCCAACCTTCCAGTTTTTCCATGAGTAATGGGTATCAAATCCAACAAGCGCGTAATAAGTCTGATATCTCAATTGGATCGCTGCAATAGTGGAATAGGCAGATCGATCATCATTTGTAAAATCAAATCCGACACCAACATAAGGGGTGAATGTCCATTTCTTCCAAATGGGAAAAGAGTAGCCACCTACTAATTCCAAATACCACTCATAAAATCTGGTCGAATTTAGGGAACTTGACAAAGGACCTAAATTATAGACGGTACGCGCCTGACCGAAGAAGGCCCACGGCATTTCATAGGTAAGCTTTCCAATCACACCACCCGTACTTCCGCTGTAAGTTGGCGGGGTTGAAAAAGCCACCCAAGTATATTGTCCCCCTATATCGATAGACCACGCTTTTTGCGGTTGTGATTGTGGCGTTTGTGATTGTTGCTCTGTTGTTTCTTCCGCAAAGAGAGTACCAGAAAGGAATAAGAGGATCCAACACTTTTGAGAAATATTCATGCGCAACCTATTCCATTTTATTTAAAATAATATGTGATTACTGGATAATAGTAAAATATTTATGAATATCTTCTTTTTTTTCCTTTTTTTTCCTTGCTTGATCTTCTCTCATAATATCGTCTTTGTACATCTAGGCAACTCTCCTCCTCCCTCTATTTTTACGTCAATGAAACAGGCAAGATTTCTAAACCAAGATTGCGACATCTATCTACTTACCGATAAAGGCGGTTATCTTTACTTCCAAACAGGTCATGAGAAATTTTTTGCCGACGAGTACATCACTTTAATAGACGCAGGTCAACTCCCGATTACAGAAGAACATGCAACCTTTCATAACATAAATCAGCTCGATGGTTTTTGGTCCTATGCAACGGAGAGATTTTTTTCTCTGTTTGATTTTATCAAGGCGCAAAATCTAATAGATATTGTCCATCTTGAAAATGATTCGATGCTCTATCTCGACCTCGATGAATTATACCCTCTATTTAAAAAGTTCGACACAAGACTTGCAGCCCCCTTTCAATCGTTAAAGGGTTGTATCCCCTGCTTTGTATTTATTAAAGATAGCGAAAGCTTAGCCTATTTAATAGAGCATATCCTTTCTGAAATGGGGAACTATCACGGTACTAATGCATACATAGCAATCAATGACATGCAAACCCTAGCTAGCTTCTATGTTAAATTTGGTGGCGATTATTTAACACCTCTACCGACCCTCATGCCCGAATATGCGCTCTATCATCATAAAAGAAAGAGCCTGTTTTCCCCGGACAATTTTACCCCTCTCAAATTCCTTTCTCAAAACAGCTCCCTGTTCACTGACTATATTTTTGATGCAGCAGGACTTGGTATATTTCTAAATAGTAAAAAACAGATTCACTTTCGATCGCTTTTTACACCCCATTTTTTTTCATATAGTTGGGGAGAGGATTCAAAAGGGAGAACTGTCCCCTACCTCTCATTCAAAGGCAAAAAATATCAGATTGTCAATCTTCACTTTCCATCGAAAGCCCCTGAAGAATTCACAAGTTTCCTACCTTTCCGTAAGGAGCTTCTATGAAATCATTACTACTTCTGATGTTTTTACTCTCACCTCTGAATGGGAACTACTTTATTGCGATTAAAAAAAATGAAGGGGATGTATTGAACAATCTTGATACATTTAGACCTCTTATGCCACCAAAAGGGAAATATTATGCAGACCCTTTTTTATTCAAATATGAAGAGACAAACTACATATTTTTTGAAGATTACAATTATAAAAAAGGGGTCATATCCTATGTTACCTTGGATCAGGATGGAAAGGCTTCAGAGAGTACACTCGCTCTAGAACTTCCGACTCACCTCTCTTTCCCATTCATCTTTTCAGATAATGGCACTATCTACATGATACCCGAAACATACTACTATAAATCGATCTCTCTCTATAGAGCGGTAGATTTCCCCTACCAATGGGAGCTTGATAGAGTCTTAATTCGAGGAGAAAGATTTTCAGATCCTATTTTATTTAAACATGATGGTTACTACTGGCTCTTCACAGCAATTGATCAAGACAGGCTCCAAATCTATTACGCTAAAGACTTAAATTCCCGCTTTCTCCCCCATCCAATCAATCGCCGCCGCATCAGAGGTAGGAACGCAGGTCCTGTCTACACTGCAAATGGCAGACTTATCCGCCCCACCATGGACTGCAGCAAAACCTACGGCAGATCGATGATTTTAAAGGAGATCCTCACACTATCAACGAAATATTTTATCGAGGTTGAAATCGCCACCATCGAACCAACTTGGGCCCCTGGTTTAATAGGGACCCATACTTATTGTCTCTCAGACGACTATGTCGTCTATGACGGCCAAACACTCACCCCTTTTAATTGAGGAGGTTTGTCGCTTCATCCTGCTGAAGATAGTAGTAGGGCCTTATTCTACGGATGTCATAAAGGCCATCACAACTATAAACTGCAACATTAACTATCTCACCATGAGGGGCTGATATTGGAACTATAACGGGAGATACCACAAAACTTGTTGCAGAAAGTGTATAAGCAGCCGGCAAGCTATCTCCCTCTCCATAAAAAATTCCTCCTAGAACTGCAATATTGCCAGCTCCTATTGCTATACTATAAATCGCAACATCATCAGGTGCAGGTAGATAAATAGCAGCAGCCTGATTATCCTCAGGACCTATTCTACAAATCAGTGCTTGATCATTAGTTTCACTCGCCCCTCCTAAAATTGCAACACCATCACTCCCTATTGCTACAGCGATGAATTGACCTAAATTTTCATTTGCATTTGCAATAATAGAGACTAAAGACGCCCCTTGCAAAAGCCTATAAATAAGGGGATATCGAATAATATCTCCTATGCCGCCACATAAAATAGCTGTTCCATTAGGTGCTATTGCAACACTCTTAATCAAACCAAAATCGCCCGGATTAGGAGTTTCAACGATAGTTGGTGAAAGACTACCTGAAGAAAGAGTCCAGACAAGGGCCGAACTGCTGGTAACATCTTGTCCTCCCAAAATGGCAGTCCCATTAGACCCAACTGCAACACTATTAATACTTCCTGTATCTGTCCATCCTACGGGAAGTCTAATACGAGTTGCCTCAGTCGCACCAGGAAAGAGCCTGTAAATAAGGGGTAATCCAGCACCAGTTATGCCAGCCAAAGTTGCTGTTCCATCAGGACCAATTGCAACCGCATTAATAGCCCCCCCATCATTTTCTGGGATTGAAATAAGAGTCACTTCAAGAGCCCCACGTGGGAGTCTATATATAAGGGGCTCACTATCTGTAATATTTTCACATCCAAAAATCGCACTTCCATCGGGACTCATTGCAACTGCATTGATGTCTATCTGGCCTGTTCCTGGAATGGTAATCGAAGTTACTTCGGAACTTACAACTGACCCTCGATAAATAATAGGGCGACCGGTTAAGTAATTAACACCTCCAAAAACAGTCGCACCGGTAAAAGAATCGATCCCCACACAAAAAAATAGAGCTTGCCCATTTGGCAAAACTGGAATAGAAATTGGAGAGGCCTCAATTTCTCCTATTGTAAACGATTCCGCTAATATTCCATATGGCGGGTTTATGCTCGCAAAATAACCTGTATACCCAGCAACAACAGCAATATCGGCCCAGCCTTGTATACAAATAGAGTGAACAACTAGCACTCCAAATAACATCGAAACTCTTCCCATCATTCACCCCATTTATTAATGTAATTATTTTAATACTATTCTAAAATTCCCCACTAGACAATTCTATATGTATGATCTACCACTCTCAATCATTGCACTCCCGCACTCATCCTATGAACAGCCTTCCAGGCTGGATCAAGCGAGAAGATGAATTGAGCTTTGGCATTAGCGGTCCAAAACTGAGAAAGCTCATTCCTTTGATCACCGCTTTAAAAAGGGAAAAAGGGGCTATCCTCTTTGGAAGTGCTTACTCAAACTTTATTCTTGGGGCGGTGCAGCTTCTAACTGAAAACAGAATCGATTATCGTCTTGTTTTAAAGAAGGCCCATACAAGTAAAATCGTGGGTAATCTTCAATACCTCCTAAGAATGGTCCCACCCGAAAAAATCTTATCTAATGCTGAATCCCTCCCCTCTGACTACCGGATCATTCCTGAAGGTGGAGAAGTTAAAGAGTGTCTCGAGGGGGCAAAAACCCTGGCAAATAGCATTTGTCAAAACGAGACAGAGCTAGGTATCACCTTCTCTAAAGTTGTAATTGATGCTGGGACAGGATTGAGTAGCATCGGCCTCATTCTTGGCCTCTCCGAACTCAAAAGAGAGCTCCCCGTCCACGTGTTTTCCATGAAAATTACTAAAAAGGAATTTTTTGAAAAACTGAGTTCCTACAAAATTAGGCTACCGGTACATTTTCATGAACTGACACATCATAAATCATTCGGAGCTGTTAATAGAACTCTTCTCGACTTTATTGATAACTTTGCAAAAAAGGAGGGGATCTTTCTCGATCCTATCTATGGCGCCAAGCTTTTCTATGAGCTCACAAATGTCACCCAAGACCTTTTAGACTTGAATTCACTTGTCATCCACTCCGGTGGAGCTCTCTCCCTCTCTGGCTTCTGATTAGGGAGAGTGAAACTCTGGAAACCAATGATTAGGTGGACTTGGGGCTGGATTTGGCAATTCAGGAGGCACCTGATTTTGAGCTGGATTTGCATTCGTTTGGAGAAGCAAGTAGTAGTCATAAATTCCAATATTTGTGGCTGGCAGCCCGACTCCATTCAGCGAAGAATCGGTAAAAATCGGATTAGATGGGTTAGATCCACTTACTTGCGAAATAAATCCGTTAACAAAAGCCATATAATTGGCAAGAGTCCAGTTTCCAAAAAATAGATTTCCACCCGCTACCCCATCATATTGGACGCTAAATATAAAATTAATCCCAGCAGCAATCTGAGGGGTGATTCCAGGATAGGTCCATTTCATTACAACTTCCGGCCCTAAGAAATGCTGGCTTGCTAGAGTTATTCTGGAATTAGAATCAAATGTAAACAGGTGAAGAGCTCGATTATAACCAGCTACATTCCATGGAATTGGACCATCTATAGCCCCGATTTTATCATTTGGAGCCGATATATAGCTTGGCAGTGTATTAATAATTCCACCACTTATGATTTCGATGCCAAACTGGGATAAGATAAATTGCTGATTCGTAACTGTTACATTAGCTCCATTAGTCAAGTCCGCTAAATAAAATGTTTGACTTACTGGATCGGGCGGCGATGGATTCTTACCAACCTGTCCAATTGGGACGATTGTTCCATTGTTATTGTAATCAAGATAGGCACCTTCAACAATCTCATTTGTAAAATTAGAACCTGAATAAGAGCAGAGAGTCTGGCCTTGTGTAGACGTAATAGTCCCCTCACTTACAAATTGACCCCCATCTGTGTAAGTACCTGTAAGACTTGTATTAGATGTATCAATTGTTCCATAACTTGTTTTATAAGGAATGTCTTGTAGCGCCTGAATAAACGTATTGACGGCAGTTTGTGGATCTAAATTCTCTGTGAAAATAAGGCTGAAATCGGGTTCATATGCCTCGAGATAAACACTATTTAAAAGTGGTGCAGTATTGCCATTCCTATAGGCAGGGAGAGTAAAGGGGAAATATGCTGATGGGGTTGGAGGATCAGCAAGCGGGGAAATATATAGAGGATTTATGGGGAATGTATCTAAATTTGCAAAAGTCATCGGCTTAGCATCAATGCCTAATGCCATGCCTATATGTAAATTTGCAGGACCGAGTGTCGAGCGATATTGATCAATATAATTAATTACTTGTTGATAGCCATCATTGCCATTACTCCCTGGCCCCTCTGGATCGATAGTAACACCAAGAATTGCACCTGGAACAACATTCATCAGAGCAATTAACCAGTTTATTTTTTGAGGAAGGTCCTTGAAATAGAATGCAGTTGGATCTGTCGGAAGGGCATATATAGGACTATAAGGAGCAGACCCATTAAATGCATCAAACTCAAAAATAATTTCAATTTTCACCCCTATATCAGAGAAGAGCTTCACCCAAAATGCAAAGCAATTTTCATTTGATACGCTCTGATTAGATATCTGAAAAAATTCATTTCCTGTTCCATCAGGATCTTTTGGGAAAAGGATAACTTTAGAGATAGACTTCTCAACAAGAAAGAAAAACAATTCAGCATAATGATCTACATAAGATTGACCTTGAGGAGTAAATTCCGAATAATCCCAAAGAATAAAGTGTTGTAATCCAAAGCCTGATTCATATGGCGCACCATGAACAGCATTATTAGTCTGCTTGATGGCATCTCTGTAAAAAAGATTCAAGTGCACGGATGAAGGGGTGTTTGCAAAGAGAATAAATGGAAACAGAACTAGAAATAAACGAATCATCAGAAATGAACTCCTAGAGAGACCCTCCCTCCCCAATCATTTGTTTTTTGCTGATCTAAATCCAACGCAATTCCATTATCTGTTACAGCAATAGACTGTCCATCACCAAACTGCATCCAAAATGGAGTAAACCCTAATTCCCATCTATTTCCAAAAGTAAATAGACAAGGCGCTTGAACTAAGTAGTTATTCATCCTTTTCAATTCCCAAAATGCCCCCTTCAGCGTCGAGATTGACACCATCGAAAGGACATCTGGCATCCATTCAAAATCAACACCTAAGTTAACTATCTTATTTGGAACATAATTCATTATCAACCCAAGAGGGATGTAGATTTTGTAATAATCAAAATTAAGCGCTGCAAGAGTGCCGGCACTCCTATGTTGGATATTCCATCGAAATCCAGCCCCTGTGTAAGGGGTTAAAAAATATCTAAAGTTTTTTGTTAAAGACCGGAAGTAACCAAATCTTGTTTCTAAAATTTCATCATGAATAAAGCGCCTATTATTCCCCGTGTCATGAGTCCTAATAGTCCCTAGCGCGTAGGAGAGTTGTAACACCGCATATAAATTATTAGGCCGTTTATATTCATAGCCAAGAATAAATCCACCTAAACACCCTTTAAATGGATTCGGAGTAGCTGTAGCGCTATTTGAGTCCGAATCTGAGATTCTCAAGTTATAATAATATGCTTGCCCACCCACAAATATACGAGAATAACGAGCATCGTTATAAATATGCTCTTTAACAACTTCTGGAGGATTAGCAAAAAGAGAAGAACCTAAATTGCAAAATAAAATCACCCAGAACAAATGCTTCATAAAAACCCGACATAATTAAAATAATAATTTATATCTGTTCGGTTTTTTTATCCATCATATTAATCTACTCTCTGATACAATTTTGAACATGTTTACAGAAACTTTTCAACAAATCAGTGCAATTGTAAGTGAGGATACACTCTTTTGGTTCGCTGCACTTTCAGGGTCTGGGATGCTTGTGATTCAGTTTGCCCTAAATTTTCTCGGAATTACAGATACGGAAGGTGGAGATCATGGGATTGATTTTGATACACGAGAGGTCAAATGGCTATCGAAGCAAGCTCTTACAGGCTTTTTAATGATGTTCGGTTGGATAGGACTTGCTTGTAAAAAAGAATTTGGATTAGAGACCTTTTTCTCTGCCGGATTTGGTCTTCTTGGAGGTTTAGCAGCGCTTATTGCTACAGGACTAATTTTTAAATTAGCAAAAGGGTTACATAGTCCGGGAGACAGGTTCAACCTTGATGATGCTATCGGAAAAGAGGCTTTTGTATACAAACAAATTTCAAAAAATGGGATAGGTAAAATTTCTCTATCTCTCTACGACCTCACACATGAGGTTGATGCACTCTCTTTGAATGGTGAAGAGATCGCCTCATTTACACAGGTTAAAATTATTAAAAAAGCAGACGAAAGAACTGTATTCGTCTCACAAGTAAGGTAAGGTATGGATATTTCATTTTTAAGCACAAGTGTTGTAGGGTTTCTCCTCTTTATATTTTCAAGCGTCTACTTTCTTGCAAAACTTTATAGACGATGCCCTTCTAACAAGGTGCTTGTTGTCTACGGACGTATCAGAGGCAATAAAACTGTCCAATGTTATCACGGAGGCGGCACATTTGTTTGGCCATTGATTCAAGGCTGTGCATTTTTAGATCTTACACCTAGAACTATTCATATTCCTCTAAAAGGGGCCCTCTCCCATCAAAATATTAGAGTTAACGTGCCAAGCACATTCACAGTAGCTGTAGGCATCACCTCAGAGATTATGAATAATGCAGCTGTTCGTATGCTCGATCTCGACATCAAAAGCGTCGAATCGATGGCAACAGAAATCATCGTCGGCCAATTAAGACTTACTGTCGCCTCCCTTCGCATCGAAGAGATCAATCAAGATAGAGAGTGTTTCCTCGACTCAATCAAAAAAAATATTGAGCCTGAACTTCATAAAATTGGACTTACCCTCTTAAACGTCAACATTACCGACATTACCGATGAATCTGAATATATAGACAGCATTGGAAAAAAAGCCTCTGCAACTGCCGTAAACCAAGCAAAGGTCGATGTTGCAGAACAAGAAAAACAGGGTGATATCGGAAAAGCCCTTGCAGAAAGAGATCGAAGAGTCTCTGTCGCCTCATTTAATGCAGAAGCAGTTAAAGGGGAAAACGACTCTAAAGCACACATTGCCCTTTCAAACGCGATTCTTTATGAAAAAGAGGCTGAAGCTCTAAAAAGGAGCCAAGTTGCAAAAGAGGAAGCACAAACAGACATTCAAAAAGCAAGAGCTCTTTCTCAAACAGAGTTTTTAAAGGCCGATCAGATTGTCCCTCAAGAGATTCAAAAAAGAAAAATTCAAATCGAAGCTGAAGCTGAAGCTCTAAGACAAGTCGTAATTGCAAAAGGAGAGGCAGAAGCCCTTCTCGCAATGAAAGAGGCCGAAGCTGAAGGTATCTGGAAACTTCTCGATGCCAAAGCAAAAGGATACAAAGGCCTTGTCGATGCTTGTAATGGCGATTCAAAGAGCGCTTCAACTATGCTACTCATAGAGAAACTTGAAGAAATCGTCAAACTCCAAACAGAGGCTATCAAGAACATCAAAATTGATAAAATTACTGTATGGGATAGTGGCAATGGCGGAGACCCCTCAAAAGGTTCTTCAACTTCTAATTTCCTAAGTCAATTCGTAAAATCTCTCCCCGCCCTCCATGACGTCGCTGGCATGGCAGGATTAGAAATGCCCGAATTCCTAGGACACGTAAAAGCCGATTCTATCGAAGCAGAAATGGCAAACATTACTTAAAATTAAATGTTGAATCGAATTAAATAGGTAAATGTAATAAACTTCATAAATAAACAGGTGTTTTAGTTATGAAGTTTAGTTTACCAAGACAGATATTAGATAAAAAAATTTTTGCACTTGTTTCTAAAGAAGTAGAAAAGCAAAATGAGATGGTTATATCTGCTTCAAAAAAAAATTTGAAAGGCTTAGCTGCAGCCCTATCTAAAATCACCGACCATACCCTTCCAAAACATCTTCAGCTTGAAAAGTTGGGCAATAATCTTGGGATGGGTGTCTTTCTCCGCTCTGACTCATGCCCTATTCTTAAAGGAGAAGTGATAGCCCCCTATTCTGGCATCATCACGATAGTCCCTTCAAATGATCCAAATGAGACCGGCTATATGTTTGAACTGCTCTCCAATATCCACTTAAATAGAGAGGAACAGCTTCTTTTACACCCAAATCGCCCCTTTCACCCAGGACGACTCTATTCCATCCAACTTGATGCTCTGAAAAAAGGGAATTTCACCCGCTTTATCAATCATTCAAGTCACCCGAATCTTATAGCCCACCTTATTTCCACCCCCTCAAAAAACCCCTATAACCTAGAACCAATGCCAATCGAAGTAATCTATATAGCAAAAAAAACTATCCATCCAGGCGAGCAGCTTCTAATCTCTTATGAAAATGATGGGGAAAACAACTATTGGGGCCCCGCTAAAATCAAGCCATTTCCAATGACCCCAAAAACCTTCACCCTCTCCCCTGACTTTATTGTCGTAAAAGGCTCATCCGTTAGTTAAAACTTAAATTATTGTTTTTAATTTTTTCAAGACTAAGGTCTAAAGAAAAGGTTGAATCCAATGATAGAAGGCACAAGTCCCCGCGATCCTTTACATTCACTAACAAACCCTGGTGAAGAGCGTGTTGAATCTGAATTAGATAAAAGAATTATTAGAGCTTCGGCAGCTTGTGCCCCTTCTAGAACATCACCCGTAAGTGTTACACAAATCTTTAAATCCCGCGTTATAAAACCTAAATTAACTGCCGTTGATTTCATGCATGTAGCACGTATTGATTTAAGAGCCGTTGCCCTTCCTGAGGGCGAAGGGTTAGGCTATAAATCTGCAAATCTTAGACAATTAGAGCTTTTAGCCGAAAGCTTAGGTGCTGTTATTCCTTCCATTCACCCCTTAAGTCATCATGAGTTAATGGGGCATATCTTAAGTGACTATCCGAGCTTTTTAACCGACTATGCAGCTTTTATAGACTCTTTAGGAAATCCGCCAACATTAAGTAAAGACAACAAAATGTTACTGCAACACATTCAGACTAGGATAGTTAAAGCATTTTCAGAAGAGCATATCTTTATGAATGACGGGCTAAGAGACTGGGTTGCTACCAGAAGTTCTGATTACATTGCTGTAAGAAGCACAGGGATGGAGGATTCTGATGTGATCTCAAATGCAGGTGGAAATTACAGCAACCCATTTGTACCTAAAGAATTTATGATGATTTCAAAAAATATCGGAGATGTAATAGCCTCGTATTTTGGAGAAAAATCAATATCCCAACGAATTGCATCAGATGATGAGTCCTTGATCCTAGATAGAAATCCTTTCGTTCCCGTTTTACTTCAGGAGTCTATTATGGAAAAAATAGGAGCAGAGACTCCAGATGATCAAATTCCAAGATCGGGAGTGTTATTTGCAACAGATTCTATGGTAGAGGCTTCCGTTGGATTAGGACACAATGAAGGGGTAGTTACCTCTGAAGTTCAGACAGATACTTACCGGTTTACAACAAGCGGAACAGTTGCACGAAGTATTCACGATAAATTAACTCGATTTCGACCGGGACTTTTGGATATTGATGATAAAGAGGTTGATTGCAAAGCAATCACAAATAATCCAAGAATATCCAAAGAAGCTGCCTTAAGCTTCGATATAGCAAGGCGACTTCAAAGAATTGGAGAGAGCATACATACTTTTTATGGAAAACCGATGGATGTTGAATTTACGATTATTGGAGATACGATATATCTTCTACAAGCAAGGCCTTTACATCGTCCTTTGCCACCCGAGCCACCATCTTATCTGACAGAAGACAAAGATTCTATCCAAGGGGAAATATTAACCGATGGGGGATCTTATGTAAGAACCATTGAAAATTCTGAAAATATTATTGTATGCAACACAATTGAAGATGCTTACCAAATATATAAAGGATATAAAAAAGAGAGACGCCTTCAAATTCAAGCGATAGTGATTAAAGAAAGCGCACCCAGAACATCGCACCAAGCAGTTTTTTTTACAGGAAGAGGTCTTCCTGTCTTTGTGACAGACGTAGCAATTAACATACTGCCACCCTATTTTTTAGATACTCAACAAGGAATTATTTCTAAAGAGGGAATAAAGCAGAAAGGTTACATTTGTCATCCTACCCCATTAGAATATTCTATGCGATCAACAGATTTAACAGAATGTATGCATAAGCAATTATTTGCACCCAGCATTTTAAATAATGAAGCTATTTTGAAAGGGCTTGTTAATTTAAAGAAGAGGGTTGGAGAGTCTTTAGGTCCTGTAATTACTAACCGTGAAGAGTTAACTTTATGTTTAGAGAAGATCAAAAAGGGCAGCACTGATGAGGCGCAAGTTGCTGCATCACAAATTGTTCAATTAATCTATAGAAAAACAACAGAAAGCGGTATTACTCCAAAAAGTCGGATTGAACTAATTTTAATATTAGAGAACCTATTAGATATTTTGAAAAGTGAATCCCTTAATTCCTTGCCGATGTCTCTCGAACGGCTTTATTCAGAGAGACTTATAGAAGCATGCATCTTTCAAACAGGGAAGGGAATTATAGGTGGATTTTCCCTTTTAAGATCACTGTCAGATATTTCAAGTCATCGAAAGGGATCGACAGAACTTCAACGTCCAAATACAGAAAAAACTCTTGGAGATATCCCCTTTCTTAGAATGGAAAGAATGTTTTTGCAAGACGACGTCAAACTAGCATGGAAGGAACTTCTTTCACATTTAGAGGCTGTTCCTGAAACGGATAGGGAAGTTGTAAAAGTCCTTTTTCACAAAGCAGAATTAATCAATGGCACCACGCAATTTGTTAATGTAATACTTTTAGGTCTATTAAAAAAACATGATCTTACCACAGACCCGGGCAATGTTATTAACATAGAGGCTTTTTTTTCCGAATTAAAAGCTCTTAGTGTGACATTGGATCCAGTTTTTGATAGAGCTCTTGATATGCATAGGTTTGTTCATGAGACAAGATCGTCAATGTCTGTTTGGTCCAATCCTGATCAAGTTAGAAAGGGATTACTTGGATTAAGAAACAGACTCAGCACAATGGGTCTTTTGCACGGAGAGGGCTCAATTAAAGAAATATTCGCAGGACTTGCCCCAGAAGGAAAATTGTTACTTACGCAAGCAATTCGTGAAGTAGTTACTTGCTATGATGAATTGATTAAAACGTGTACAGCTTCAAAATTATATCGGAGCAATAGTGAGCATGTAAAGAATTTTCTAAAACTTCTCCAGCCTTATCATGAGATGCAAGAACTCATTTTCAAATTAACGGATGCTAAGCATACAAGAAAATATGACGCTGCCAGTTATTATCTTCCTGAATCACTTGATGGAATTACTGAAGAGGATTCTCTAATACAAATGGAACGTTCTTTAGGGTTTGATGTTACTAAGGTCGTAGAATCTGAAAGAGTTAGATATACAAGGGGTCATTTGGTAAAAGCCACAACTTTAGAAGATAAATTTACCCTTTTGCATCAAACTATGGAAAGAGATCTTGCATTAATAACTTCAAAATATGGATTTTCGCTCGAAGTCTTGCCCACAGAATTTCAAGATTACATCTCTGTCTTCTCGGATGGAGACTATCTAGTAATGAAAAAATTAACTGGCATAACCATTAAAGAGCCTTTAATTGAGGTCGAATTTTCCGTTCCCTTAAGAGATCACGCAGCGAAACTGACTTTTCGGTATAATAAAAAAGAAAGAAAAGTAGCTATCGAGCTATCTTTCTATGGAGGTAACGAGAGGTCTCGTTGGGATTCTCTAAAAGATGTAGCAAGTGATTTTAGCCCACATTCAATATATAAACTGCAATCCTATCAAATTGGTCCTTCCGGTGTAAGTATTGTTTTTGAAGGGATCCCAATGGATGCAGAGTCTCTAGCCACACCAAATCTATCGATTTCGGGGCTGCTTCAGTGTTCTTTTATGGATCAATCAAGAATTCCAAGCGTCTTACGATTATTTCCTCTTACAGATCAAACAGGAACTCTCGTACGGGATGAGATTGAAAAGCGTCCCTTAGCTCTTCAATATGTTCGCCCCGATTTATTAAATGAAGACCTTTGTTTGGCAGCTGTTGCAAAAGATCCCTACGCTTTAGAATTCGTTCCCCAAGATCTTCAAACCAGACCAATGGTCGAACTAGCTCTTCAGAAAGAACCTTATATTCGTATGTATATTCGACCCGATTTACTTTCAGGAGAATGACTCGTCCCCCCATTTTTTGTTGATGATAGCAACTTCTTAGTTGACACCAACCAAAATTAGTAGATTTCTATTCCGTTTAAAGTGTAAATTTTTAAGTCATGAAATTTTTACTATTAATTTTTCTTTCTGGATATTTATCTCTATTTGGCAATTATCCAAACCTTAAAGACAATCCTCTCTTAACCAAAGAGATAAAAAAGATGATAATCCCTCATCTATTACCATTAGATCACCCTGCTATGCCAATGCTCGATCTAATTTTCTCCGAATCAAGAGTAATAAAAAATGAGCAGTCACTACTCAATGCAGGATTTTCCATCATTGCTATACAAGCTAAAAGTTCAATGGTCGTTGCAAGACATCCCTTGGTTCCTGGTTTCGTCTTTAAAATTTATCGTGATTCCGAACCAACCGGCAGAAAAGAGATGCCTGGATGGGAATGTCTATCCCTCCGATGTACGAATGCAAAAAAAGTCAAAAAAATTATCAATAAGAATCATCTTAGATATTTTACAGTTCCCGATAAGTGGCTATATATCATACCTATAAATTCCTTCCATCGGAAAAAAAATTGCCAACCCGTTATTTTATTAGCAACAGACATGGAAATTGAAAGTCGTAGAAACACAAAAAAGGCGTGGAAAACTATTGCTACACACGAGCATCTCGATGAACTCTATATAATTCTTAACTCAGGATATGGCTCCTGCTTTTTAGTAAACAATATGCCCTTCACCAAATATGGAACTTTTGCCCTTGTAGATTTAGAAAAGCCAAAAAGAACATTCAATATGGAAAAAGTTGAAACCTGCTTTTCTAAAGAGATGCAACACTATTGGCATAACCTCATCGATTAAATTCCAAAAATTCAGGGGACGAGGGGTCGCGATAGGGATGTCAGTTACCTGACACCCCCCCACGGATCCGTACGTGCAGAATTACTGCATACGGCTCTTCCCTTAGATATACTCATTTAAATTTAAAATTTCACTTAGGCTAAAAGATCGCTTCGCCTTTTTATCAACCATTAGGTGATGCTGAAGCAGGGCTCTGTTTTTACAGGCTCGATGAAAGCAGATAAAAAGGCGAAGATGATCTTGACGCATATGTGAAATTTTACTTTTAAATGACTATATAGCGAATTAAATTTGCATTGATAATTTTACTGCGTCTGTATTCCTTGGGTTCCATTCGCTTGCATCGCTCGTGTGAAAACACACGGCCTGCTTCAGCGCCGGCAAATGCCTAATGAAACCCAAGGGCAC
>CANJWO010000025.1 GCA_947478685.1 Chlamydiota bacterium | reverse complement strand
CCCCGCTTTGGGAAAAAGCTCCTGTAATTGAAGTGGATGCTCCTGATGTAAGGGTAAGCAGGCCAGAATTTATAATAGAAACAGGACCTAGAGTTGTAGTGACAAGATTGCCATTGATCGAGATTGCAGTTCCTGTAAGAGAAATCCCTTGAGCAGCATTTGTATTTAAATTCCCATTTAATGTTGTTGCTCCCGCGCCGGCAGATTGTGTAATAGTTGAGGCTGTAATTGCAATTGTATTTAAAGATGAAACATTTGTAATTGCAAATGCTCCGATCCGTATTGTCCCTCCAATCGCTCCCACTATATTAATATTTCCACCACTACCTGCATCAAGGGTTAAACTTTGAGCTCCGGCAATAGTGCCATCGATAGTTGAACTAAAACTAATATTTGCTCCTATTGGAACACTATTTCCATTTGTGGAACTAACACTAACTCCTCCTGCTAAAGTAACAGGCCCAGTTATTGAAATTATTCCACCAGATGTTGTCACATTTCCACCGATAGAAATTCCTGAAGCTCCGGTATAACTTAAACTACTTGTACTCTTTGAAGTTAGTGCTTGAGAAACCGATGCAGCCGTTACATTTATTGAAGTTAATGCGCTAGTTGCACCCACATTTCCTGAAAATGTTACAGTCCCAAGACCGCCTACAATCGTTAAAGCTTGAGCTCCATTAAGGGTACTACTAAAAGTAATATTTTTATCGGTAGATGTAATAGTAGTAGTTCCCGTCAAACTAACTGGACTTGCAAACACAAGATTATTTGCACCGCTCATTGTTATATTGTTACCAATTTGAATCAAACTTGCCGATGTAAATACAAGATTTGTAAGTCCAGAAACTACGCCTCCAAAAGAGACATTTCCGGAGCCAGCAACAAATGTCGCTGATGTCGCGCCCGTTAAAGTTGTAGAAAAACTAATATTAGCACCCGAAGTTGTAAATGTGGGCGTATTTGCAATTGTTACCGGCCCTAAAAATTGAATTATCCCTCCATTTGTTGTAACACTACCTCCTACACTAATTGCTGCAGAAGTAACACTAAGAGAACTTAATGCAGTCGATGCTCCGATAGTACCATTAAAGGCAACAGCTCCAGATCCCCCTGCAACTGTAAGAGCCTGCGCGCCACTTACCGTTCCGCTGAATGTAATGTCTTTATTAGTAGAGGTAATTGTACTTGTCCCCGTCAAACTTACCGGACTTGCAAAAACAAGATTATTTGCACCGCTCATTGTTATATTGCTACCAATTTGAATCAGACTCGCAGATGTAAATACAAGATTTGTAAGTCCTGAAACAAGACCTCCAAAAGAGACATTTCCAGAACCGGCCACAAATGTCGCCGAGGTTGCTCCCGATAAAGTAGTAGAAAAACTTATATTGCCATTAGACGTAGTAAATGTAGGTGTATTTGCAATTGTTACAGGACCCGTCATAGTAATTGCATTAGCACTTGTAGTAACACTTCCACTCACATTAATTGAAGTTGATCCTGTATAACTTACACTACCTGTCGTCAAAACTCCCAAGTTCTGATTAATTGTGCCTCCTGTAATACTCAAAGAAGCTAATGTTGTTAGGGCTCCAACCGAACCATTCAAAGTAACTACACCGGCAGATCCCCCATTCAACGTTAATCCTTGCACTCCGGATCCAGCAGCATTAATCGCTCCTCCAAAACTGATAATTCCATTGCTGGCACTGGTATTTATTATAGAAGTACCAGATAAAACAACTGGAACAGCGCTTGTAATTGTAAAAGAATTAGAAGTAATATTTGATCCAATACTTACACTACTAGTGCCCGCAGTTGATGAAATTAAAACAGCTCCAAGTCGAGTAGTTCCTCCAAGAGCCCCCGAAAATGTAATTATTCCCGTACTTCCGGCATTTAATGTTAAATCTTGAAGTCCAATTGCTGCTCCATTAATAGTCCCTCCGAAATTAATCGCGCCATTATTAAGACTTGTATTAACTAATATTCCTGTCGTCAATGTTACCGGCACGCTATTTGTAATAGCAAATGAGTTAGCGGTAATATTTCCGCTAAGACTTATACTACTTGTCCCTGTCGCTGATGAAATTAGCATAGCCCCAAGACGGGTAGTTGAGCCGACTATTCCACTAAACGTGATAGTACCCGTCGATCCTGAATTTAATGTAAGTCCTTGTGCTCCTGCTACAGTTCCATTAACTGCACTCGAAAAACTTATATTTGAACCAGCTGGTGTACCCCCAGCATTAGTCGTATCAAGAGAGGTAGTCCCCCCTCCTAAAATTACCGAGCCGACAAACTGAATAGCCCCACCACTTGACGTTATATTTCCATTTAATCCAATTGCCCCGGTATAACTTAGACTACCTGTAGTTGCTACAGTTGAACTTTGGGTAATTGTAGCGGCTGTTACACTTAATGATGTAAGTGGAGTAGTTCCTCCGACAGCGCCGGTAAATGTAGTCGTTCCTACACCTCCTCCGATTATAAGTGCCGCGCCCCCATTCAATGTACTATTAAAGCTAACATTTGTTGAACTTACTGAGGTAATTGTGCTTGATGCAGTTAAGCTAACAGGACTTTCAAATACAAGTGGATTAGCCCCACTTACTGTTAAATTATTCCCCACCTCGATCAAGGCTGCGCTAGTAAAAATTAGATTAGTCGGAGGAGCTATCCCTCCCACAATTCCTCTGAATGAGACATTCCCCGATCCGGCAACAAAAGTAAGTGCTGTTGCTCCATTTAGAGCGCCACCAAAAAAAATCGACCCATTATTAACGCTCGTATTAATAGTACTAGTTCCGGAAAAAGTAACAGGGACAGCATTTGTTATGGTAAAAGAATTGGCGCTAATATTTCCAGAAACACTCACGCTTGCTCCGGCTGTTGATGAAATGAGAACAGTTCCAAGCCTCGCTGTTCCCCCTACAATTCCACTAAAAGTAATCGCACCTGACGACCCTGAATTTAACGTAAGATCTTGAGAGCCGGCCGTTGTTGCATTGACAGCTCCTCCAAAGAAGATTGCCCCATTATTAATACTCGTATTAATTGTGCTTGTACCGGCTAATGTGGTAGCCACATTATTAGTGATAGTAAATGAGCTTGCACTAATATTTGCGCCAATGCTAACAGTTGCTCCGGAAGCCGATGAAACTTGAAGAGCGCCAAGAGGTGTTACCCCGCCAACAATACCGCTAAAGGTAATCGCTCCGGCTGTTCCTCCATTAAGAGTAAGTCCATTTGCCCCATTAAGCGTACTACTAAACGTAATATTATTAGTTAGTGCAGTTGTAATCAGAGTTGTCCCTGTTAAAGAGACCGCTTGTGCAAAAACAAGAGGATTAGCCCCACTTACCGTAATATTATTCCCTATTTGAATTGAAAGACTTGGGTTTGTAAATATTAAATTTGTCGGAGGTGCCGCTCCACCAATAATTCCACCAAATATAACATTACCCGCTGTTCCGGCACGAAAAGTTCCGGCTACTGCTCCATTCAATGTGCTTGTAAAATTGATATTAGCACCGGCCGCTGTACCTCCGGCATTTGTACTATCAAAAGTTGGAGAGTTTGCCATTGTAACAGGACCCGTCAACGTAATTACGCCACCAGCTGTTGTCATGCCACCACTTACGTTAATTGCAGATGATCCTGTATAACTAATTCCACCTGTTGTTATCGATGCTAAGGATTGAGTAATTGTTGCCGAAGTAACTGACAAAGAACTTAAAGGAGTTACCCCTCCGACTATTCCCGTAAATGTTGTTGTTCCTGTACCTCCAGTAATCGTTAACGCTCGAGCTCCATTTAACGTACTACTAAATGTAGTACTCAAGTTTCCACCTGTCGCTGTAAGATTAGATGGTCCAGTGATTAAACTAACCGGCTGAGCAAATATAAGAGCATTTGCCCCACTTACGATAATATTATTTCCAATTTGAATCGAAAGACTTGGATTAGTAAATATTAGATTCGTCGGAGGTGTCGTTCCACCTACAATTCCACCAAATATAACATTACCCGCAGTGCCGGCACGAAAAGTTCCAGCTACAGCTCCATTTAAAGTACTTGTAAAATTAATATTAGCACCGGCAGCTGTACCTCCGGCATTTGTACTATCAAAAGTTGGAGAGTTTGCCATCGCTACAGGTCCGGTCAATGTAATTATGCCACCGGACGTTGTCACATTCCCATTAACGTTAATTACAGTTGATCCTGTATAACTAATTGCCCCCGTCGTTTTAGCAGTAGAACTTTGAGTAATAGTTGCTCCTGTTGCACTTAATGAAGTTAATGCTGTGGTTCCACCAACAGCACCTGTCATTGTAACAGTACCTCCTGTCCCTCCATTTATCGTAAGTGATTGAGCTCCATTAATAGTATTGGACAAACTAATATTTGCTCCGGCAGCGCTTCCACCAGCATTTGTTGTATCTAAAGAAATTGCGCCGGTAGCTACTACAACTAATCCATTAAGAGTGATAGGTTGCCCTCGAGTTGTAATGCCTGCATTTAAAGTAATTGTACCAGAGCTTCCGCTACCGGCAGTCATCGTAAGGGAAACACCTGTTGCTAAAGTAAAAGCATTATTTACTCTAATCGTACTTCCTGCAGCATTTTGAGCACAAAGAGCAATATTTGTAGCAGCAGCAGCCAAAGTCGACGTTCTAATATTTATCGTTCCTGAAGTTGCGCAGTTAGGAGATGAAGCAGAAGCAATTGTACCGTTAGAACCGCCAGCGGCAATTGTTATAGCAGCCGGATCAAGAAGCCAATCGCCATATGAGCCATCTCTACCCGCAGTATTTACATAACCAAACTCTATCCCTAAATTATCTTTTCCGGAGGTCTCGACAAAACCACCCTTTTCACCACGCGCGTAAATTTTTCCATCAAAGATAGTTGTATCATCTGCCCATACAATAACTTTTCCACCGTCACCAGTTTCAATTCCATCCGCATATATTAAGGATTGCTCATCTATATAAGTAGTAAGTGCATTGTGTTCCCCTTTCCCTTGATACTCCCCGCCAATGAATACAGAGCCACCACCACCAATTCTTGAAGCATCAATTGTTGCCCCTCGAAGTTCAACATGCTCCCCAATAACCTCAACCTGTTTTGCAGTAATTTCACTTCCGCTTAAGAGACGAATGACACCATCCACTTCTTCAATTCTAGTTGCAACTTCTAATCCATCAGTGTTGAGAACGCTTTGAATCGCTTTTCTGGCCGCGCGCAAAGAGATTTGAACATCCCCATTTGCCGATTCAATTTTGCCATAATTTTCTATGAGTGCTTTTTCTAAGTCGCCATCAACTCTAAATTGAATGAGGCCATCGCCCATCAGATCGATCGTCACCTTTTCGGCCGATCCGATGAATACTTTTTCCACGCGCGCATATATAGTACCCCGATTTTCAATATGAGGGGCAAAAAGAGCGACAAATCCATCAGCCTGAATAAGACCCTCATTAATAACAGAACCTCTGCCATCTGAAATAAACTCAAACCTGTCATTTAGAAAATCTTCATCCCGAATTGCAAGCGATGTTGCTACGAAACTTCCAACATTAACTACAGCTTCTTTACCAAAATAGATCCCTTCCGGATTGACTAGAAAAATCCGCCCATTCCCTCTCAATTCCCCAAGAATTTTGCTCTCATTTCCCCCAACAACTCGATTCAAAACAGTTGAATCCTTCCCAGGCTGAATAAATTCAACCGTCTCCCCTTTCCCAACATCAAACTGCTGATACTCAATAATTGCCTTATCAGAAACCGTAATAGAAAGTCCATTTCCATCAGGCCGAAAGGTAGCCTCCCCTGCCCTAACCTCCTCGCCAGAAGGCAAAGCATTCAACGAAACACAAATCATAAGACTCAGCAGAAGCCGCATCATACTTCGCAAATAACACACTTTTTAATTATTAGAAATCATAACTACCAACCAAACTATTTACCTCAACCCTATTCAACGTGCAAGATGCAACTCAATCCATCATCATCCCCCTAACCCCTATGCCATTACAAACCTAGCATGTGGTGTCTGACACCAAAAAAAGAGGTTCGTTTACAATTATTAAAGAAAAACCTATAATTTATGTTCTTTTCATAAAGAGGCTATAGAAATGGCGAGATCTCAGAGATATCATTATCCAGGACAATTTTATCATGTAATGTTGAAGGGAAATGGGGGTCAGGATATTTTCTTTTCAGACACAGATCGGTATCTGATGTTCTTTTTACTTCAAGAGGGGGTCGAGAAATACGAACATCGAATTCATGCGTTTTGTTTTATGACAAACCACATCCATCTATTAATTCAAGTTGGTGAAGTTTCTTTATCAAAAATCATACAAAATCTTGCCTCTCGATATAGCCGCAAAATTAATCGTAGATCTGATAAACTAGGCCACCTATTTCGAGGAAGATTCAAATCAATCCTTGTAGAAGAGCAGTCTTATTTTATAAGATTATTGCACTATATTCACAGAAACCCTGTTGAAGCAAATATAGTTGCCACCCCAGAAGACTACACTTGGTCAAGCCATAATTCCTATCTTAATCGAAATAAAATAAGTTGGTTAACTGTAGACTATGGCCTTTCAAAATTCGGATTAACCAGAAAAGCTGCAGTTCTAATGTACTCCACCTATCTTCTAAATAAGGAAACTCCTGAAGAAATTTATAAACTTAGGACTCAACTACAAGATGGAGATATACTTGGGACCGACAATTTCATCCAATCCGTACGAAATAAAATTACAACTAAAACGGATAAGCAACTATCTCTTAAAGCCATCTTAAATGCTACTTGCGCCGTTCTCTCTATTACAGAAGATTTGATTCTATCTAAAAGCCAATCAGATAAAGCCTGCTATGCTCGAGGCCTCATTTCAATAATTGCAAAAGAGACGCACAAATTTCAAATGGACGAAATCGGTCAATTGCTGAAAAGAGACGCAACTACAATCAGTAGCCTCATCTCAAGATTCTCCTTAAAGCATCTTAATTCTCAAGAAACAAAACTTATCCTCACAGAAATAACCCAAAAAGCAGCAGCCTCCTCACCCCTTCAACTCTCCGCTTTCTGATATTGGATATTGGTGTCTGACACCACAAGCTGGATTTGTAACTAGATTAGCGTGAGATGGATAATCTGATTTTAGGTTGCATCTTGCATGTGTGTTCTAGAAGGGTTGGGCGGTGAATTTGAGGTAGCTGAAGGCGCCTTTCGATAGATCGGGGTGGCTTAATGGGAAGCCGACATCGTAGCTGAGAGAGAAGGTGTAAGGGCCAGAAAATCTTAACCCGAAGCCAGCGCCGGTGATAAAAGTGCGAGAACCCTCATTGAAAATGGTGCCGCCCGTATCAACAAACCCTACCAGCTGAAGAACTTCCTTCCATTTTCTTTTCATCCAAAAAAAGTTTTTATCCATAAATAGCGGCAAAGGGAATCTTGTCTCAAAGTTGGCATAATAGCCACTATCCCCAAGCGCTGCAGATAATGGATAGCCACGCACTGTATTTGATCCCCCAATATATAGTTGTTGTGGTTGCGTTAATTTACTAGGACTCCACTGCCCAGAAAAATGAAGATACAGCATCCATTCATGATAGAGTCTTTGAATCCTGTCATAGTCAAGATTTACTTGAAAAAACGCTCCCCCTCCACCAATTCTTGAAGACTCCAAACTTACCGGCGGCAATCCCCCTAAAAAATTAGGAATCCCCCCGCCCATTCTACAATTTAGATAATCTCTTCCGCCGCCCGCATTATAATGATCAACCAAAATTCCTCCGGTCAAAACTCTCAATTTATCAAATGAAGTTCTTGTCCCAAGAACATAGTTCTGAATTTGTTTGATATCAAAATAGCCAAAAAGATCTAACCCGACATTTTTCGTCCGCTTTACCGCATGCGTTGCCTTAATCGTCCCAATGATCGATTCGCCCCTTAGTTTTAAATAAGTTAGCTCTTCAATATGAAACTTTGAAAATAGGTAAGAAAACTCCATTAATGTCCCTTTTGTATTTAAAGGAACTGTGTAAGTTACATCGGTAAAATAGAGCGCTTTAACCGGAAATCCAACAACCTCGGCAACTGAAAAAGTATCCCCATAAAAAAGACAGTTCCCCACATCAAGCCGCCCACCCAATTGAGCATTGGTCGTCAGATTTTCTCCGTAGTTATTCTCATTTAAATAGAGATGAATTGGCCACTTATCACTCACCCTTACAATCAAATCTGCTGTGCCAAATTCCTTCCCCTTTTCAAACAAGACGCCAGCACTCAAATCTGAATTTTCATTCAGAAGAAGAAGCGCTTTTAGAAACTCATCATAGTTTAATGTCTTTCCTTGGAATGGTTTAAAATACCGCGCTATAAATTTTTCGCTATATCTCTTATTCCCCTCAATCTTAATCGCCCCAATCTTCCCTTCCAATATCCGAATCTTCAAAACACCACCCTGAATTTCCTGTGGTGGTGGATAGGCACGCGCTAAAAAAAAGCCCAATTTTGCATAATTTTGATCAATCACTTTACAGATTTGATAGATCTCAGAAATCGAAAGTCTTTTGTCTAGAAACTGAGAAATCCATTTCTCTATCTTTTTTGAAGAGACTGCCTGATTCCCCTCAATCAGAATACTCTTTACATAGAGCGTCATGCCAGGTAGCAGACCCAGCCGCTCTTCTGGAATCTCTACTTCAAAAGAGGGCATCTCCTTCTCTAAATCGAGAGGCTTTCCCTCATACTGCTGCTCAATCTCCCGCTCAATCACCCCCGCCGACGGCGCAGGTGGTGGTAATGCCATCAACAGCCCCGGCAAAAAAACTAGAGACCAAATGATCTTTTTCATTTCAGAATCATACAATATATTTGATTAAAAGGCTATGGAAGCACCCACATTCACCCCTTGAAAACCTCCATCACCAAGCTCTTGTGCAATATATGAAACTCCGCCTGCAAGGCGAATTTGGAGCAAACTACATCTCAAACGAACTCTTCCTCAAACTTGCCAAAAGCTTTTAAATCTGAGTTTTGGGTTTATCTAATTCTAAATCAAATTTATACGTATAAAAATTTATCATATTTTGGAGGGGAAGTTTCTTCCCATTATTACCGTGCCTTTCATTACGCCTAAAGGCTGCATGAAAGACCCGTCCCGGCCCCCTTTTTTTGCCAAAAAAAAGGGACCTCCCCCGATCTCGAAATTTGGCGCATGCCAAATATAGAAGTCGGAATCTTCAACTGATTGCAGCTATATAACTATGTGAAAAAAGACCTCTGTTGATGTAAAATATTTTTTCGCAAAAAACACACATACAAAGAGGTCTAAAATGAATGATTTAGTTGAACTATTTTGCTCTATTGATGATTTTTGGAAAACATTTAAATCTGAGTGGGACACCCATTTGATCATTAATTCACGAGGTCGAAGAGGCCCAGAACCAGAGCTATCCAATCCTGAAATGATGACAATTGTTGTTTTATTTCATCAGTCAAATTATCGAACTTTTAAAACCTCAGTTTTGGGTTTTAAAGCTAAATTTAATTTAAGGGGATACCTTGAAATATTAGATCTCTTTTAATTCTATTGTGAGAAAGTCTCTCTTCTTCTAAAATCGCCTGCAAAAATTCATGAAATGGAGTCACAATGGAATCCTTAGCCGCTAGATTTATCCCCATAAAAGACATATTTTTAGAATCTGACAAGCCTACAAGAGCACCTTCACTCATTATAAAGAAGCGACAAGATACCCGCGAGAAAACCACCGATGCTACCCTTTCTATTTTTAAGAAATCGATGGAACCTCCAGTCGAGCCAGAGCGTGCTGCCATTAATAATTCTTTTAAAGCTCTTAAGAAATCTCTTGCAGAGGCAAGGGAAGATAGCCATGATTTCACTAATTCACAAATAAGCTTAAATGAGACTTGGGACGATTTTTTGGATCGCCAAGGAGAATTTACTCACCTTCAAGCAACTCTTTGCTTAGATTATTCTAATAAAGAAGCTTTAACTGCTTATCAAAAGAGTTTTGAGGCGTACACATTCAGCTTTGATCTATATAGAGATGCCTGTGAAAACTGTGAAGATAGCATTTATGATTATACTATTGATATTACTCAATCTAGAAGCCACTTAAAAAAGTATATCTCTGCAATTCACGCTTATGCAAAGAACTTTAAACGCAATCGTAAAGACCTTGAAACCATAGAAGCCCATGATGATTTAGTTAAGCAAGCTTCTGCTGCATATAAATCTTCATTTGAAGAATATGATGACATTATCGCAACTTACGATTTTGATGAGAAAGCCTACAACTCAGACAAAATAAAATTTGAAATCAACTCTACGCATGCAAAACAGATTCAAGACTAACGCCAAAAAAAGCCCCTTCTTGCATCTCTAAATCTACAGGCAAACCCCCGCTCATCAAAAGACGGCACCCAGTATAGCGAATTAAGACTATAGTTGGCAGTACACCCGCTACAAGAGGCTGGTTCGTTCGGCACTTTTTATAAAAATTGCTCAGGGCGGGACTTGAACCCGCACGCCATTGCTAGCACAAGATTTTAAGTCTTGTGTGTCTACCGATTTCACCACCTGAGCGTGGAATTTATTAAAAGAGAAAGAGTCACTTATTGACTCTTTCTCTACGTATTTGGCCACAGATTCTACCTAGAATCGAGAAGAAGTGCAAGAATTTATTCTTGCGGCTTGTCATGCTCGGTAGGCGAAAACATAAGAGTTTCTGTTTCAATAATATCTTCAACAAATCTCTCATATTCCTGTGGTGCTTCGGAAAAAAATTGGGGGTCCTCCTGTTTTACTAGAGAGGGAGCAGAATCTGAATGCATCTGCAAATCATGCACAACTTCAGGAGATTTCAAAGCATCTTCTTCCATCTTCTTATATCTATGTATTGAATCTGAAATAAGAGATTCTGGAGGTTTTAAGAGGTGACTAAAAACAGATTCTGGAGGTGCTTGCATAACTGTAAGCGGCAAACCATCTTCACCCATTTTAATTTCCCTTTGAACAGCATCTCTAGCGCCCTCTTCAAATCCACGTTTTCTACGATACTTCTGTCTCTTCTCACGTTTATGACGCTCTCCATTTTGTACAGGCTCAGCTTCTTTATCATGTGCCTGAACAGGAGACCCACTAACAGGCTCATCCACTATAGAAATACCCTTTTCTTCGGGTTCCGGCTTAGGTTGTCTAGAAGCCTCTTTGCCTCCACTAATTTTAATCGACTTCTCCATAACTGGAGATCTAATTGTTAACTTAGCCTCTCTTACTTCCTGTACTTCATAATCTGAAATAGGGAGAAAAAAAGACTTAGGCTTTTCTTGTGATCTGTAAAAAAGAGCTCCACTAAAGGAGACCACTTCGACTGCATCCACAAGATACTCTTCTTGAGCTAAATGTTTACTACTCTTGATAGAAAGCTTAAATCCTTCCTTCGCTGAAATGATTGTTTCTACAATTGGTTCTCGTGTAAAATTCACGGTTTATATCCATTGTTAAAGTTTCTTAAGACATTCAATCCATTACTTAACTGATTGAATGTAACGTATCAAATCAACAACTCGATTGGAATATCCCCACTCATTGTCATACCAAGCAATCACTTTATGAAAATTCGAATTTAACTCGATGCTTGCATCTCTGTCATAAATCGCTGAAAGTGGCGATCCAATAAAGTCTGATGATACTAATTGTTCTTCTGTATATCCTAATATTCCTTTTAGGTCTCCAAGGCTTTTCTCTTGCATCAATTTTGCAATCTCATCATGGCTTGCACCTTTCTCTAATCCAACAGTGAGATCGACGACCGATACATCAGAGACCGGCACTCTAAGTGCCATCCCTGTAAGTTTTCCTTTTAAAGAAGGAATTACCTTCCCTACAGCAATGGCAGCACCTGTAGATGAAGGAATTATGTTATTAAGAATCCCTCTACCCCCTCTCACATCTTTATGAGAAGGCCCATCCGCTGTCTTTTGCGTTGCCGTAACAGCATGAACGGTTGTCATTAACCCTTCGACTATTCCAAACTTTTCGTGAAGGATTTTAGCTATAGGCGCCAAACAATTTGTAGTGCAGGAGGCGTTTGAAATTACTTTTAGCTCCGGGTCATTAGAGTCATACATAGTGTGATTAACTCCCATGACAAACATCGAAGCATCCGAACTAGGAGCTGTAATAATAACACGTTCTGCACCTGCTAAAATGTGCGCATTTGCTTTTTCTTTTGTAGTAAAAAGTCCTGTTGACTCAACCACTACATTTGTACCGAGCTTCTTCCAAGGTAATTCTTTAGGATCCTTATATGCAAAGATTTGGAATTTCTTATCGTCGACATAAAGGAAGTCCCCCTCAGCACGAACCGTCCTATTAAGACGGCCATGAACAGAATCATTCTGCAGAAGGTAAGCTAATATTTCAGAGGAAAATAGGTCATTAATGCCTACAACGTCGAATTCAGGGCTTTCTAAAAGCACTCGAAAAACAAGTCTTCCGATGCGCCCAAAACCATTAATACCGACCCGTATCGACATAAATGTTCTCCTCCAATTTTTGGGCTAAACACCCGTTCTTCATTCTAAAGAAGAACGGGGTGTTTGTAAAGTTCTATTCTACACACTCTATTATACAACAAGCTGCAGAATCACCGACTCGACCATTTGTTGTTCGGACAATACGAGTATATCCCCCGGGTCTTTCCTTAAACTTAGGTCCTATCTTCCCAAAAAGCTCATTCAGCACCATTCTATCTCCATTATAGACAGAAAGATCACCTTCTTTTGCTCTTCTTGCTTCCTTAGAATCAAGTTTATTAAAACGAATACTTAACAGCTGTAAAACTCTTCTACGGTTAGTCAAATTGTCTTCCTTAGCAAGTGTAATTAAAGGTTCAATAACCTCTCTTAACGCCTTAGCTTTCGGTACTGTAGTCTCAATTTTTTGATTGAGAATAAAAGACTTTGCCATATTACGCATCATTGCTAAACGGTGCGACGAAGTTCTATTAAGCCGTGATCTCTGATTTCTGTGTCTCATATTAGTATACTTCCTAGTTATTGCTTACTACGAGTTGATGAACTGAATCTTTTACATTTTCTCTAGTGATCCCGTACTTGGCTAAATCCATACCCAATTGCAAGCCCATTTCTTCTAATTTTGCTTTAATTTCATTGAGCGATTTCTTTCCAAAGTTTCGGAACTTGAGCATTTCAGGTTCTGCCATAATCACTAGCTCGGCAATTGTCTCTATATTTGCTTGAGCTAAGCAATTTGTCGATCTAACTGAAAGTTCAATTTCACTAATTTTCAAAGAGAGCTTATTTAGAAGCGCATCTCTATCCGCACCTTCTTCTTCTTGATCTTCCTCATAAGTAATCGTTTGGAATTTAAGCTCATCGAAAACAGAAAGATGTAAAATGCCGATTTGAGCAGCAAATGTTACCGCCTCTTTTGCAGTAATACGGCCATCTGTTGTCACTTCTAATACCAATCGATCCATGTCTGTATTACCACCAACTCGGCAGTTTTCTACAAAATAGTTCACAAGACGAACAGGTGAAAATGATGCATCAATTAGGATTTCATTTGGAGCTTTGCTTGCTAAGTTAAATGCCTCAGAAGGTATATAACCTCTTTCAATCATAACTCTAAATGCCATTTGCTTCTTCATTGGCTTAGTTGCGGTAAATACTGTCATTTCAGGATTAACAACTTCAAATTCAGAATGTCCTAGAAGCTCACCTAAAGTAACTACATATTGACCATTATTTTTATCAAGCATCTCTTGAGTGATTTCTAATAACTTTGAAATCACTTTCATAGAACGCGAGTTATTCTCTTCAGAAATAGGTAATTTTCTCAAAAGACCTTTCTTCAGATTAAGAATAATATGAGTCATATCCTCGATAACACCTTCTACTCCTGTATATTCATGAGAAACTCCTTCCATACTCACCGAAATGAGTGCTGGAGCTTCTAGAGAAGTTAACAGAATTCTTCGAAGAGCATTACCAACAGTGTGACCAAAACCTTTTTCAAAAGGTTCCGCTACAATCCTAGCACTTCCTTTTGAGGAAGGAGACTCGTCTATTTTAATTTTAGTTGGCAATTCGAACTTGCCATATTTTATCGCCATAATTGTTCTCCCTTAAAAACCCCTAAAAATTAAACACGTCTTCTTTTGGGAGGACGGCAACCATTGTGAGCAATTGGTGTAGTATCTGTAATTGACATAACACATAACCCAGAACTTACAAGTCCTCTTACCGCTGATTCCCTGCCGGCTCCCGGCCCTTTTAAGGTAACATCAACTTCTTTCATTCCATTAGCCATAGCTGATTTCCCTGCATCTTGCGCTGCAACAGTAGCTGCAAAGCCTGAAGACTTACGAGAACCAGAATAACCCACCTTACCCGCAGAAGCCCATGATATAACGTTCCCTGAAGGATCTGTGATCGTAATAATAGTATTGTTAAAAGTTGCAGTAACATGTGCAACTCCTGTAAAAACCTGTTTTTTCTTTTTAACTTTTACAGGTTTTTTCTTCATCGCTTGTAGTTGTGATTTTTCCTTTGACAAGGGCTATTCTCCTTACTTTACTACTTGGTTGCTATTTTTTTATTGGCAACTGTTTTCTTTTTGCCTTTTCTTGTGCGAGCATTTGTTTTAGTTCTTTGTCCACGCACAGGAAGACCTAATCTGTGCCTCATCCCTCTATAGCAATTAATGGAGATAAGTCTCTTAATATTTTGTTGAACTTCTCTTCTCAAATCCCCTTCAACTACATACGTAGTCTGAAGATAAGAAGTAAGTTGTGCAACTTGTGCTTCAGTAAGTTGCTCAGATCTCATATCTGGGCTCAATTTAAGCGCTTCCAATACATCTTGCGACCGTTTTAGTCCAACGCCATAAATGTAAGTCAAAGCAATCTCTAATCGCTTATTTTTCGGTAGATCAACACCTGCTATCCTTGGCATACTTAATTCCTGTTTTAATTTAGAGATGACATCTTAGTCACTCTCAAGTTTACAATCTAACTTTCTTCTTCATTATGAATCCATCATACCGATTCATGAGTAAATGTGATTCCATCTGCTTCGTCGTATCTAACACAACGCCGATAAGAATCAAAAGTGAGGTTCCCCCAAAAAAATGACTTATCGTCTGATCAACCGATAAAACCCGACTTACTATGTTTGGTAATATCGCAATAACCGCTAAAAAGAGCGCGCCCACTAAAGTAAGACGACTCATACACTTCTCTAAGTATTCTTCTGTGGGCTTTCCCTGCCTAATTCCAGGGATAAAAGCACCGTTTTTCTTCATCTCAGAAGCAATCTGCTCCGGATGAAATTGAGTAGCAGTCCAAAAGTATGTAAAAAATACGATTAAAAGTACATACATTAATGTATAAACCCAGCTGCCTGGTGATAACATTGTCGCAATTTCACCAAATAGACCCGTTCTGCCCAAAAATTGTGCTATCGTAGCAGGAAACATCAATAATGATGAGGCAAAAATAACAGGAATCACCCCAGCGTAATTAACTTTTAAAGGAATATATGCATTTTCTGTTCTTTCATCATCGCTACCGCTTCTTCTTGCATATTGTAAAGGAATCTTTCTAACTCCCTGAATAACCAATATAGTCCCCAAAATAATTGCTACAAATGCACCACCAAGGACGATTAAAGATGAAAATGACAACTGCCCCGGTTCTTGAGAATCTAAATTCAACTGCTTTATAACCGACCCAACTGTTGAAGGAAGAGAAGAAAGAATACCTAAAGTAATGATCATACTCATCCCATTACCGATTCCTTTCTCCGTAATCCTCTCACCAATCCACATTAACAAAAGTGTACCTGTAGTCATAGTGACCATTACAAGCATGAAAAAGAGCCAAGGGACGCCAAACATCTGGACTTCAGCTATTCTATCAAAGATAATTCCAGGCGTAGATGCGTTCATAAAAAGCGCATGCCTTGCAAATAACGCTGATTGAAATAGCGAGAGCACTAATGTCAATAACCTCGTCCATTTCCCTAACTTTCTCTTTCCCTGCTCACTATTCTCACGTATCTCTCTTTGCAACGAAGGGACAAGCGCCATAAGCAATTGCATAATGATTGACGCTGAAATATACGGCATCACCCCAAGTGCAACAACAGTCATATGAGCAAACGCACCACCAGTGAACATATCCACCAATTGAAAAAGATTTTGTCCTCCGCCAGTTACAAACTGAAAAGCTTTAACAACTTCTCTACCATCAATTCCTGGAACAGGTATATATGCACCTATCCGACAAACAGCAAGTAGCAGGAGCGTATAGACAATTTTATCTTTAAGCTCTTGAACGGAAAATATACGTTTTAAGGCAGCAATCATGAAACGATGCGAATCTCCCCGCTTACTTCAGCTACTTTCGCCGCTACTGATTTTGAAACTGCATTCACTTCTAGAATCAATTTTTTTGTCAGTATTCCACTCCCTAGCACTTTAATGATAGGATTCTCTTTATTTGATAATACGCCTCTCTCTCTAAGAGTCTGAAGATTAACAGTGTCGCCATCGTTAAAATAAGATTCTAAAAGACCTAGATTGATTGAGAATTCATTATCTTGAAAACGTGTTCGTGAAAATCCTCTGATAGGAATTTTTCTAAAGACCGGCAACTGACCGCCCTCTGTTCCCCAACGTCTTTTGTAACCAGATCTGGCTTTCATACCCTTAGTTCCACGGCCACACGTCTTTCCTTTTCCAGAACCAATACCACGACCTACTCTTTTAATAGTACCGGTTACTCGATGTGTGTTTTTCAGTGACGATAGTTCAATCATACCTGTTTCCTCTTCTCTAATACATCTTTTCTGTTTTGCAATTGCGCAAGGGCTTTAAAAGTTGCTCTGACTTGATTACATGGATTATTACCACGTAAGTTCTTAGCAACAACATCCTTTACGCCTGCCATTTCAAGAACCGCCCTAACATGCGATCCTGCAATAACGCCAGTACCATCTGGAGCAGTTCTGATTAATACTCGTGCGCCACAATATGAGGCTTCCACATCATGTGGAATCGTCGCCCCTTCTAATTCAATAGTAACGAGATTTCTTGTAGCATCACCTACTGCTTTTCTGATAGAGTCTGCAACTTCGTTCGCTTTTCCGAACCCCATTCCCACACGTCCCGTTCCATCACCTACAATAACTAGTGCTGAAAAACTAAAACGCCTTCCACCTTTCACTACTTTTGCACAACGGTTAATGAAAAGAACCTTCTCTTGAACATCGGATTTACCAGAGTCTTCTCTAGATCTTGATTTTTTTTCGGCCATGATATCCCTTCTTTAAAATAATAATCCACCCTCACGTGCACCGTCTGCAAGTGCAGCTAAGCGACCATGATACTTATAACATCCTCGATCAAAAACGACCTTATCAATCTGCTTTTCTTTAGCAATTTTAGCAAGCATTAAGCCTACTTGTTTTGCTACTTCTTTGCGATCTTTAATGTTACGAAACTCTTTTTCATAACTTCCGACACCAATTAGTGTTTCCCGTTTCTGATCGTTAATTATCTGAGCACTAATGTGTCTCGCTGAACGGAAAACAGAAAGACGGAGCACTTCTTTTTTCATAATCGGTGCTCGAACCCTTAGAGCTCGTCTCTCTCTTTTAACTTTTGTTTGCTTACCTTCATTTAACATTTTCTATCCCCTACTTTGCAGTTTTCCCAGCTTTTCGTCTTACAACTTCGCCAGAATATCGAATTCCTTTCCCTTTGTAAGGCTCGGGCGGCTTAACAGCCCTAACACTAGCTGCAAACTGACCTACAACCTGTTTGTCCAGGCCATTAATAATAACGATGTTGTTTTTTTCAATCTGTACTTGGACTCCTTTTGGAATATCCAATTGACACGGATGAGAAAAACCAACACTTAAATCCAAAAGGTGACCTTTCACAGCGGCTCTATATCCAACACCAATTAATTCAAGTTTCTTTTCATATCCCTTAACTACACCTTCAATCGCATTTATGACTCTGCTTCTATCTAAACCTAGAAAAGGCAGTTTTTTTAAAGTCGGTCCTGCGCTCACAAACGCTTCTGCGCCTTCTACTGACAACAACACACCTGGTGTCATCTTCACTAGAAGAATTCCCTTTGGACCTTTTACATGAACTAACTCTACACCTTCGAACTTTATTTCAACGTTTTTAGGTATCTCGATCGGTTTTTTTGCTTGCTTTGACATTCTGTTACTCCTTTTCGTAGATCCTAATGCTTACCAAATAGTACACATGAATTCGCCACCAACTTTCTCGTTTTTGGCTTTCTGTCCACTCATTATACCTTTCGATGTTGAAACCAATGCCAAACCGAGTCCGTTTTGAACAACAGGCACATCTTGCCATCCTACATATATTCTTCGTCCAGGACTTGAAATTCTTTTCAAGCCTTGAATCAGAGAAAATTTATTAAGATGATATCTTAAGAATACACGAGTCTCTCTTCCATTCTCGTCATTAGCAAAATCGAGAACAAAACCAGTCTCTTTCATTACAGAAAGGAGAGCCGTGATCAATTTACTAGTACGGACATTTACATAACGATGTTTCTGTAATGCTGCATTTCGAATTCTCGTTAGCATGTCAGCGATTGGATCGTTTATCATTGAATTGACCTCTTACTTTATTTATTTGGATTTTAAGGGCATGCCCATTAATCTTAATAATTCTAAACACTCTTCATCTGAATCTGCAGATGTCACAAAAGTGATGTTCATCCCTTGAGCAAATTTAACTTTATCTAAGTCAATTTCAGGGAAGACAGTCTGATCTTTAATTCCTAAAGAATAACAACCCCGTCCATCAGCTTTCTTTTTAAAACCTCTAAAGTCAGGAAGCTTTGGAGCGCATACATGCTCAAATCTGTACATAAAATCAAACATTCTATGTCCGCGAAGAGTAACTTTAGCTCCAACTATTTGACCTTCTCTCGATTTAAAATTCGAGATAGCCTTTTTAGCTTTTGTAGTAATTGGCTTCTGTCCAGAAAGTTTCCTTAAATCCTCCAAGCAATAATCAATTAAATGCTTATCTTTGCTTGGCTCAGCAAGACCCATACTGATTACAATCTTACGCAATCTAGGAATCTGCATCGGATTTTTATAGGCAAACTTCTCTTGCAAGTGACCTTTAACTACTTCTTCGTAATGTACTTCTAATCGTGATTTTTTCATAAATTGTCTTGCCTATCTTTATCTAAACTTTTCGAACAAAATGTTCTTCGTTATTTTCAGTTTTATAGAAGATCTCTTTCTTCTTCTCATCATTATATCTAGCTTTAAGCTTTACAGGTTTCCCTTGTACGGCATACGAAACATTTGATACATGAATTGGAGCCTCAAAACTAACGATTGCCCCTTTCTTGTTTTCACCTTGCGGCTTCTGATGTTTTTTTCTAATATTAACACCCTGAACCACAACTCTTTCACCATTTACAGACAAGAGTTTTCCCTCTTTGCCTTTGTCGTTTCCTGCAGTTATTACAACAGGATCGCCTTCTCTTAATCTAGTTTTACCCATATCCCTCTCACTCTATATAACTTCTGGTGCCAATGAAACAATTTTACTAAAGCCTTTATCTCTAAGCTCTCTTGCAACTGGTCCAAAAATTCTTGTACCTTTAGGATTTTCAAGCTTATCATCAAGTATTACGCAACTATTTACGTAAAACTTAAGATATGAACCGTCAGCTCTTTTAATTGGCTTCTTGACGCGAACAATTACAGCTTTTACAACTTCACCTTTTTTTACCGATGCTTTGGGTGCTGATTCTTTAACAGCACAAACAATAATATCTCCAATAGATGCATAACGCCTTCTACTACCTCGGAGAACTTTTATACATAGTACTTCTTTTGCCCCAGTATTATCAGCAACTTCTAAACGTGTCTCTTGTTGAATCATATTAATCGTCTCATTCTAATGTTTAACTTGTCAGAACGCGCCATCTCTTCAATTTTGAAAGAGGCCTTGTTTCCATAATGGTTACTTCATCACCCACTTTCAGGTTATTTTCATCTGTATGAGCGTAGTATTTCTTTTTTAACTTAATTACCTTTCCGTATTTTGGATGTCTTGTTGTTCTAATCGCAGTAACAACTACAGTTTTATCCATTTTATTGGAGGTAACAGTACCTTTAACTTCTTTTCGCTTGTGCATAATTTATCCTTGCGCCCGCTTTTGATTAATTAAGGTATAAGCCCTTGCAATTTGCCTTTTCAGTTTAGGGAAAAGGTGAGGCTTTTTAGCCTTTTTATTTCTGTTAGCGACCACTCTTTCTTTAAAGAGCTCAGCTCTCCAACCTAAAATTTGATCTTCTAACTGTTTTTGGTCTAAACCACGCATTTCTTCTAATTCCATATTTCTCTCTCTTTTTAGGATGCAACAGTTTCTAAACGTTCTACAAATCTAGTTTTTATTCTGAGTTTTGCAGCTGCTAAACTAAGTGCTCTTTGTGCCTGTTCTCTCGTTACATTCCCTACTTCAAATAAAACTCTACCGGGTCTTATCACCACAGCGTAATGATCGACAGCACCTTTTCCTTTTCCCATTCTCGTTTCAGCAGGTTTTTTAGTAATCGGCTTATCTGGGAAAACTCTTATCCAAACACGCCCTTTTCTACTAAAATACCTCGTAATTGCAATCCTGCATGCTTCTAGTTCATTAGCTTTAATCCAGCCTCTATCTAAGGCCTGCATTCCAAACTCACCAAAAGTTACGAAGTTGCCCCTTTTACTTAGGCCAGCTCTGTTTCCCTTTTGCTGCTTGCGAAACTTTGTCCGTTTAGGCATCAGTGTCATAAATATACCTTCCTACTTACCTTAAGCTGTTGTTGCTGGTGCTGCTGGATGCCGAGGCTCATGATATTCGCCCTTTGCAATCCACACTTTAATTCCTATAGAACCATAAGTAGTTTCTGCTCTCCCAGTACTATAATCAATGTCAGAACGGAGGGTTTGAAGAGGGACACTTCCATCTCTATACCACTCTGTTCGTGCAATCTCTGCTCCACCTAATCTGCCCGAACACTGAACTTTAATTCCTTGTGCTCCAGCATCTCTTGCATTTTGCATAGATTTTTTCAGAACTTTTCTAAATGACGCTCTTCGCTCAAGCTGCATAGCAATACCTTCTGCTACAAGCTTTGCATTTAGATCAGGTCTTTTGATCTCTTCTACTTCAATCCAAACTTCTTTACCTGTCAACTTTTTCAATTCAGCTTTAAGAACATCAATTTCTGCGCCCTTCTTACCAATTACAAGTCCAGGTCTAGCTGTATGAATAGTAATCTCTATTTTCTCGCCCATTCTTTTAATAGTAAAGCCGGCACTTCCATGACAACATGCTTTACCTTTTAAACATTTGCGAATACGCACATCTTCTAACAACAAATCTCCAAACTCGCGCTTAGATGCAAACCAATTAGATTGCCAATCTTTTCTAACAGCTAATCGAAATCCTCTTGGATGTGTCTTTTGTCCCATACCTATTTCTTCCCTTGTTTCTTGTTAGAAAGTAAATCTACCCCAATAAATAAATGACTTGATCTACGTAAAATTGGCGATCTTCTTCCTTTACTACGAGGCCAAGCTCTTTTTAGATCTGATCCTTTATCTACTTTCGCTTCGGAAACATAAAGATCTTCTCTTTTCACTTCTTTATTGTTTTCTGCATTGGCAATAGCACTTGCCAAAGTTTTCATTAATAAGCGCCCACCTTTCAGTTTTGAATATGAAAGCTGAAGCATAGCATCAGCCACTGTTCTTCCTCTAATAAGGTCGACTGCAAATCGGACCTTCGATGGTGGTACTCTTACGCTTTTTGTGATTGCTCGTGCAATTGACATACTAACCTGTATTCCTTTTTTATTTCTTTGCTGCTGTTGATGGCGCACTAGCTGTCGAGCCTGGCTTTCTATACGTTCTTGTAATAGAAAACTCGCCTAACTTGTGTCCAACCATATTTTCGGTAACAACAACAAGAATAAATTTTTTCCCGTTATGTACTTCAAAATTCATCCCAATCATCTCAGGGATAATCATTGATCTTCTCGACCACGTCTTAATAGGGGCTCTAAGCCCTTCTTTCTTTGATTTATCTACTTTGTGCATCAGGTGCGGATCTACAAATGGACCCTTTCTTAACGATCTTCCCATATAAGCCTACTTTTTCCTCCGATCTTTCACAATCAACCTTGTGCTTTTCTTTTTGCAACGAGTCTTAAACCCTTTCGATAGAACTGATGTTCGAGATTGAGGAATATTTCCTTTTCCTCTACCTTCTCCACCACCCATAGGATGGTCAACAGGATTCATATGAACTGGTCTTACTCTTGGTCTCTTGCCCATCCAACGAGATCTTCCGGCTTTACCAAGCATTCTAAGATTGTTTTCAGAATTAGAGAGAACTCCAATAGTAGCTCTACACATTTCAGGAACCAATCTTACTTCACCTGACGGCATTTTAAGTGTAACATAGCCGCCACTTCTTGCCATAATTTGAGCTGCTAAGCCAGCGCTACGAACCATTTGTCCGCCTCTTCCTGGATAAAGCTCAATATTATGAACATCTAAGCCAATCGGTATATTCATAAGCGGCAGTGCATTTCCCACTCTTAATGGGGCGCTAGCGCCTGACACAACCATATCGCCTTGTTTCATGCCTTTAGGTGCCAAAATATATTTTTTCTCGCCATCTTTATAGGCTACTAAAGCAATGTGTGAAGTTCTGTTCGGATCATATTCAATCGATGCAACTTTGGCAGGAATATCATCTTTGATCCTTTTAAAATCGATCTCACGATATTTCTGCTTGTGTCCGCCCCCACGATGATATGAGGTTAAATGACCCTGATTGTTCCTACCACTTGAGCGATTTTTTTGCGACAAAAGCGACTTAAGAGGTTTAATATTTTTAGTCAGATCATCTCTTTCAAGTTGAACTAAGCCTCTTCGTCCGGGTGTTGTAGGTTTAACTGTTTTAACCATTTTTCCTCTAAAATTTAATCTTCAAAAATAATTCGATCGCCTTCTCTCAAAGTCACAATCGCTTTTTTCAATTGAATTGTCTCACCCTGTTTAGCGCGTCCACGTACTCTTTTCTTCTTACGAGGAAGTGTAATAGTGTTCACTTTAAGAACTCTACACTTTTGAGCCGCATAAGCCTCTTCGACAGCTTTTTTAATCTGGTGCTTATTTGCATCAGGATGTACTAAAAACACATATTTAATTGTGTTACAACGTGCTAATGATGGATTTGACTTCGCATCAACAAGCCCTTGTAACATTTCTGATTTCTCTGTTACATGTAGAGTCTTTAATATATTATTGCTTGCAACGCCCATCTTAACCTCTCAAAATTCTTTTCAAATCTTCAACAGCCGTAGCCATCACAACTAATTTCTTGTTCACAAGAACGTCATAACCATTGATGTTCTCTAGACGCATAGAAGCAACTTTAGGAATATTTCTCATACTTAAACGAAAATGCCAAAATGCTGGTGTTACAACTTCATCTGAGAAGAGATAGACTACTCTTTTCCCTTCAACGTCAATTCCTTTTAGAAACTGAGAAATTGCTTTTGTCTTTGGCTTTTCAAAATGAGCATCCATATTTCCGTCTAACACGATCACGTCATTACTCTTCAATTTCTGAACAAGTAGAGCTCTAATAGCTGCTTGTCTCTCTTTTCGGTTTATACGGACATGCTGATCAAACTTAGGCTTAGGACTATGAACTCTTCCTCCACCTTTATACTGCGGTGCACCAAGAAACCCCTGTCTCGCTTTACCAGTACCTTTTTGCGGGTGCGGTTTTGCTCCAGAATGGTTTGACTCATGTCTACCTTTAGTATTTGCAGACCATTGTCTTGCATTAGCTCTTATAGCAACAATGTAATCCTTGATCGATTGGGTATTAGCAAATGTCTCTTCTTCCCCATACTCAATCTCAACTTCTCCAATCTCGGTTCCGCTTAAATCGTATTTTTTACAGCTAGACTTTAGCATTGTTTACCTCTTTTTTTCATTGCCTTGCGAATATAAACAAGAGCACCAGCACATCCCGGAACCGCTCCTGTAACTACAATCGCAGAAAGCTCAACGTCTACTTTAATTACTCTAAGGCATTCTGTAGTCACTCTTTCAGCGCCCATATGACCAGCCATTTTTTTACCTGGCTTTACTTGACCTTTACCGCGTATGCAACCAATAGATCCCATATGACGTTCTACAGGGCCCACACCGTGAGATCCTGCAATACTACTTTTGCCGTGTCTTTTAATAACACCCTGATACCCTTTACCTTTGCTCTGTCCAGAGACATCAACAAACTCATCTTCTAAGAAGTAATCAGCCCCAATCTCTTTGCCCAATACAATACCTTCTTCAATAGACGATACACGAGTCTCTAAAGAGTGCTTTCTTGGTTCAATATTTGTTTTTGCATAACGGCCTAAATCAGGCTTACGAGCTCTGTTTTTATCTGCTGAAGTCATTCGAATTGCAGAAAGCTGAAGGGCTGAATAGCCATCGTTTTCAATAGTTTTAATTTGAGAAACCACATTAGGCTCTAATTCAATCACTGTGCACGGAATCGATTTATTCGATTTTATATCAAACAAACGAGTCATACCCCGTTTCTTTCCAATCAACGTAAGAGACATACTATATCCTTCTTATAGCAGTTTCTCTTTACAATAAGGCCTATCTAGGAATCTACCTATCTATGTAAAGAGTTTAAGAACCTCTAACTCGATCTGCTCTTAGTCTTATTTTCTGTAAGCAGTCGAACGATTCATTGGGGGAAAGAATAACAAAACATTGGATTTTACAACAATATAATCTTTCTGTTTTATGAAAATAGTCTGTTTTTTGATGAAATGACGCTTAATTCCACCCACTATCAGTACCGCAGCTATAGAGGAGAGGAGGAGAAAAATGACCGCCCACTCGTGGGGGAATAATTTTTTATTGGGATTGTTAGTATTGATAGGAATATCTTTGTTCTGATGTCGCCTTATACCGCTCGATCAAGCTAACCGCCTCTCCTGAGCTAAATCTGAATAGAATTGACCCCACCAAACAAACAAATCCCGCTGTTAAAAGTAAATTTAAAACAGCTGGGGAAAAGAGAACAGCTCCTGTTATCAGAGCGCCAAGCTCTATTCCTGAGTATAATCCTAGTATAATATTTGAAAAAAGACTTGCCCATTCAGCAAATTTTTGAACTTCCAAGGAATCTAACATCGATTGATCCAATTGAATCATCGCCCGATCATCCTTAGTAAAATTTTCAATTACTCGCAGAGCATCTAACGTATCAAGGGCTCTTTTAAAATAATAAAACACCCCAGTAATATGGGCAAGCATCTTTAATGCTACCGCTTGAACCGCTGCAACTACAATCCATTCTCTAGTGACAATCCAATCCCCAAGCCTAGCAAATCCCCCGATCATATTGATCGTCGAAGCCACTAGAATCAACGACCTGTCCCTAGCGTTCTCCTTAAACCCGAGCACTTGATGGACGCTCTCTTTTGGTTGCATTGAATATTTTACTACTTGAGCTAAATGGACCGATGCAACAGCAGCGTGGCATGTCACATTAAAAGTATTTTCAACTACTGAAAGAACACTTATCATCCTCTTACTATACCACATCCTTATACTGCTCGCAATTCAAAAATAGGGAATTTTCGGGGTCAGACACCCCCGCCTTTAAATTTACCTCCTCCCCTGCGGTCGGCCATGCAGCCATCCCGCTAGAAAATGTCCACCGGACATTTTCTCAAGACGCGGGCCCCTCCTCGCCTAGGTAAATAGTACTCGGCCTCGGCAGCGGCTTTGCCTAATTCAAATACGGCGGTGTCTGACCCCGAAAGTGTCTGACCCCGAAAGTGTCTGACCCCGAAAGTGTCTGACCCCGAAAGTGTCTGACCCCGAAAGTGTCTGACCCCGAAAGTGTCTGACCCCGAAAATCCCCTATTTTTGAACTTCTCTCAGTATATAGCGAATTAAATTTGCATTGATAATTTTACTGCGTCTGTATCCCTTGGGTTCCATTCGCTTGCATCGCTCGTGTGAAAACACACGGCCTGCTTCAGCGCCGGCTAATGCCTAATGAAACCCAAGGGCACATACTGTGTAAACTT
>CANJWO010000024.1 GCA_947478685.1 Chlamydiota bacterium | reverse complement strand
CTATTGGCTGCAAGACCCCTATTCGGGGTGCAGAATTTGATTGTCGGATGCAATGCTGCGCTTGCAAGAATAAAAATTACAAATACTTATAAAGTTGATGTAGAGCTCTCGCCTTCGCTCGCAAAGCTCTCTCAGTTGAGTTCCGTCGCTTTGAGAATGGTCCAGACTTATCAATAACAAGGTTTTTCATGACCATTCTCAAGACGACGGTTTTCAATATCAATAGTTCTTGATCTTAAGACTTAAAAATTAGATGCACAAAAGACAAAAAATCTAGAAATACACAACAAACAGAGGGTCAAACCAAAGTCTCTACCATCAGACGCTATGTTCAAAGGGTTTTTAAAATATACAGTACAAGACATTATTTTTAAAACTAACAATACTGTCTATGAGCTAGAACGATGGATGTTGCCCAACGGAACTTATGTAACCGGTCAGTTGCCAGAAAATATTCAGGGTCATTATGGCCCTGAGCTAATGACTTATATTTTATATCAATATTATGGATGCCGAGTGACAGAGCCTTTGCTGTTTGCTCAGTTGAAAGAAAGAGGGGTATTGATTTCACGAGGTCAATTGAGCAACAGATCAAATAAAAGTAGATGATATAAGACTTGCAACTGAGGCGGCTCTATTTGCGAGTTTAACTGAAAGTGGTATACCTAAGCATCTTGGGGTACATGAGGAGAGGCATTACCGAAAACTTGTCCCCTTTAATGAAGCGGCACGCACAGCAATTGAAGAAGTTCGTGAAGAGATTTGGGATTTATACAGGGGACTACAGGCATATAAAATCGCCCCTTCAGAAAGCCTAAAACTAATTTTGAGCCAAAGTTTTCATGATCTATTCTTTAAAAAGAAACCCATAAGTCCGGCATTAAACCACCTGTTGTCAAAAACATATGATAAGAAAGATGAGTTGCTTAGAGTTTTAGAAAGACCTGTTGTAAGCTTGGGATCACCTTCTGGAATTATCTAGAAAACCGAATACACAAGCTGTTTACAATTAATAGATTAGCTCAAATTATTGCTTTTCAATCGTCAATGCATCGCAGGGATCGTGACAAAGAAGCCGGTGTTTTAAAAGCGGCCTAAAGCACCGTTGTTAGTTGTCAAGCCAGGCCTCTCTTAAAACGACGGAACTCGGGCTGAGCTTTTTCAAGCGAAGGCGAGAGTAAGGGAGAAGTGGTCATGCGGTAACTTTATGAAAGCAATTTTGTTTTATCGACGCACAGAGTTGCGATCCTTTAGTTTATTCTACAGGTCCTGAAATGGGCCTGTAGCCAATGGTCGATTCTGGCAACGGAAAATTGCAGTTTGCGAGTCCGAAGGATCGTAGAGGTGAGGCTGTATTGCCTACGCGAATCCCGAAGCAAAATGCGATTTGCCTAAGCTAGAATCGGCCTCGGGGGCGACTGGGTTCTCCCGGACGCTTTTTTTCAAGGATTTATCAGGCAGAACGGCTCAAGCAAATAGATGTCATGACTTTTTCTTTGTCTTTTGTCAATTTACCTCAACTTTTTGAGCACTTGCGGTCTTTGTAGCTTTCTTTTGACTTTATGATAAATTCTTCAAGGGCCTCTATTCTTAAACTAAGATCACTAACCAGTCCCTTTAAATGAATATTCTCTTTGCAAACTTTCGTAGTAGCGCTGGCTATATTCCGCATATCCTCTTCATGGGAACTTAGTCTTACATCAAAATCAACAATCGCCTCTATCAACTGAGCGGTATTTAAACACCTAGGTAGCCCCGAAGGCACATCAAACATTGAGACGGGGGGCAATTTGGTAAATGTTCTTCCTCGAAACGATCCTTCCGGTCTCGCTCTTCCTCTTACAGTGCTTGGCGGCGCTGCTGTTGTATTTCTCCTTGCGGATGGTAACATAACGAATCCTTTTTATTTTGAAAGGTCTTTAAGGGAAATCGGGTTCTTACTGCTCCTTTTTGTTTGGAGCAACTCATTGATGGTTTGACGATTGCGAAGCGCCTCTTCTTGAGCATCCAAAGCTTGATTAGCTTTTTCAAGGAGAAGCTTTGTCTCTTCATATTTAGCTTTAATATCGTGCAGATCTAAACCGAAGCTATTTTCTTTGAGTTTTCTAAGTTCATAAATTTGCTCTTCAGCGAACCTAGTCTCTTTATGTGAAATAGCTATGAGCACACGAAGAGAGTCCATCTCTTTTTTTTTCTCGTCGACCGTTTGCTCATGCTTTGAAATTTCGCCCTCCCAAACCTCTTTATCCTGAGACATTTTCTCTCTTAGAGTTTCAAAGCGAGTCTTCCACAACTCTACACCTTGACCGAGCTCATTTTGCACCGTCTCTTTCTCTAGAAAGAGTGTTTGTACTCTGCCAGTTATCTCATATCCCAAATAGAGCGAAATAGAAAGAGTAGCCAGCCAAGCAATATTCCAGTCGAGCCAAAAAAGATAGGTAACAGTTGCAATGAACCCAAAAAAGCCGGCTAAAAAGAGACTTTTATTGCCGGTTATTGCATAAACAAATTGAACTGCAAGAGCTAGAAAGAGAGAACCCGCATGAAAGGGACTCTTTTCAATAAGTAGAACAATCGCTGAGCAAGCTAAAAAGTATATAGGGACTACCACCCAAACAAGCCACCTGGCTTCTGGAGGGGGGAAGATTTTTTCTCTGATTCGATTCCATGTGTTCATTTAAGTGAGTATAAAAAGCTCGAGAGTTTTTGTAATCAAGAGAAATCCTTTTTCGAATTGATCAAGGCCAAAATTCTCATTTGGAGCGTGAATATTATCCCGGTCTAACCCCATTCCCATGCAGACTGCTTCAGCTCCAGAGGCCTCTACTAATGCAGATGTAATAGGGATCGAACCGCCTGTATAAATAAACCCGCACTGACCAAATATTTCTTTATAAGCCTCAGCTACTATTTTTACCGACTTAGATGAGGGATCGCTCCAGGCTGCCGGTCCGCCTCCATGATAGTGAAATATAACATCCATCTCTTTTGGCATCCGCTCTTTAATGAATTGGACTACTTGGTGATAAATTTTCTTAGCATCTTGATTTGGGACTATTCGGCAGGAGAGTTTAGCTATGACCTCTTTTGGCAGTACTGTTTTAAATCCTTCGCCAGAGTAACCGCCTGATATTCCGTTAATTTCAAAGACAGGACGCAAATAACTAACCTCAGTTGGGTTGAATCCCTCCTCTTTATGAAATGTCCGAATACCAACCTCTTTTCGATGAGTTTCCGGATCAAAGCTAAGATCTAGCTTCTTCTTTTCCTCCGCTGAGAGCTCTTGCAGATCATCATAAAAACCTGGAATCGTTACCTTGCCTCTTCTATCGATTACTTGACTAAGAACATCTATTAACGCTCTGATCGGATTATATGCAATTCCCCCGTAATGACCTGAATGACCGTCGGTATCCATATTCACACATTTTACCTCCATTGTCATCACACCCCTGCATCCGAGAGTAAGCGAAGGTTTTTCAAGAGATCCCATACCAGAATCGACAACGAAAAGATAGTCCGCCTTTAGATCTTTTTTATGCTGCGGCAAGGATTCCGTAAGGCTTTTACTCCCCATCTCCTCTTCCCCTTCAATCACCACTTTTATGTTAAATGGGTCTGTTTTATGAGCGTCTAGAAATGCCTCGATTGCACAAAGGGTATAAAAACATTGACCCTTATTATCTTCAGCTCCCCTTGCATACATCTTTCCATCACGGATTTCGGGCTCGAATGGAGGGCTTTTCCATAATTCTAACGGCTCTGCAGGTTGAACATCATAATGGCCATAAAAAAGAAGGGTCTCCTTTGTAGCATCATCCCCTTTTACCCCAAAAATAGTTGGATGACCAATTCCACCCTCACTCCCTATCCACTGATCTGTTGAAAAACCAAGATTTTTTAGATAGTTCTCAACCCAATTTGCACAAGCCCGCGTATCTTCGGTATGATTTTTTTGCGCGCTGACGCTTGGAAACTTTAGATATGTGATGTAATCGGAAATAATCCTCTCTCTATTTTTTTCAAACCAATCTTTATACAGTTCCATTTTTCTCATCCTCCAAAATTCCCCCAGCACTTTTAATTAAATAGGCAGCAAGCCATCTCTCACCATCATAGTTCATTTCGACCTCAATTGTCCCATCTTCATTTGGCTCACTACAGGTAATCAATACATAGCATACTGTTTTACCCTTTCTCCTTCTCTTTAAAATTGTTTTCACCTCTCTTTTAGAGGGTCTCCCATCGACAAAAAGACCTTCCAAAATGTTCCCCATTTTTTTACCTAAAAATTATTTTAACTATTAATAACGGGCTCACAATATATTCTAGAGCGCTTTTTTCACCATGAGTGTTCGCATAATTTCTATTAAAAAGCAATTACTTTACAAAATGACTGTGGCCCATTTTCATTAAATCGACATTGATGATATACTATGAAAACCAGGAGGTCAGTGATGTTTAAACGAATCTTTCTATTTTTTGCGATTAATATAGTTATTGTCCTTACGATATCTTTTTTGCTTCAACTATTTCATGTAGGTCCCTATTTAACTAGATATGGCCTCGATTATAAAATGCTTATGGCTTTTTGCCTTATCTGGGGTATGGGGGGCGCTTTTATCTCCCTCCTCCTCTCTAGAAAGATGGCAAAGTGGCTTATGGGCGTCCGGCTAATTGACCCTCATACACATAATACTGAAGAGCGGATGATTTATAATATGGTGGCATCCCTCTCTCGAAAAGCTGGGCTTCAACATGTTCCAGAAGTCGGTATTTTCACATCCAATGAACCCAATGCTTTTGCTACGGGCCCTACTAAGAATCGATCGCTTGTAGCTGTTTCGACTGGGCTGATTAAAGAGCTCTCCGAAGAAGAAGTTGAAGCTGTTATTGGCCATGAGATCACCCATATAACTAACGGTGACATGGTGACAATGACCCTTTTACAAGGTGTCATTAACGCTTTTGTCATGTTTCTTGCAAGGGTCCTTGCTTACGCAGTCTCAAACGCCCTTTCCCGAGATCGAGAAAGCAAAGGATCAAGCAACTACATCACCTTTTCCCTCTTTACCTTTCTCTTTGAAATCGTCTTCATGCTTCTCGGAGCCATCATCATCGCCTTCTATTCCCGCATCCGGGAATATAAAGCCGATAAGGGTTCAGCTCAATTGCTTGGCAAAACCCCCATGATACACGCCCTTAGAAAACTAGAAAAGCTTCAAGGGATATCGAGCAGCGAACTCAAAACCCAATCAGTAGAAGCCCTAATGATCACCTCATCTAAGAAAAAAAGCTTCCTCCACCTCTTCTCGACTCATCCCCCACTAAAAGACCGCATCGCCCGTCTCGAATCCTACAGCCGATAAGAAAAAAAGAATAATTCACCACAGAGAGCACAGACGACACAGAGAAAAAATAACAAATTCTATGCGCGTAGCGCCTCTTTGCTCTCTGTGTCCTCTGTGGTGAAATATTTTTTATTAGACTTCTTGGATGGAGGCGCGGAGGGCTGCGATGTCAAGCTTTTGGATGTAGTCGATCATATTGGTGTGCCAAAAGTGGAGACCTCTCTTCTTCATTTCAGCGATGGCGCGCTCTTTATCCCAATTCTGGACAATGATACGGTAGATGGCGCAGACAGCGCCTGTTCGATCGGCTCCATGAAAGCAATGTACAAAGGCCGGCCTGTGTTTTGGATTGAGAAGGATTTTAAGAAAATCGATCATAATTTTATCTTGCGGCTCAAAAGGGGAAAATGGGAGATGGACTACACGAATTTGATCCCGATCATACTCTTCGATTGCCTTTTTACTAAAATTACCTATACGAAGATTAATGATGGTTTTGATCCCACTTTTAGTAAGATCTTGCAATCCGCCATAAGAGGGTTGGCCACCCCTATGAAGAGCCTTATCCTCAACAATAAAATAATTAGGAAGCCTATTACCTAAAAACTTTTGCCTAACACAAAACCAGACAACTTCAACTCCGCCGCAAATAAATGCGAGGCCATAGAAAAAAATATTCTTTGATAATTTCCAAAGTGTCTTTAGTAGCGATCGCTTTAAGTCCATATACTTAAACAATATAGTAAAACTATATTGTTGTCAAAGCTGAGGAGCCCTGCAAGGCAAGTTTTGGGTCATCCGAGCGTGCAAAAACAAAATCTATCTCATGCATGGAGGCTAAAAGATGAATAAAATCTTTATTACTATCTGTTGGAACGACGTGAACTATTAATTTCGCCCCTTTTTTTTTAGCGGCCTCATTTTTAATATAGTGATAAATTTTGGTTGAAATATCTTCATGTCCTTTAAGATCAAGAATAACGACAGGACAATAATCGATCGCTCTTTCTAAAACAAAGAGATTAGTATCTTCCCAAAAAATCTTACTCAAAGGTTCACTCTCTAAGAGCCTTCCTGCGACATCTGTTAGACGAATGGATGCACAGCCGACCTTTTCAATTGCAAGTCCGGAGGCAATATTTGCAAGAGCGATTGTATGTGCAAAACAGAGGCCATTTGCAATTCCAAAAGTAATCATGGCAAGTGCTGTATCTCCAGCTCCCGTTACATCAAGGACATCCTTTTTAACAGCGGGGAAATTTTGGACACCATCGTAGTTTTTAGAAAATAGAGACATCCCTTTATCAGACCTTGTAATCAAAAGATGTTCTGTGTCAACCTGTTTGAAGATTTTCTTGGCAACTTCCTCTACTGCTATTTGATTTTCACAATCGGCTGCCATGTAAGCCTCTTTATTATTTGGCTTAATTAGATAAGCCCCTCGATATTTACTAAAATCCTTCCCCTTTGGATCGACAATTACCCGTATATCATTTTTTCGCCCCTCATCAAGTATCGTCTCAAGAAGATTATTAGATAAAAATCCCTTCCCATAATCTGATACTGCCACAATATCAAATTCATGTAGATGGCGCCGAATATATGTGCAGGCCTCTTTTTCAATACTTTCAGTAATAGGCGTTAAGGTCTCATAATCTGTGCGCATCAATTGTTGACCATCAGCCAAAAATCTATTCTTAAGTGGGGTTTTATACCCCTCTTGTATAAAAATTTTGCATGTTTCAATCCCCTCATCCGTCATGAAATCTACGATTTTCCGACCCGCATCATCATAACCTATCCGCCCAATACTACTTACTTCAGCTCCTAGGGCAGCCAAGTTTAAAGCGACGTTACCAGCGCCTCCTGGCGATTGCGTGATCTCTGAAACTAAAAGAACAGGAACGGGAGCCTCCGGCGAGATACGCTCGACCTTTCCTTTCGTATAAACATCCAAAAGAAAATCGCCAACGACAAGAACTTTAATCGATTTAATATGACTAAATGCTTCTGTAAGGGTTAGCATCCTTCACCCTTAGAAAGATAGTGTTCGACATAATCTCTTACCCCATCTTCTAGAGAAGTATCTGGAAGCTTCATTGAAGTTGAAAGCTTACTCATATCTGCACAAGTATAGTTTTGATAGCTCTTAGAAAGATCGGGTGGCATAGGAATATATTCAATATTTGGTTTCAATTTTAACGATCTAAATATCGCCTTTGCCATGTCATTAAAACTTCTCGGCTGACCTGTTCCTACATTATATATTCCACCCATATCATTGAAGAGAAACTCACATGTAATCTTGGCCACATCTTTCACAAAAATAAAATCCCGTTTTTGCTCACCATCTCCAAATTTAGAACAATTTGAGGCAAATAACCTCACTTTGTTCTCTTTCTGAATCTGATTATACATATGATAGACCATGGATGCCATCCGTCCTTTATGCGCTTCATAAGGACCATAAACATTAAAAAACTTCAATCCCACGACATCTTCAATTGCATCATTGCGGATCATCCATTGATCGACCATCTGCTTTGATTGTCCATATAAATTAAGCGGCTTCAATAAGTCAATTGTTTCATGATTATCAGAGAATCCCTCACTGCCATCACCATAAGTTGCAGCAGATGAAGCGTAAATGAACCTGATTCCGTGTTCTAACGCATACTTAGCAAGTTCTACCGTATACCGATAGTTCATCTCATAGTATTCATCGCCATCTGTACCAGTAGTTGAGGAATTAGCGCCCATATGAATGATCGCTTTAACCTCATCAGGTCTATCCTCTAACCAATCAAAAAATTCATATCGAGATAGAAAATCGCTATATCTTAAACCCCGCAAATTCTTCCACTTAGTACTCTCTTTAAAATCATCGACAATGATTATATTTCGATCAAATCCAAGTCTGTTCAATTCCAATATGATATGCGTTCCAATAAACCCGCATCCACCTGTTACAATAATCGCTCTATCATCCACTCATCACCTCTACATAAAAAGGATAATTGTATACCGATAGAGCTTCAAAAATCAAGCGGTCTAAATTACATAATAGCGCAGCAGCACCTTTTGGGAGATGAGGAGGACGGAACAAGATCTGAAACATGACTGAACAAAGACTTAAACAAATTTGCAAGGATGACATCACCTGATCTATCTTTTGTCGGGCCACTCTCTTTAACTCGGATTGCGTAACTATATAAACTTGCAGCTACATCTATTGAGTAAGGCTCTTCAACAGACCATGCATCTGGATTCACCTTTCCTAACCCGATCATCAATAGGCGAACAACAATATGAGTCCTTAGATTAATTTCTATTTTATTAGCATTTTTTTCAGCCAAGCTCACAGCCATTTCATAATTCCCTTCTGAAATTAAACCGTCTATTTGTCTTGAAAAAGACTCTTGTAATAACGCAATTAACATGCTTTTTTCCTTAGATTGCAAATTTACCAATTTTTGGTTGCGCAATATCTATGAGATCTTTTGCGGACATAATGATCGATTCGGTTGTAAGGCCACAATTAAATGCTGACTGCACATTTAATAGTATGCTCTCATCATAGTAAGTCTCAATGTTGAAAAGATTACCAAATGGGGGCACGCCACCAATTTCGAGGCCGAAGCGCTCTTTGATCACGGCCGGATCTTCAAATTCACACTTCTCGCCAACTATTTCAGCTATTGCTTTCATATCAAGCTTTGCATGAGAGGGAAGATTAAACTGGTAATTTTTTTTGCTACTTTTACCTCGAAGGATAATTGCTTTTATCCCCTCTTCCAATTTAGTACCACGCACTCTGGCTGAATCTTGTGAGGTAGGAGTTGCTTCATGAATGCGGTAATCAAATCCATAACTCTTATGTTTTAGGAGCCTTATAATTTCACCGCGAATGTTTTCGCCACCAAAGAAGATATGTGCTTTGATTCGGTTCCCTGCAATTCGTTTTGGATCTGATGGAAAAAGAGATGTCTCCCGAATATTACGTAGTCTAAGAAGAGTCATAGTCAATCTTTCAAGGCCCATTCCAAATCCACCATGAACAGGCATCCCCTGTTTAAAAATACTTAGGTAGTCTGCAAAGTTTTTAGGATCCATCCCTTTCAATAAAATACCTGCTACCATCGAGTCATAGGTGTGTCTACGCTGTCCACCAGAAGTAATTTCAGTTCCTGCGCAAATAAGATCAAACGTATTTGTAAGTTCTCCATTATCTTCTTTTGGAAACGAATAGAATGGGCGTTTGACTGTCTTCCAATCAGTGACAAAAACAAGTTCTGTCCCAAATTTTTCAAGTGACCAAGCACATAATTCCCGTTCTGCATGAGGACTAAGGTCTGGCTCCTCTCTTTCATCAATACCTGTACGCTCATAGAAGATTTCTAACGCCTCTTTAAAAGTAACCCTTGGAAACGGCACTTCTGATGGAGCTTTTATCAATGGGTTACCAAGTGTTTTGAGCTCAAACTCACAATTTTTTTCTAGGTACATCATTATGAATTTAATGCAATTTTCTTGTACGTCAAGAACCTCGTGCCAATGATCAAAAAAGCCCATTTCGAATTCAAACTGTTTCCCTTCAGATAGATGTCTTGGAGTATGTGACGGTTCTGCCCTAAAAAATGGCATCAGAGCAAATACCCGCTCATTGACACCGACCATGATTTGCTTATATAGCTGACTGCTCTGGGCAAGAGTCGCTGTGTAGCCAAAATAATCTACATTAAAAAATTCTGAGCCCCCTTCAGAAGAAGCACCTATAATATTTGGGGCAAAATACTCGACACCACCCATTTGATCGTGCATAAAAAGCCTATACGCATGAACAATTTCGGCTTGGATTTTAAAGACAGACTGAAGGACTCGATTGCGCAAAGCAATTGGCCTGTGATCTAAAATATGCTCTAAATCTGATGGTATAGTAGGTTTATTATACTCAAGAGGAGGCACTTCATGAATTGGTACTTCAACCACGATAGAGGGATTTACAATCTCAACACCTAGCTCTGCTTGAGATGACGCTATAACTTTTCCCCGAATAGAGAGGATAGATCCTGGTTGCAAATCAGATAGTTTTTTAAACTCTTCCTTATTCTCGATAACGACCTGAATAAGACCCGATCTATCTCTAAGGATCAAAAAATTAATCTTTCCGAGCGGCCTGAAATTATTAAGCCATCCTTTAATAAGCACTTCCTTATCCACATGCTGAATAAGTTCTCTAGCAAGAATACGTGTTGTCATAAGCATCTCCATACCAATTATTTAGTCCTCGTCTAATTGTAGTTACTGAATAAAATGTTGTATTTGATAGTTTCGGCTCCTCAATATCTCCGAAACAGAGGAATGCCGTTCCACTCCCTGTCATCACCACATTGGAAAATCCAAGATTTTTAAGATCTTCTTTAAATTGTTTAAGCTCAGGAAGGATTCTAAATGCAGCTGGTTCTAAATCATTTATAAAAAACAGCTCCTCGTTAGAGACTTCATTTGGTTTACAAACAGAATAGACTTTCGGTGTTGAAAGTGAGTACATATCTGGCTTTGCAATCCAAAAGGGTTCCTCCATCTTAAAATTCATCTCCTTTAAAATTTCACCCCTCCCTCTACAATAAGCAGACCCCTTTGAAAAAAAAAACGGTACATCACTGCCAATTACAGCACCAAGAGTGATCATTTGGTCTATGGCGAGTGGTTTACCAAAAAGCTCATTCATTGACCATAGAAGAGTCGCAGCATTACTGCTTCCCCCTCCAAGTCCTGCCCCGATTGGAATAATCTTCTCTAATTGAATTGATACCGAATCTAATATGCCTGTAGCCGTGCGGAAAGAGTCTCTAGCCTGTATTATTAAATTAGAATCATCATCTAAAAGTGAAGGAATATTTGAGCTAAAACTATCCTTTTCCTCTAATTTAAGATGGATGAAATCCCCCAAACTCAAAGCCGTATAAAGTGAAGCGACCTCATGGAATCCATCAGGTCGCTTCGATAATACTCGAAAAAAAAGATTCGCCTTTGCAGGTGAAAATCTCGAAATCATTTCTTCTCTTTTTTCTTCTTCTCTTTTTTAACTTCTTCCTTTGGAGCTTCCTCAGTTTGAGAAACAGCAACGACCGCTTCCTCACCTGATAGAGCAGCTTCTAGAGCTACAGCTTTTTTAACAATCTCACGATCAGGCTTTACAATAAGCCCAACAGTAACTTCTACCCCTTCAGGCAATTTCAAAGTTACAGGATAAGAACCGATCTGTTTAATAGGATGAAGTAGAGCAATATGTTTTTTCTCTATTTCAAATCCTTCGCGGCTCAAAATCTCTCTGATGTCATGAGTTGTTACAGATCCGTACAAGTGTCCTTCTGGGTCAACTTTTACAGTAGTCTCAAAAGTACTTCCCTCAAGCTTTAGAGCAAGCTTTTCTGACTCTTTACGATCAATCACAGCTTGCAAGTTACGCTCTTCTTGTAACTTTGCTCTCATTTTAATTGTAACACGAGTAGCTAAAAGAGCCTTTTTCTTTGGCAAAAGGAAATTTCTTGCAAATCCTGGAGCTACATTAACAAGATCCCCTTTTCTGCCATAATTGATAACATCTTCTAATAACAGTATGTGATACTTTGCCATAAAATACTCCCTATTAATCCTTTGCAACGAATGGCAAAATAGCCATATATCTTGCGCGCTTAATTGCCGCAGCAAGCTTTCTTTGATGAAATGCAGAAACACCTGTAATTCTTCTAGGTAAAATTTTACCCCTTTCAGTAATAAACATTCTTAGTGTGTCTACATCTTTGTAATCAATCTCTTTTAAACCAGCAGCTTTAAATGGACATGATTTTGGTTTCATGGCTTGAGTACTATTACTACTCGAGTATGGTTTTCTAGTGTTCATCATATAATTTACCTCTCCCTCTCTCTTTCCACTTCAACAATTTGCTTAAACGTAATTTGATCCGCTTCAGGAACTTTTTCAATTAGAACATTCATGAACCTAAGAAGATCTTCATTAAGACGATTTTCTCGAATCAGCTCATAAATTGATTCTGTAGGTTGTGAAAAATAAATTAAATAATAATGACCTTCGCCATTCCCTTTAATTCTGTACGCCATTTTTCTTCGGCCCCAATCAATTGTCTTCTCGTGGGTCCCCCCAAGGGATTCAATTAGGGAAATAATCTTCCGATGAGCCTGCTCTCTTGCTGAATCACTTAACGTAGCTCGCAAAATATAAAGGCCTTCATACAAAGATCTTTTTTCTGTTTTCATTGACTGTTTCTCCTTAACTATTTAAGGATGTAGAAGAGGCAATTTCTTTTGCTTTCCCCACATCCCCTTTTATCCAAAAATCGATAACCGCATGTGCTTGATTAATGATCTCCGGCATATGTATAAATTCTTTTTCTGTAAATTGCCCTAAAACAAACTCTTCTAAATTACCTAAATAAGGGACACCCACTCCAATCTTTAATCGATGAAAATCTGGCGTCAAAAGGTGATCTACCACACTCTTTAAACCATTATGACCACCGGGAGACCCCTTCTCTTTCAACCGAAATTCACCAAAAGGGATATAAACATCATCTGCCACTACTAAGATCGAGCCCACATCTATTTGATACATCTGCATCGCTCTCTCTACAGCTAGCCCCGAGTTATTCATAAACGTTGTGGGAAAAAGCAGATAAACTTCCTTTTGATTCTTAATTCCGATCGCCATCTCTCCTTTTATGTGAGGATCTTTTTTTAAGTTCCAGCCTTGATCCTTTGCAAGCGCTCTAACAATAGCATGACCAATGTTATGCCTGGTCGCTTCATAAGCGACTCCAGGATTTCCAAGACCAACGATTAAAAGCTTATCTCCACTCATTACTTACTAACTACCACAAGAACTTGATCGCGCTGGATAGCAATTTTCATACTTGGTGATAAATTCAGATCTCTAATCCGTATTGAATCCCCAAGATTTAACACAGAGACATCTAGTGAAAACAATTTAGGCATCTCTTTAACTTGTACTGAAGTTTCAAGAGCACGCTTAACAATTTTAATCTGCCCACCTTGCGTAACTCCTGGACATAACTCATCACCCTTACAGATTACTGGTATGTTCACTTGAACCTGATCATCTAAAGCTACTTCCATTAAGTCCAAATGCTCAATTGCATAAGTGACTCTGTGATAGCTAATATCTTTTACAAGCGCATTCGTCTTCTTCCCTTCATACTCTACAGCAAGAAGTTCTGTTGAAAGACACCCTTTTTGCATTCTTCGAAGAAAAGCAGCAAACTCCACCCCATTCACAGTAATAGAGACGCTACCTTTCTTTTCTCGAAGATAAATTACCGCAGGAATATCACCATTTCTTCGAATAGCTCCAAGCTCACTGTCTTTATTTCCAAGGCGCTTTTCAAGTTTTAAGTCCATTTCAAACCTTCTTTGTTAAACAATTAAAAAAATAAGGAAAAACCTTGATACGTACAGAACACACCCTATGAAATAGAGCGCACATTAAAAGAACTGTACGAGACAAGAGCACGGGCGTCTTAACGCCCATACCATGGTCCTTGCTTATCTCGAATTTTGGGGTGGCAGGATTCGAACCTACGCATGGCGGTACCAAAAACCGCTGCCTTACCGCTTGGCGACACCCCAATCGTATTATGCCGCCCGTATTTCAAATTCAGAAAATTCCACTTAAAAACTCCCCGCTTTTGAACCACTCTCAACATAAAGAGCAACAATATAGTTCAATTTATGATTTATTCGCAAGCGCAACTTATCAAAAATTGAGAGAATCTCTCCATTAACGGACAACTAGTCATCCAGACATTCTATACAATTAAGAATCGCAAGGGGCAGCCCCAATAAGACAAGATTAAAACCATACCCCAAGAAACTCTTTGAATATCCCTTCGCTTCCTCAAATAAGATTGTCGATTCTTTTCTACCCTCTACGGAGCCATAAAAATTAAGGGAAGTACTTTCTTGAATCATTTGGTCTTTACCAAGAGAAAGTTTAAAAATTCCTTGAGCAACTTTTGCTACAGCTAGTGAAACCGCATAAATAGCAATCGCCAGCGATGGAATCATCCCAATTATCGGAACCATCACAGAGTAACGGCACACCGCAGGCAATTGATGAAAATAAAGTTCATACGCCACCGGGAACTCTCTTGCCTCCATTACTTGACTTGCCATAAAAACACCTTTATTTTTGATATTCCCCTAAAATGTATCACGTTTTTCGTATTTACAAAATCTTAAAATCTATTTTAACTTAAGTATGTGCAACAAAGTTGTTTTTGATCAGAAGCGAACCTGCCAAATCCTTTCATTGCTAAAAAGGAAAGGATTTGATATATCTATCCTTATATAGAAGGAAACATTAGCATATGCAGGCCATTTTACATACACTATTAGAAGAATTTAGGACAATGCTCCCTTTAACCTACTCAAGCGTTGCAAGAAAGTATCAATTCCATGAAGCTAAGAATGTTATAAAAGTAGCAATAGGGATGAGACGATCCGGAAAAACCTATTTTCTATTTCAAACGATTCGTGAGCTTCAATCAGCAGGAATACCCTTAGAAAAAATTCTTTATATTAATTTCGAAGATGATCGAATCCTACCAATGAACACCCAAGAAATGGGGAAATTAATTGATGCTTGGTACACTCTTTACCCTGAAAATCATACTCAGTGTTGTTACCTTTTTTTAGATGAAGTGCAAAATGTGGAAGGCTGGCCATTAGTATTAAGAAGACTTCTAGATACTAAGAACATACAAATTTATGTAACCGGATCATCGGCAAAATTACTTAGTAAAGAGATCGCCACATCACTTCGTGGCAGATCTTTAAGTATAGAAATCTTTCCCTATGACTATTCAGAATACTTAACCGCACATGCTTTAAACCCCCCATCAAAACCATTAGGAAAAAAAACACTCGATGAACAACGAAATTATTTAATAAAATATTTCTATTGGGGAGGGTTTCCAGGTGTTCAATGCATGCAGCCAAATGAACAGCTAGAGACACTTCAAAATTATGTTGAAACCGTAATTTTTCGAGACATCATTGAGCGATATCAAATTAAAAATATTAACTTATTAAAATACCTTATCCAGAGCTTATTAAAGAATGTGGCCACCCCATTTTCTATAAATAAATTCTATAACGATAGTAAAAGCCAAGGGCATAAAGTTGCTAAAGATACTTTATACTCCTATCTTGGCTATCTTGAAGATGCCTTTCTCATTTTTTCTGTTCCTATTTTTTCAGAATCACTTAGACAAGTTCAATCTAATCCGAAGAAAATTTATGCCATCGACACAGGCTTAGTAGTTGCTAACACATTCAACTTGTCAGACAATCTCGGAAAACTTTTTGAAAACCAAGTCTATTTAACTTTACGGCGACAAGGGAAAAAAATTTTCTATTATCAAACATCCAGTGGCTATGAAATCGATTTTGTGACTCAAGACAAAGAAGGGAAGCACGAATTCATCCAAGTTGCTTGGGAAATAACCGATCCCGCAACACGAGAAAGGGAGGAACGAGCTATACGTCAGGCCGAAAGCGAACTGGGTTTCTCGGGAAGAATTCTCGATTTTCCCGAATTTATCAAAACTATTGCAGAGAACTCCCCTTCTTTGTAAGGTGAAAACTGTATGAGAATAGTCCATGTTGCGACAGAATTTGCCCCACTTGCAAAGGTTGGCGGCCTAGGAGATGTAGTCCATGGGCTGGCTAAAGAGCAGGCAGCTCTTGGTCATCAGGTTGAGGTGATTTTACCAAAATATGACATCATCAAATATCACAATCTAGAAAATTTCTCTCTGGAGATGGGCGATTTATGGTCTTTTGAGGACTCTTCGCGCTATCACAATGCTGTATGGACAGGCTATGTCGACAAGGTTAAAGTTCACCTTATTGAACCTCATCACAATCATTATTATTTCAATCGGGGAAAAATCTATGGCACTGCGGATGATGTTGAGAGGTTTTTATATTTTTGTAGAGCGGCCGGTGAATTTCTCCATTTACAAAGGGGAAGGCCAGACATCATTCATCTGCACGACTGGCCTACAGCTCCATTAGCGCCGATCATCAAGCATATCTATAAAGATCTAGGCTTTTCTTATGGTAGTATTGTTTTGACCATTCACAATATTGAACATCAAGGAAAATGCTCTCCAGCCAATCTTTCCCGAATAGGACTTAGAGGGGAGGATTTTAGATCGGAAGAGAGATTACAAGACCCTAAAGATCCATCAGTAATTAATTTATTAAAAGGTGGGATTGTATATTCAGATAGCTTTACCACAGTCTCCCCCACCTATGCTAAAGAGATCATGACACCTTCATCTGGTTTTGGACTAGATGGTATAGTTAGACTATTTGAGAGCAATTTTAAAGGGATCCTAAACGGAATTGAACTTGATAGCTGGAATCCAGCTAGCGACCCCTTTATCTCTTTTCCCTATCCGACGAATTCAACATTCATTGAGACTATTATCAAAAACAAAGAAGCGAATAAAGAGTCTCTTTTCAAGAAATTAAATATGACGCCCTCAAAAGGGCCACTCATTGCATGCATCTCAAGGCTAGCCAAACAAAAAGGACCTAAACTTATTTTACACGCCATCCAATATGCTCTGAAGCAAAATGGCTCATTTATCCTCCTCGGAAGCTCGATCGACCCCGAATTTGAAAAAGAGTTTGGCGAACTTCAGCAACTCTACAAAGGCAATCCTCATTTTCACATGAAACTCTCCTTTGACGAAGCTTTCTCACACTCTCTCTTTGCAGCTGCAGACGCAATTTTCATCCCCTCACTCTTCGAACCCTGCGGCCTCACACAAATGATTGGCATGCGCTATGGTACTATTCCTATCGCTAGGAAAACAGGCGGCCTCAGCGATACAGTCTTTGACGCAGACAACTCAAAAATCCCCCTAGTCAATCGCAATGGGTTCACCTTTGATAATCCCGACACCACCTCTGTCGAAAGAGTGCTAAAAAGGGCAATGTCATGCTATGAAACTGACAAGAAAAAATGGAAACAGCTGATTCAAACCGACCTAAACACCGACTTTAGCTGGAAAAAATCAGCCCTCGCCTACGATCAAATCTACGCCCAGGCTCTCTCTAAGACCTCTGACTTTAAAGTCGCCTAAAGAGTATTCGTCCAAGACTGTCTGATATAATTGCGGTAGGCCCAAATGTATTCGACACCGGAAATGACTGTGTAGATGGCCGTCACGAGGACAACCCAAAGACTGATCTCCTGCACCATGGCAAGGGAAATTAGTCCTAATGTATAAGGGATCATTAATAGGAGGATAAAGAAGATTGCAACAGCTTGAAGGACAGCCTTAAGCTTGCCGCTAACTCTTGCTGCTAAGGCTGTTCCACGAAGAGCGCAGACTGTTCTAAGGGTACTAATAACAGAATCTCTAACTACAAAAATAAGAACAAGGAGTAGCGGTAATTGGACAATTCCTTGAGTAAAACAGAGAAAGAGGGAAATTCTTACAATACTATCGGCCATTGGATCGAGAATTTTCCCAAGTTCTGTAACTTGCTTCTGTCTTCTTGCAACGACACCATCAAAAATATCCGATAATTCGCAAACCAGGAGGAGAAATAAGAGAATATAAGGCATCACGATAAGCGGTATCCCCATCTTTCCGTAGTAAAGATAGACAACAAGAAAGATAGGACAGATTACAATCCTGCTCAGGGTAAGAATGAGCGCTGCTTTCACTAGATAACCTATTTTTTATTCGTTTCCGCTATTCTAACTGATTTCTCCCTTTTGAGAAAGCCCTCTTGTGAGAAATCTCTTTAATGGGTAAAATATTCTGATATGTCGACCTTTCAAAACATTATTACCACTCTGCAGAAATTTTGGATGGACCAGGGCTGCCTGCTCCAGCAAAGCTCTGATACTGAAACAGGTGCAGGCACCTTTAATTCGGAATCACTTCTGAGATGTGTAGGTCCTGAACCTTATAAAGTATGCCATGTAGAAATATCTCGGCGACCAACGGATGGAAGGTATGGACTAAATCCAAATCGCCTCCAACAATTTCACCAGTTTCAAGTGATTCTTAAGCCCTCTCCTGCACAAATACAAAAACTATACTTACAATCCCTGGAAGCAATTGGTCTAGACTTAAGTAAGCACGATATTCGTTTTGTTCATGATGACTGGGAATCTCCAACTCTTGGTGCTTGGGGACTTGGATGGGAAGTGTGGTGCGACGGAATGGAAGTAACTCAATTTACTTATTTCCAATGCGTTAGCGGTATCGAAACAAAACCGATCCCCGTTGAACTTGCCTATGGTATTGAACGCCTTGCAATGTTTTTACAAAAAAAGACTAATATTTTTGATATCCAATTCAATGACGAATTGACTTATGGCGAAGTTTTTTTACAAAATGAAGTCGAATGGAGCCGTTATAATTTCGAAGAGTCCGACTCAAACTTTTGGAGAAATGCTTTTGATGGCGCCGAGCGTGAATCGAAGAGACTTGTTGAAATTGGATTATCGATCCCGGCTTATAATTTCGCTTTAAAAGCCTCTCATGCATTTAACATGCTCGATGCAAGAGGAGCGATTTCAACTACAGCAAGAGTCGATCTCATTCATAGAATCAAAGCACTTGCCTGCCTCTCAGCAAAAACCTATCTTGAAAAAAGACAAGAACTTGGATTTCCATTACTAAAACATGCCGCCCAAACAATAGAGCCTCCCCCTCAAATAAGCCTCCCTAAGATTGCTACCTCAAAAAAACCGGCCGATTTTCTTTTCGAAATTGTTTCAGAAGAGCTACCAGCCTCCTTTATTCCTGAAGCATTGATCCATCTTGAACAGATGGTGAGGAACTTTATTACAGAAAAAGGTCTAGCATTTGACTCATTAAAAGTTTATGGGACACCTAGAAGACTCTCAATTTTTGTAAAAAAATTGGCAAGCTCGACCAAAGAAGAGATCATAGAAAAAAGGGGCCCCCTCATCTCAATTGCATTTGATGCTACAGGAACCCTTACTCCTCAAGGAAAAGGATTTCTTGATTCGATCAAACATGCTGAAGTCTTCTTAAGAGATGTTGAAGAAGGTAAAATTACCGACCTTGTGATTCGAGAGAGCAAACACCTTTTTGCCCTCATCACAAAGCCCGCAGAGAGTACAGCTCTCCTCCTCCAAAAATTTCTCCCCCATCTAATTACCCATCTCCCCTTCCCAAAAAGCATGCGCTGGGCCGATTTTGACATTACTTATGCAAGACCTATACGCTCGATAGTGGCTATGTTTGGAAAAGAAGTAATTCCTTTTCAATTAGCTAATATTACCTCATCTAACATCACCTATGGCCATAGCCAATTAAAACCTGTCGCCATTAAAATTCGCAGACCTAAAACGTATGCAAGGAAACTCTATCGCCGCTATGTAATCGCCTCCGTAGAAGAGCGTAAACTCTTCATTGAAAAGCAGTTAGATAGATTTGAAAAGAGATTCTCATGCAAAGTGCTCTCAAGAGAGCGTGTCCTTACAGAAGTGCTGAACTTAAGTGAATATCCAACCATCGCTACCTATACCTTTGATGAAAAATTTCTCACCCTCCCAAAAGAACTACTCTCCTCTGAAATGATCAATCATCAAAAATACTTCCCCCTCGAAGATCTAAACAAGAAAATGTTAAATCGCTTTCTTGTTGCAATTGATAATACGCCGAATGAAACCATTCTAAAGAACAATCAATCTGTCCTTAGAGCAAGACTTTCAGATGGTCTTTTCTTGTTTGACCAAGATCAGAAAAAGCCCCTTAGTTTTTATCAAGAAGCTCTAAAAGGGATTCTTTTTCATAAAGAGCTTGGAACAATATACGATAAGACAGAACGGATCAAACAGCTCAGCATACTCATTGCTAATCTTTTAGGCAAAGAGGCTCCTACAAGAGCAGCAGAACTCTGCAAAGCCGATCTTGCAACAGCTGTCGTCTATGAATTTCCTGAATTGCAAGGTGTAATGGGTAAATATTACGCTCTCCATCAAAAGGAACCTGAGCGCGTTGCTGTTGCTATCGAAGAACATTGGCTCCCTTTAACTGATGGTGGCGCTATACCCTCTACAGAAGATGGCTCTATCCTTGCAATCGCTGATAAATTGGACAACTTAATTTCCTACACAGCAATTGGGCTTAAAGCAACCTCCTCAAAAGATCCCTACGCACTCAGAAGGGCTGCTATCGGAATCTTGCGCATCCTTATTGAAAACAGATGGTCATTAGATCTTTCTAAATTAGGTATCGATCCTGAAATTTTAGATTTTATGAGACAACGAATGAAGGCAATACTTGAAGATTACGGTTTTGCAAAAGAGGAAGTTTTAGCAACTCTCTCTCTCTCACCAACTGATCCTTATGACACCTACCTAAGGACAGAAGCACTGAATAAGTTTAGAAAGAGCAGCAACGCATTTGATGGCCTCTATGCAATCTATAAGCGAGCAAAAGGACAAATCGGAAAAGAGAGCCAAAAAACTCTAGATAGAGCCCTTTTACAAGAAGCTGGCGAAAAGAATCTATCTATTGAATTGGACGGCGTCGAATCTGCTCTATATCAAACACTTCAGAAAAAGGAATACTATCAATCCTTTGAGGCGCTTACTAAGTTAAACGCACCCCTCGCTAATTTTTTCGATACTGTCAGAGTTCTATCTGATAATCCTGCTCTTCGTGACAATCGTATCGCACTTCTACAGAAGCTCTTCTCCCAAACAAGCAAGCTTGTAGACTTCACCTACCTTTAAAACCTGAATTTCTCTTTTTTTTTAAGTGACGCTATTGATAAAATAAAAAATACAAATCTTTTATCAAAAAATGGCTACTAATGAAAACAATGTGTAAACTATTGAGTATTCTATCTCTTTCCCTTCTTTTCTCCTCGTATACATCTAGTGATGATTGCAAAAAAGAAGCTGCCTTAATCAAGAGAAACGAAGCATTGATTCGAAGATATTTTGATGAAGTATTAAATAAAGGAAATTTAAGCATTCTCGATGACCTTGTCGCCCCAGATTATATCAATAACAGCCCAAATACACCGAATCCTCTTCCGGGACCTACAGGGCTAAAGCCAATTATTATCGGTTTACGCACCGCTTTTCCTGATCTCCATTTTGAAATATTAAATATGTGCGCCTCTGAAACTCAAGTAGCTATTCATTGTGTAATGACTGGCACTCAAACAGGAGATTATTTCGGAACTCCTGCCACTGGCAAGGCAGTTAAAGTCAATCAGATGCAATTTGAGCGGATTGATAAAGAGGGAAAAATGTGCGAGCATTGGCGCCAATCAGATGATTTAGGGAGATTAGAACAGCTCGGTCTTCTAAAACCCAACTGTATCCTAAAATAAATCTTATGTGTTAATCTGTACATAAAAATACAATAATTAATAATAATATAAATTAATTATAAGGTTATTATGTACATTAAAAGCAATTCTGTTGGATTACCTGCAGGTTTAATAAAGACACTTGATACTGGATGTCCAGGATATGAACCGTTAAAAAAGGTCCCTTTTGTACCGCAAATTGGTCATGAATTTAACCCAAGACTTGCAGCTTGGTCGATCAATGCTTGCACTTACGCCTATCAAGATCTTTGCAATAAAAATGACATCATCTTTCCACCTGAAGTTGCAGATGGCAAACTACTCTATTGGAATGAGAGCATTGGAATTTTTCGTAAGCCTAAGCTCTCTAGCGGTTATATAGCCCGGATCAAACCTATACCTGGAGACCCAACAAACAGGGTCGCTATCATTTTTAGAGGGACTCAAACCCATGCTGAATGGAATCTTGATGCTGATATCAAACAAGAAAAAATTATTCTAGAGCCATCGGGTAATCTTGTCAAAATTCATAGAGGGTTTTGGGAAATATTAAATGAGCCATCACAAAAAGGCTCTCCTTCACTTCAAGACCAAATTAACGAAATATTACCAACCTTTCTTAGTTCAGATGCTCCAAATGAACTTCATATCGGAGGTCATAGCATGGGTGCAGCGATTGCACTACTTGTCACGTTGGATTCTATTTTACGTTATCCAGGAATCGTTATAAATTCCTATGTTACTGGTTGTCCTAGAGTTGGAAATCCTGCTTTTGCAAATGCTTTTAATGACCTTGCAAAAAACCCCTGCTACAATTTTTCTCTTTGGCGAATTGCAAATACAGAAGATATCATAACAACACTTCCAGAACCCGTTTTTAAAGAAATTCTTTATAGCCATGTTCTTATATCTGATCCAGATGATGCAAATACGATTAATCTTATCAGTTTTACAAAAAATCTAGGCAAAATTTTTGATAATCACCATCTTTTTAACTACTACTATGCAATGAAAAAACTAATAGCTGAAAGTATCAACAAGGTCTTATAATTTTGTCCGATCAACCCATAAAACCAATTCCTGGAAATGAAGACCCTGAAAGACAAGATCTCGCCTTTACCCTGCCAAAAGGGGTCATCAACGATCTTGATTTAGGATGCAGTAGCTATCTACCTGCTTGGCATGCCCCTTTTCAAGCTCAAGTTACCCCTCCATTTGACAGAAATCAGTACAATCCTTACACAGCTGCTTGGTGTATAAATGCAGTAATTTACGCCTATCAGCAATATTGCAATAAAGAGAAAAGCGATGTCTATCCACCAGATGTAGTAGATGGAACACCTCTCTATTGGCACGAAGATTTCAACCTCTTAAATAAAAAGATCCCTTGTGGCTTTATAGGCAAAATCAAAGAGACAAACAGTGCAGTAATCGCCCTCCGAGGCACTGAAAAAGTGAGCGAATGGCTTGAAAATTTTCAATATCAACAAAAATCGATAACTTTTCCAGCCCCAATTGGGACTACTGCAAATATTCACAAAGGATTTTGGGAGGTTTTGAATGAGCCCGCAAATTCTCATACTCTTTCTCTTCAACAGCAAATAATGGACTGGCTTAATATAAACAATCCAACTGAACTCTATATTACAGGACATAGCTTGGGAGCTGCCATTGCAACACTTGTTCTTATTCACTCACTTCTCCACTATCGTCCACCTGGTATAAAAATCTACTGCTACATTATTGGTTCTCCAAGAGTAGGCGATATTATTTTCTCTGATGCTTTTAGATCTCTTTCTAACAACCCCGATTTCGATTTTGCATTTTGGAGGATGGTTAATATAGAAGATGTAGTCCCAACAATCCCACTGCCTGTTTTCGATAAAATCGTTTATACTCACATTTTCTCTTCTCCTGCAGGCTCACCAAATACTATCGGTGAAGTCAGCTTTATAGAAAACTTAGGAGATCTTGGAAAAAATCACAATCCACTCACATACTTCTTTGCAGACAGAACCCTCATGCCTGACCCAAGTCTATATACATAGAAAATACATTAATTATTTAATTATAAGGTGATTTATGCCTAGCAAACCCGAATTTTCTTTTACCTTACCTAAGGAACTTATTGCAAATCTTATGAAAGGGTGCTTAACATATGAGCCAATTCCAGATGTCCCTTTTAACCCACAAAAAGGTCATGACTATAATCCCCATGTTGCTGCTTGGGCTATTAATGCCATTATCGTCGCATATAGACAATTTTGTGATAAAACAAAGGGGGACCTCCTTCCAGAAAATGTTACTGCAGACGCAACCACTCTTTACTGGCATGAAGAACTTAACATACTTGAAGATAAAGCTCGATGTGGTTACATAGGAAAAATCAATCCCATTAAAGATGACCCTACTAATAGAATTGTGATTGCATTTAGAGGAACAGAAAAACTTAATGAATGGCTAGAAAATCTTGATTACAGTCAAACAGATGTAAGCTTTAATAATATCCCTGATACGGTAACAATTCATAAAGGATTTTGGGATCTTGTATCAAAACCTGCAACAAGTCACATTCTGTCCTATATCGAAAAAGTCAGCTTATTTTTTATCAAATATTTTACACAAAAAAAACCTACCCTAACATCTGAGATCCCCTCTCTGCTCGACCAACTCACTCTATTAATCCCAAAATACTTAAGCAAAACCGCTCCAAATGAAATCTATATTGCCGGGCATAGTTTAGGCGCAGCAACTGCTACGCTTGTTACCCTTGAATCTATTCTGAACTTCCCTAAAGCAAAAATTATAACATATGTGATTGGCTGCCCAAGAGTAGGAGGACCATCACTCTCTGAACTTTTTAAAGACTTATCAGAAAACTCTGATTACAATTTTACCCTTTGGCGACTAACAAATACTGAAGATATTGTGACTACAGTTCCTTTGCCTGTTATTCATGATCTTACTTATAGCCAACTTTTTCTTTCGAGACCAGGTTCCCCAAATACAGTTGGGAGCATCCCCTTCTCAGACAACTTATCCAATGTTGCACACAATCACAATCCACTTCTTTATAGCTATGCAAACAAGCAGCTTATGTCAAGCAAGCCTGAGGACACAACCAAATAACTTTTGCTATTTTCTAACAAGGAGTGCCCCAAGTCTATAAAAAGGATTGATTAGAAAGCCTGGTATGACAAAAAGGGCACCTAAGTATTTCCATTTAGTGCCGCTCAACCATAGCAGCCTAAGAACTGCATTCGATCTCACCCAAACCCTCTTTCCTTCAAGAAAGACAACCGATTTTTTCTTTCTTAGAAATCCATAATTGCCTGCAAAAAGTGTCTTCGCTTTTGTCCCATTCAATGAAGAAAAAGTATATTGGTTCTTTTTATCCATCTTCTTTAGTCCCTTCACTACCCTTACACAAAAAGGGCAATTATCATCATAAAATACTCTCTTCACTCTATCTCCACTAGTTTAGGCGCCAATTTTCTTAAAACATCGAATTCTTTTGCTAACTGCAATATTTCTACCTCAGTCTGTTTTCCCATTTGAATTTTAGTCTTTATCGACTCTCTTTTTAACATCCAATTTCTCTCTAATATCTTTTGTATCGATTCTTTTATCCCAATTTTTGACCTCTCTAACTGAATCTTCTTTCTTACAATAAGATCGAGGAGCCCCCCTTCATCTCGGTCAACATATTCGGCGAGGGTTAAAAGATCAAATGGGATCTGTCTTAAAAAAAGATCACATAAGTGACCGTACAATTTTCTAGCAGGGGGATCAATAAAGTCAACTAAGGATAAATTTTTTTGAATAAGAGGCAAAAGAGTCCCCTCGTTGATACCTGAATGAATAATCCATCTTAAGAGATCTGCCTCAATCACCTGATCCGGATTAACTGAGACCTCTTTTTTTTCAGATTTTACAAAAACAATTTTCTGCTGCACCATCGATTCGGGGACTTGTAGACTATTAGCAAGCTTTCTTTCAGCTTCATAGACCATTAGAGGAAATTTCCAATCGGCCATATACCCCTTTGCTTTTTCTACAAGTTCATTTTTTCCAGCGGGTGTGGCTAAGTTACAACTTTTTGAGAGCATTTCTATTAAAAAAGGGATGTACTCTTTTGGTTTATGTAAGTAATTCAAAAATCCGGTGATCCCCTCTTTGCGAAGAACGCTGTCTGGATCTTCTCCATCTTTGAATTCTAAAACAAAAACTTCTATCCCCTCTTTTTGAAAAAGATTTCCAACCTTTAGGGCAGCCTCTCTTCCTGCATCATCCCCGTCAAATGAGATAAACACCTCTTTAACCCCTAAACGTCTAATCACTTCCACATGCTCTTCGCCAAATGCAGTTCCCTGTCCAGCAACCGTCAGATTCAATCCTTCCTGGATTAGTCTAAGTGCATCGATTTGCCCTTCAACAATTACCGCTCTTCTCTGCTTTGTGATCTCTTTTCTAGAATAGTTGAGGCCAAACAAGACCTTCGATTTTTTAAAAAGGGGGGTCTCAGGAGTATTAATGTATTTACCACCAGTAGTTTTCTCTAGAAACTTTCTTGCTGAGAATCCAATTACATTCCCCTGCACATCCATGATAGGAAAAGTAATTCTACCGATAAAAAATGGAAAATTTCGTTTTTTTTCAATAGCAAGGCCCGACCTTTGCAATGCTTCCCAATTCAATTTTTTCTCTTTGAAGAATCCCATTGTTAAAGCTGGATCAATAGGGGCTAATCCCACTTTAAACAGATTGATAAAATCTAAATCGATTCCTCTTTGGTATAAATAATTCAGAGCCTCTTTCCCCTCTTCAGTATGAAGAAGATGGAACTGATAAAATTTACAAGTCTCTTGCAGACACGTCTTAAGCGGACCTAAGTCCTCCCTCTTCTCACCCTCTTGAAACTCTAAGCTCACACCAAACTTCTCAGCGAGCATCTCGACAGCTTCAGTAAAAGAGACCTTCAAAAATCCAACAAGAAAACTAATCGCATCCCCATGCGCGCCACATCCAAAGCAGTGATAATGAGAATCTCCCCTCTCCAAAACAAACGAAGGGGTCTTCTCATTATGAAAGGGACAGCAAATCTTAAAGCTCTTCCCAGCCTTCTTTAAAGGCAAATAGGAGGAGATGACCTCTACAAGATCAACCTTCTCTTTTAAATTATGGAGCGACTCTTTTGAAAACATGGCCATACAAACCGAATTCTACACCAAAACCCCACTAAAATCGATGCTTTATTTTTTATCTTTTCTCTTAGCGAAAAAAATACGACCAACCTAAATAACTCTAATTCAGCATTTTTAAAAAACTTGACAAATTAGCAATCCTTAAACCTACTGAATCTAGGAGGTACAATTTGGAGCCACTTAGTCCAAAGCCACCACCCAGTTTCGCTTTCGAGAGACTTCCTGAAGCTATGGAGCATGCTCTCGATAGACGTATTGCCTCGGCTGTTAGTCCACCTCTGCTCGCTCTTTCATCTTCGCGAGATGTCGAAGCCTCCACCAAAATCTCTCATGTTACGTCATTAGAATCAATTGGATCCACAACTTCAAAAAAAGGTTCTATTGATATTGATGCTCTTTTAAGAGATGTTAAATTATTGGTTGATCAAGCTTGTCATCAAATTCCAGACCCCTCATTTGATTCTACTTCACCTCCCCCTGCCCCAGGAGCTTCAATTGCTTTAAGTCCGACTAGCCGAACTGGAACTTCGACAGCTGCCGCATCTGCTGGTTCCGAAATTTCCGGAGAAAAACTAATTGAATCCTTAGGCGATAGGAAAATTCTTGTTACGACAGAGAGGAGAGTAGGTCTAGGAAGTGTCTCCTGTATGCTTAAAATAGCCACGCTGCTTCACGAACAATTACACATCCCTTCAGATCAGATCGTTGTCTCATGTATTGACACTCCAGAGAGTGTGGCTATATTTAATACAAAATATAATTTCCCAACATCTCTATCAGAAGCAGATGAAGAAAATCTCGCTGCATGTATTGTTGCACCTTGTGAACGAAGCCTATTTTACGAAAGACCCTGCCCCACTCTTTATATCCCTCAGTATGACTATCCACCCGAAACTAACGCAGTACCTCCAAGAAGGGAAGAAGATGGTGAGGGCACATGTGGATCAATCTCTTGGCTTACCATGGGCTTTTCGAAAGAAGTTGGAGGAGGCATTCTCATTTCTGATGAATTAGTAGAATGGGGATTTTCCGAACCTAAACCTTCTGAAACCAGAGTAAGACTGTTAACAGAGCTCTCCCCAGAAATCAGTACAACTATTTTTAAATGTTTGCCAGAAGAGTTAGAATTAAGTGAAACCACAACATCCTTTGATGAACATAACCGCCTTTATTATGGATACGCAACCTCTCCTAAAGTTTGCTGTGATTATATTGAGGCAATAGCAAAAGTAGATCGAGATAAAATACCCTCAAAAAATATAACGATTGTATTACCGGGTAATCACCTAGAAGATTTCGGATTACCTAATTTATTACCCTCCAGAAAAGCTGAATTAATAGCTCAAGGGATAGGCTCTATTGAGTTAATACGACCGGGCGAACCGCCAACTATTATTACTTTGGATCCAAGTTTATCTAAAACACTCACTATAATAAGCGGGCCTATTTCATATAGTGATACAACCCTTTTGCTTAAAGCTTCTGAGAAAGAAGTTCTAATCACCGGAGATCAAAGCCTTAGCGAAGCAATTAGTGTAAATAAAACATTTATTTATGAGACCCATACTCATAAAGAGACTTTTGCGGCAGGTATAAATACCGAATTTCAAAAGTCTACAGGAGTTCATACTCGAATAACAACCTTTAAAGGATCGACTAGCTCAGATATGTACAGCGTATTTTCAACTTGCCGTGAAACTCCAATCTTCGAAAGATTTAATAGACATATTGTTGAAAATAGGAATTGCAATCACACCATAGCTGATAGGGTGAAACTGATGATTGTAGGAGACGCTGATTCCTCATAAAATAAAAGAATATAATTAAAATTGAGAGGGTAGAAGAGCCGATCACTCAACTCTCCCCCCATTAGAACCCACCGTGCCCAATTAAGGCAGTGGGCTCAAGATAATACCGTTCACCTACTGTGATATTAGAACATCCGATGGACTATTCTAGCTTCTGGGAGCGGATT
>CANJWO010000023.1 GCA_947478685.1 Chlamydiota bacterium | reverse complement strand
TAGTGAATTAAATTTACATTGATAAGTTTACACAGTATGTGCCCTTGGGTTTCATTAGGCATTTGCCGGCGCTGAAGCAGGCCGTGTGTTTTCACACGAGCGATGCAAGCGAATGGAACCCAAGGAATACAGACGCAGTAAAATTATCTAATAGCAAATTTAATTCGCTATATACTACTAGATACCTCGCTTTGTGAAATCAGTAATAGATTTTGGAAGGAAATTAGTGATTATTCAATAAATATTTTTTTAATTAATTTGCGATGCAAATTAATTGTAAGATTCTTATAATCATTGCCATGAAAATCTTTCTGTTGCTTCTTATTTGTACAGCTTCTTTGATCGGAGAGATTATACCGAGAGACATTCAAAAATCCCCGTTTTTGAATGACGAGCGGTATAAAGAGGTCGTTATTATTGGTGGAGGCCCAGCAGGTCTTACCGCGGCGCTTTATAGTGCAAGGTCGGGTCTCTCTACTTTAGTGATTGAGGGGGAAGAGCCCCGTGGGCAAATCGCACTTTCAAGTAATGTTGAGAATTTTCCAGGGTTTCCTAAGGGGATCGCAGGATTTGATCTGGGCAGCAATATCCGTGAGCAAGCAATTAAATTTGGTGCTATTCCACTTTTAGATAAGGTAGTCACAGCAGATCTTTCGGAGAGACCATTTCGATTGAAATTGAAGGGGGGAAAGGAGATTTATGCTGAGACCCTCATTATCGCAACTGGGGCAAGGACAAAGTGGTTGGGAATCCCATCTGAAGCGGCTTTAATGGGAAAAGGGGTCAATTCCTGTGCAATTTGTGATGGCTTTTTATTTAGAAAAAAAGAGGTTATTGTAGTCGGAGGCGGGGATACTGCTCTAGAAGATGCCCTCTACCTTACAAATTTTGCTACTAAAGTGACTGTTATTCATAGAAGGGATTCTTTAAGGGCCTCTGAAGTTTTGCAAAAGAGAGCTTTTGCAAATCCAAAAATTCATTTTATATATGACACAGTCGTCGAAGAGATTTTAGATATTAACAAGGGGAGCGTTGAAGGGGTTCTCCTTAAAAATATCACTACTAATGAGACCTATCTTTATTCATGTGATGGAGTCTTTATTGCTATTGGCCATGTGCCTAATACAGAATTATTTACGCAGTCGCTTGAACTTGATAGTGCAGGTTACATCATTGCGCAGCCTTACTCTACAAAGACAAGTGTGCCGGGCGTCTTTGCAGCAGGTGATGTTGCCGATCCAAAGTATAAGCAAGCTATAATTGCAGCAGGATTTGGTTCGATGGCTGCAATTGATGCCTTTCATTTTATTAAAGAAAACCAAAACAAGGAAAATTTATGAAATTGATTCTATGTTTAGCAGTTGTTTCAGCATCTATTTGTGCTGATGTTCAAAAAATTAGCACAGAAGATGCAAAAAAAGTCTTTCACGAGAGTTTGACCGAGGCCAAGGATATGCAAGACTATCTTGGACAGATTGCCGATATGATGCCTATGATCCAGCCTACATCGCTTTCTAAGGAAGAGCTTTTGCAAATTTTTCGTAACGATTTTGTCGAAAGAGAAGATCTTTATTTAGAGCAAATCACTTCCGAAATCAATCCAAGTAATGTAGAAAATGTGATTCAGCTTATAAGTAATCCTCTCTATTTAAGCAGTAGAGACGCCATCGGAAAAGCAAACAATAAATGCTTTATGATGTTATTTGAAAAGGCTAAAGATGTGGCTCTTCAGCACCCAGCAGTTCCAGTGACTACTGAGGTTGTACACGCTATTGTAGAACTTCAAAAAGATAATTTTGATAAAGTGATCTCCTCATCAAAATATGTGATTGTCGATGTTTACGCTGACTTTTGCAATCCTTGCAAAATGTTAGCTCCGATACTACAGGACTTAAGTAATGAGCTCGGGGATGTATATACCTTTACAAAGCTAAATGCTACAGAAGAAAATCAAGAATTATTTGCATCACTAGAAGTAAAAATGTTGCCTACACTTATTCTATATATAAATGGAATAGAGGTTACTCGTATATCAGGTTATAAAGATAAGGCTTCTATTAAAGCGATATTTGAGACTACATTTAAAGAAGAAGTAAAAAACTAGGTTTAATTAAACGCTCTCAGGCCAAAGCCCCGAGAGCGTTCCATTTTTTAGGAAATAAAATTGAAATTTATTCTGCTTATTTTAAGTCTTATATGTTCATCAAGCCTATTTGCTTCTGAAACTCCTAATCCTTCTAGTCAAGAGATCGATAGCTTGAAGTATAAACCGATTAAGATAAAGAGACACAAGGAATTAAATCTGATTCCCTACATTTCTGGAGATCTGTTCACTCCAGGAATTGGCTTTAGCGCGCAGTTGGAGAATTCCAAATTGCCCCTAGGAATTGAAGTTGATGTGGCACTATCGGGACTGATATTATCAAATTTATCCAAGGCTACCTCTTCAATACTAGTTTTTTCTAAATGTCATAAGCATGCTCTAAATTTTGGCACAGGAATAGGTTATTTTAATTTAACTTCAAAAGATCGCAGCAGGATATACAATTTCCCCGTTGGATATAGTTATAAACAGGGAGAGAGAGGGTACTGGCGAATTGGGGTAGATTTAATTAAAGAGCTAGGCGAAGAAGAGATCCTCCCCGTTCCATCCCTTCGATACGGATACCTTTTTTAGTCTATGATCGCTTTGTCGTGCTTGGTGAATTTATAGAGTAAGATTGGGATGATAGTTACGGGAACGCCAAGGTAAAAGGCTAGGCGCAAACTAGGGCTGATTAGAACGACGCAAAGGCAGGCAATCTGAATCCAAATGGCAAAAATGGTTAGGTAGGGAAACCAGCGGATTTTATAGATGAGTTTTGGAGGGTTCTCCATGTGAGGGAGCCTGTTTCTAAAGCGGAGCTGTGCCCAACAGATCGAAATCCAGCAAATAGATCCTGTAAATCCTGAAAGGGCAAGGAGATTGGCGTAGAGTGTCGGTGACGGGAAGACATAAGAAGAAATCAATAAAATCCAGATACAGCCAATTGTTAATAGGACGCAATATAGCGGCACACCATTGGACGTGACATGACGTAAAAATTTGGGTCCCATTTTATGGAGGGCCAATCCATGTAACGATCTAATTGCTGCATAAAGTCCACTATTTGCGCAAGATAACGCTCCTGCAATGATCATAAAGTTAAAGAAGTGGGCATAAGAAGTAAGTCCATATTTGGCAAGGGCAAAGGCAAAAACACTACCCGTTAGATTGGCTGATTGCCAGGGAAAGATAACGGCAAGGAGAAATGTAGGGATAAGATAGAGCCCAACGATTCTGTAGGTGATTGTTTTTAGCGCGGCAGGGATGCTTTTCAAAGGATCGTGCGATTCAGCAGCTGCAAGTCCTATAATTTCAGATCCTTGATAGTTTGATAACAAAATCACCATATTCATAAATAGAATAAGATATCCATTTGGAAAAAAACCTCCATCCTGAATAAGGTATTCTGTGCCAATGCTTTTTGAGTGGTCTATTGGAATTAGGCCAAAGAAGATAGCAATTGCAAGGACAGAGAAACTCATGAGGAGGAATATTTTAATCAGAGAGAGCCAAAATTCAAGTTCCCCAAATAGAGTTACATGCGATAGATTAATCAAAGTAATAACGATTCCAAAGAGAATCGACCATAGATAAATGGGTATTTCAGGCATATAATTGTGCATGATAATCCCACCCGCAATACATTCAGAGGGGATATAAACAACCCAATTTACCCAATAAGACCAACCGACCCCGCAAGCCCAAGCAGGAGAGATGTATTTGGCTGAATAGCTAATAAATGAGCCATGAAGTGGGTCAGCTGTCGATAATTCAGCAAGGCAAGCCATCGTCAAAAACATAATAATACCGCCTAAAATATAGGCAAGGCACGTAGCGGGACCAATTTGGTTTAGGACATAACCTGTTCCCAGAAAATAAGAAGAGCCAATAATTCCGCCCATAGCAATCAAGCTGATATGACGATTTTTCAATCCCTTATGTAAATTTCTAGGCTCACTCATAAGTCAACGACTAGGTGATCAAATAAATAAATACAAATATTTTTTTATTAGGTGCGGCGGCGGCATTTTGCAGAGATAAGGTATCCGAATTCAAATAGGTAGAAAAATCCGGGGGCTTGTAAGAAGATGGCGATCCATGGAAGGTCTGTCCTTGCAAAGAGGGCTGAGATTGTTGCAGTTCCTGTGAGGACTTTATTATCCTCGTCAATGGCATGAATTGTCTCCATCGCCTCTTTGTATGTAAAGGCAGTTGTCACTTTACTTAGGTCTTCATCAGCTGATGGGCAAGCATAACAGACTTCACCTGTTTGATTTCTGTTTTGTAGCTTTTGCATTTCATGTGAACAGAATGAGCAACGTTTGTCGAAGAAGACGGTGAGCAGTTTTTTGATTTGCTTAGGATCGGTGTATTTTTTTCGGAGAGAAATCAGCTTTCGGTTCAAGAGAATAAGAAGTGTTAATGATAGGCCCGATGATGTAAATAGAAAGGGATAGCCTGTAGGGACTAAAAGGAGAACTCCATCTAGCTGCTCAATAAGAATATAGGAGAAGGTCCCTCCTATTCCGCCAAGAATAAAGGTGAGTACGATATTTTTGTTTAGAAATGAGAGAGAGGAATTTAGTGTAAGGGCGAAAAGGGGATAGAGAGCTAAAAGCCAGAAAGGGGGGAATATACTCTCATTTGGATAGGAGAGAATTCCTGAATAGATAAATACCATCTCTTGGATCAGTCCGAATAGAAGTGCGTAAATTGAAAGGGGGATGCAAATCAAAAAGCTATTTCTATCAAATTTGGAGAAGAGAATGATTTGAGATAGGAAGTAGGAGGTAGCGATTAGTAGGGAAATCCAAATAAATTCGTGAGCCCCATAAGTGACTAGTAATAACCAACTAATGCCGAATAAAATCCCGTTAATTAGGTAAGATGGAATTAATAAGGAATTATTACAAAATTTAAATAATGTCATATAATTCTTATTTTACCAAATTTTATTACTCATTCAAGAACTTTTTTATGCGCATTCCCTTAATCAGGAATAGAGGCAAATTCTGTTGCAAGCCATTTTTGAATAGTCGGGTAAGGACCTCCCTTTAACATGTGCATGAGATCAAAATAAGGATGATCGCTTTCGTACTCAATAGTTGCTTTAAAAGTTGGATTTGAAGTAATTGTGATGAAATGGTTGCATTCGCTAATTAGTTTAGAGAGCTCATCTGATGGAAGGATTTTTGAAATAGCAAGCCGGCTAGAGTCAAAACGGGCTAAACCAAAAATGCGTAAAAATTCGATGCAATCGGGGTCGTGAATAGCTATTTTTAGAGGGTCAAGGGAGCCAGAAGTTTCAACATCGTTTTTTCTGGCAATTGCTTCAAAAAATTCCTTTTTTCTTTTTTCCATAAGAGGAAGATCGACCGTAGTTTGAGGAATAAGCTGATTATCAAGGAAGGTTCGAAATAGGGTGGCGCTTTCCCCATCCCAAAAATCGCTTCCCTCAGTTTGTCTTCTGCTATCATGATAACCGGCAGCTAAGAGTGTAAGTAGACGATCAAAAGCCATCTGTTTGGGGGTTCCAAAAAATTCTTGAATATTCTGGACCATCTGGCTCCAGATTGCACATTGGTACATATGAACTAGGCCATGTAGAGATCTTGCGGGAGCGCGGCCTGCTTCTACAGCGCTTAGATAACTTGCCTGATCTTCTTTAAATTCAGGACCATAGAACGGTATTTCTTGTATTGGCATGGGGTTGCTTAAATGTGTAGAAGAGGCATCTCTTGAGTAAAAAGGGGTTTTTGGGAGGGGTCTTGCGTAATGAGGAGCCACTTGCGTTCTTAATGTCTGTTCTAAAGTTGATTGAAATGCTTCTGGAGTTTCCAGAGGTAATGTCTCAGGCAGTAGGTCGCCTTCGGTCATTCTAAGCATTTCAAGTGAGATAAGCCAATCAACACCTCGTACTTGGATGCCATATGGGCCGAAGACCTCTTGCATTCTAGATATATTTTCTTCAAGTGTAATAACAAGAGGGATATCCGCTCCTAAGATAAGTCCGGAAGGGAGAAAAAATACAGCGCCACCTGTTTCCAAAGGGGTTGGGTTATGACAAAACGTGACAAAAATAACAGGTTCATCTTGTTCTTGCTTTAGCTGACTAAATTCGGCTGCATTTATAAGGAACGGAAGATCGCCGGTTAATGCTTCATGTAGCTTTTGGAGGTGAGGATAGCTTGGAAGTAGAGGTGTAATTATAGAAATAAGGGATTGTCCTATTGGTTCAAATGCATCATCAGTTATTCGAAGTCGTATAATATCCCAAAGAACGGTCCACCAAAAAGGGTCATCACCACTTTTACAAAGGTTTGCTTGTAAGTTGCTTAATCGGGCTTTGGAAACTACTGGATTAAAAAAGCTGCTCATTGAAGCGTGTTCGTTATGGGAAGGGAGGGCGTATAGAACGCTTGTAAGAGTTCTTGTAGGAGCGCCTCTTAAGGCTTGTCCATCTTCCCAATAAGGATATGCCCAAGTGGGCTCTAGTATTTCTCCAGAAATAAGGGAATTGATTTCAACTGTTTCTCCTGTGCGTGGATCTAATTGTCTGTATTTTGCAGAGCTTAATTGACCGTTAAAAGTGGGTATTTTTTTTGCAATCAAATCATTTGATGAAAGAAGAGCATGAGGAGTTGATTTCATTATTATTCTAGCTGTAGAAAGTTTTGTCCCATGAACAGTGGCGTTCATTAGAATATGCTTGTCTTGTAGGGGGTCATTGAAAATTGCCCATGTTGCTGAAATAATACGTTTTCGGATCTCTATGAAGTTAGACTTGTAGATTACAGGATTTTCTTGGATTGCAGCTCTTGTGGCAAAATGTGATTTATTAAAAACTCTCGATGGATTCATCATTGCAAAAAATTTAATCAGTTTCGGTGAAAGTTTAGGCTTTACATCTGAGGTAAGATAGATTCGAAGTTCTTTGCTTATTTGGCGTAAAAGCAAAAGCGTTGGTGACTTAGATACAGCAAAATCATAAGCTAAAACAAAATGTTGATAGGGTTCTCTTAATGCAGGAATATCAGCCCTCAAAGCCTCTTTCGCCCCTTTTTTAAGAAGGTGATACTTTTCCATCTCTGCAAGATCTAAACGCGCAGGACAGGTATGGGCTAATCTAGCTCTTTGCAATAAGTCTTCTGTTGCATGCGCTAATAATTGAGACAAAAGAGCAGGGTCTCTCGGAATCGACTCTTCAGTAATATCAATCAAGAGGCCTTGATCTCTTAAAAAAGTTATGAATTGAGAGGAAAAAAGAGCTTGGGAATTTCTAATTATATTCCTGTAATTATGAGAGAGGGAAGCTTTACCCTGAATCATGATTACGCACATTAACTCTTGTAGAGGATTTCTGCTGCCGCTAAGCAAAGCATCAAGAAGAGCATTTAATGGGTATTGAGAAGTGCCTGCAATTGTTATAGGGGAAAAGGAGAGAGGACCGAGTTGTAGTATGCTAGAATTAACAAGCTCAAGAAAATCCTTTTCCTCGCTTATAGAAAATGGGGGGGAGCGTTGTTTAAGAACTTCTTCACAAAACATTCCAAGAATACTTATTGAAACTTTTTTTTCAATTGGTGGGGCATACCAATCACCACTTTCAATAAGAAGGGTTTTAGTCCAAGGGCCTTTGTTCTCCATACTATTAAATAAAGCAGCTGCTTCGGAAAAGTTTCTTTCAGCAATATATTGCCCCAGTAATTTTACTGGATCGCTAGCTGCAGCTTCACTTGCTGCAGGTCTCAAGATTTGAATTGCTGCGTCAGGTAATGATATGACACGTAATGGGGGTATCTCTCTTCTAGTTATTGTTTCGGGTGATGGGGGTGTCATGATTCTAGGTGCTGCGACGGGTAATGGGGTTGCCGCTAATTTAATTGCTGCGACGGGTAATGGGGGTGCACTTTTGGAGGTTTCTTTTATTTGAATTTTCTTTGGAGTAGAAAAAATAAGGAGTGCAAGATAGGGGAGGCCTATTAATAGGAATGTGGCGGCCCAAAGAGTGACTTTTAAAGCGATCCTATAAACGCTATCTGCTTTGCTTATAGTATAATATGTGTTGTTAACATGGTATAATTTGGAGGTAGGCGTGCAGAAGTATCCATGTGGTTGATTCAAAATTTTAATCATGATAAATCCATTTGATATTATTATAATATGTAAATTATACCACATGCTCTATTATAGATTTTTATTAAAAATATTAGTTTTCGAAATATTTGTTCTAAAATATTTATGCTTGATACTAAAATATTGATTTCACTAAAATTGACCTCTTTTAAAAATAGTGATAGGTTATGAATCTAGCTCGTATTCAATCCGAATCTTCCACATGTTGCAATATTTTTTCTCCCTGTAGATTTTTTGTAACCATTCCGAAGAGGTTCTTCCTGTTTTTACGGGATATTTTTCTAGAGATTGCCGCTACATTTTCAACACCACCTAAAAAGAAGATCAGAGTGATAGAGAGGTCTGTTGTCATAAAGGAGGAGAGAAAAATTATCCTCCCATTAGTGGTTGAATCTGAGAGAAGTTTGCCGGTCCCTGCTGCTCCACCTGCTTCTCCTGTTTCTCCTCCCATCTTAAGACGGGATCTCACTCCCATCATTGAAGAAGATGGCGTATCCAGAGAGTCGCCAGCACAAGAGGCGGTACCAGAACAGAAACCGGTAGCTTTAGTAGCCGCTCTAGCGTCAGTACCAGTTCCTCGAGTTATATCGCACAAGGAGGGGATGCTTTTGGCAATGGGTGAACTGATTCATCCAGATATGGCTAGAATTTTTGAGAGTCTCTTAATTGGTTTGGATGTTATTAGGTTGTGGAATTATAATGAAGGAGACGGTTCCTATAGAATTGAATTGAGTCAGACAGTTAAAGTGTGGGTTCCAAAAGGGATAGATGCGGATGCGCCAGGTGGGGGAACAGTTGTTCAATTTGGACCAGTGATTTTAGGGAAATTTGAGAACTTGGCTAAAACGATCCATTTTGATTCGGGCTTTGAGTTTGAATGTCTTTTCTGGCTACCCATGACTGTTTATATAAAGCAAATAACTTATTGTACTCATACTGGAAAGATCGATATAACAGCTGGCAGGTTTGGTCAATATCAAAATAAACTTAAAGAAGTTCATCAATTAGTTAGAGATTGGGGCAATATTGGGAATAGACGATAAAGATTTGTTAGACCGGTTTTTGAGGTATGTCCAGATTGATACAGAGAGTGATGTGCATTCGGATAGCTGTCCAAGTAGCGAGAAACAGTGGAATTTGATCTATTTTTTGGAGAGAGAGTTAAAAGAGCTTGGGTTGAAAGACGTCTCGGTAACTGAATTTGGTTATGTGCTTGCTTCGGTTCCTAGCAACTCAAAGAAAAAAGATGCCCCGCAAATTGCGTTTTTGGCTCATGTCGATACAGCAGATGCTTGTAGAGGGTGTGCAAAACCAATCGTCCATAGGAAATATGATGGAAGTCCAATCGTCCTCCCCGATGATCAAAGTCAGGAGTTGACGAAAGAGGCTATCCCTCTTTTGTCTGAAAAAATTGGTGAAGATATTATCACTGCATCAGGGACAACTCTTCTTGGGGCAGACGATAAAGCAGGTGTAGCTATTATAATGAGCATGGTCAAGTATTTGGTCGATCATCCCGAAATCATCCATGGACCGGTACGAATTTGTTTCAATCCTGATGAAGAGATTGGAAGGGGAATGAATAAGTTAGAACTTTCAGAACTGAACGCAGTAGCTGCTTATACACTTGATTCAGAACATACCGGAGAGATTGATTTTGAGACATTTAGTGCTGATCAAGCGGTCCTTGAAATAGAAGGAGTTGCGGCACATCCAGGTTCTGCAAAAGGTGTACTTGTCAATGCTTTAAGAGCTGCAGCTTCTGTGCTTGAAAAAATCCCAAAAGATCTTTTTCCTGAAGAGGTGGATGGCCGTAATGGATTTATCCATCCATTAGAAATTACCGGAACATCAGAAAAGGCTATCATTCGATTTATCATACGCGACTTTGAACTTGATGGTTTGGATGAAAAGAGGGAGCTGCTTAAAACGATTGTTAAAAGTCTTAAAGCAAAGTCTAAATTAACAATAACTCCCCAATATCGAAATATGCGCTACTGGCTAGAAAAAGATTTTACACCTGTCGATTACGCACGTCAGGCAATTAAAAGGGCCGGATTAAAGCCTTACTCTGAAGCTGTTCGTGGCGGCACTGATGGATCAAGACTTACAGAAAGAGGTCTGCCAACACCAAACATATTTACCGGCTTTCATAACATCCACAGCCCAAAAGAGTGGATTAGCCTCCAAGACATGATCCTATCAGCTACCACCCTCGTCCATCTTGTCCAAATCTGGGAGGAGAATTCTTAGTGGAATTCACCTTCTCTTAACCAAAGATTTGCAATCCATTTTTCTCCAGCAATGACCGGCGCGCCGCCATGTAGGCTTTTCGAATCGGGTTTTCCCTGATCGGTTACATCATAAAAAAGTAGCGCTCTACCTTTCACCGGTCTGACATGGAGAGGGGCGTTTGGAAAGATAGTTTCGCCCCCTTTTTCAGGGGTGTTTAAATAGAGGAGGATAGTCGCAACTCTTTGTCCGCCGCGCTTGAGGTGGCTCTTGCCTCCTTCAGTTTTTGCATCAAAATAGTCGTAATGAGGTTTATACTCAGCCCCAACTCCGTAATTGAGAACTTGCAGCCCCTCTCCATTTCGATAAGGGATCATCGTAATGGTCTCTACCCGATTTCGAATATTTTGAATAACTTGATCTCCCCCATCAGAAAGGGATGAACCAAGACTGGTCCTATTTTTATCGACAACCCCTTTAGAAGAATTTCGATCAACAACGGTGCTTCTTGATAATGTAGGCCTAGCCTTTTCAATAATATGATTGCACTCCGCATCAGTCAAGAAATTTTCTGCGAGATAAATCTCAGGGGAATTAGAAATTTTCTTAAAACCATAACGGCCGATGTCCCACTCAATATGAGAAGCTAATAGAGTTACTTTTATAAAAAAGGTAAGAAAAAATTTCAACATATACTCAACATAGCATAATATAATTTTATGAGAATTGGTTTTTTGGCAATGTTAGTATCTGTTTCTCCTCTCCTTGCCGAGGAAGAAATTATGAAGTATCCTGTTCCGGGAACAGTTGTAGCGCGCGTTAGTTATTTCTTGCCGGAGTCTTCTTCTTTGCAGAATGTCAGCTATAACGGAGGTGCATATTATCAAGTAACGGGGACAGTGCCTATGTATGATGGTGATCTGTTTGCACTTCGGGGGCTCAATTTCTGGTGGGCAGTCGACTATTTTTATAAATCGGAGAGGTCTACTCGATTTAACAATAGGGGACACATTCAGATGGTCCCTATAACAGCAGGTCTAAAATATATCTATCCAGCTTATAATTTTAGAACCTATTTAGGAGCCGGATTTAAGTACTATTTTGTCCAAATTCACAATAGCTCCCCATTTTTGCAGGAAAATATTAGAAGAAATGGATTAGGGGGCACTATCGAAATAGGGCTCCTTACTTTTCTTGCCAGGTATCTTGTAATGGATCTCTTTCTCACCTATTCATTTAAACAATTCAACTCCTATTTCATTAGTTCGCGCAATGTAATAAATTATAGCTTTAATGTAGGTGGCCTCAACATAGGCGGGGGGCTTGGCCTCAAATTCTAGGGAGATTATTCTACTATAAGCCACTTCTCGAACATGCGGATGACTGAAGGGTTGTCAGTTGGGAGGTTCTCTAGATTTTTATCGATCCAACGGAGAGATTTGGATTCACGATTAGACTTTATTTCTTCATTTCCAGTAGCTTGCAATAAAAACCGGACGTCATAATGATAATGTGCGCACTCTTTGGGATTTTCTGGAATTAGATGGATATCGATATCGAAAATCTCATGGCTGATTGGATGAATATAATCTAAGCCCGATTCTTCCATAGCCTCTTTGAGGGCTACTTGTAAAAGATCAGAATCTCCATCGGCATGGCCACCTAGTTGAAACCATCTATCTAATTTGGCATGGTGTAATAGAAGGACCATCGAACCATCTTGATTTAGGAGCCACGCTGATGCGGTCATGTGCCCTTTGGACAAAGTCCGCTCAAAACAATTTTTTTCTGTTTCTATAAAGGAGAGCATCTCATTTTTAAAGACAATTTCCCTCCTATCTATAGGTTGATAGCTCTTTAATAAATCTAACAACTTTTTTCTATGCATAGACTTAGTCTATTCTTTAAATGGTTTTCATTCAAGTTAGTCAATACAATGTTGTAAAGAATTAGTAAACTTTTGCTTAGAGGAATATGGTTAATAGTACTTTTTTGGATAGTTTCTGGAGCGATCGATTATTTGCTGGCGTCGCTCTCTGTATTTCGATCTTACCTGTCCTGAATATTACACCATGGGTCACTATTATGATGGCAAGAACTTTGGTGGACATGCTTTTGAAATCAATACCTTATGGATTAAATTGATTATAACAGGTTGCTAGACAACGATCATGGTAACAAAAATTGCAGGTGTTGTCTTAGCAATAGCGGGAGTATTTTGATTTATCCCTGCGCTACTTCCTGTTACAATTGCAGCAGCGGGTATTTGAATTGTTTTAGTCACTTCACTCGTAGCGGGTCATATCTTTTTGCATATGAAAGAGACTAAGATTCAATCAAGTATCGAGAAGTATGCAAATCTATGTAACGTAGAGAAATTATCAGAAGAACAGAAAGATATGAGATGGAACGATTTTTTAAGCGCGAATGGTTTCATCTGCTACTGTTGCCCTGAGAATCCTCTGCATCTAAGAGAAATCTAAATATATAATTATGTTTTTTTGCCAGAAGTATAATTACTGCTGGTATATATTTTTTTGATTTCCTATTGTCCAAATTAGGGGAGCCTATTTTGTGGGATGGGGATGACGATGAAGAGAGGGTATAAGGTATTATTGTATGCGCTACTGATAGTAGCCATTTTGTTTCTTGGTATAGTCTATCTTACACAGGTAGATATCGTTGTGTTGAATCCGAAGGGGTTGATTGGTCAGAAGCAATCCGATCTGTTTTGGCTTTCAACTAATTTGATGTTGCTTGTCGTTATTCCTGTTTTTATTCTGACATTTGTCATTGTATGGAAGTATCGCGCTGACAATAAAAAAGCAGAGTATAAGCCTGATTGGAACCATAGTACTCTAGCTGAGATTATTTGGTGGGGTATCCCTTGTATCATTATAGTGATCTTAAGTGTTGTAAATTGGATTGCTTGTTATGATTTAGATCCGTTTAAACCAATTGTAAGTGATAAAAAACCGATTACAATTCAGGTAGTTGCACTCGATTGGAAGTGGCTTTTTATCTATCCAGATCAAAAGATTGCCACAGTGAATTTTATTCAGATTCCTATAGATACCCCGATTAATTTTGTTATTACTGCTGATGCGCCAATGAATTCGTTTTGGATTCCACAATTGGGAGGGCAGATTTTTGCCATGCCTGCAATGAGGACGGAATTGCATCTTAACGCAAGTGAAATAGGAGAGTATAGAGGAGTTTCGGCAAATTTAAGTGGAAAGGGGTTTTCTGGAATGGTTTTTTGGACAAAAGCAACGTCTGAGGTCGATTTTGAAAAATGGATAAGTGAGGTACAGAGTTCAGAACAAGCTCTTGATTTGGATGGTTATAAGCTCTTAGCGCAGCCAAGTGAAAATAACCCAGTTGCCTATTATAGGTTACTCTATCCCGGTCTCTTTGATTGGGTTGTGATGAAGGATATGATGCCGGAGGTTAGTCATGGACATTAGTTTATTTGGAAGATTAACTCTTGATTCGTTTAAGCATAATGGTATCGAAATGGGGGCCACATTAATGATGGTCTTTATGGCGGCCTTTGCTGTTATCTTTTTAACATATAAGAAGTTATGGAAATGGCTTTACCATGAATGGATCACAAGCCTTGATCCTAAACGAATTGGAGTAATGTATCTATTTGTCGTTTTTTTAATGCTTCTTAAAGGGGCGATCGATGCGATCATGATGCGAGCTCAACAAGCAATGTCTTCTGGCGATTCGATGGGATACTTAAGTGCTGATCATTTCCAACAGTTATTTACTGCGCACGGAACTGTAATGATTTTCTTTGTCGGTATGGGAATTGTATTTGGAATGATCAATCTGATTGTGCCGCTACAAATTGGTGCAAGGGATGTTGCTTTTCCCTTTTTAAATGCTGTCAGCTTTTGGCTCTTTTTTATGGGCTTTATGCTCCTTAACGTCTCTTTGATGGTAGGGGAGTTTTCTGCAGCTGGTTGGGTCTGTTATCCTCCTTTATCAGGATTAAAATATAGCCCAGGAGTTGGGGTCGATTATTGGATATGGAGTGTTCAGATTGCAGGAGTTGGAAGTCTATTTGGTGGGATCAATTTTTTAGTCACTATCTTTAAGATGAGATGTCCTGGTATGACATATATGCGAATGCCCCTTTTTACCTGGTGTGCACTTGCTACTATGATCCTTGTAATTTTTGCCTTCCCAATACTTACTGTGACGATTACCCTTTTAGCACTCGATCGGTTGATGGGTATGCACTTTTTTACATCAACTGGTGGTGGCAATCCGATGATGTATGTCAACTTGATTTGGGCGTGGGGACATCCAGAAGTCTATATTTTAGTTCTACCGGCCTTTGGGATATATTCTGAGGTGGTGTCAACCTTTTCAGAGAAGCGTTTATTTGGTTATGTGTCAATGGTATGGGCAATTATAGCGATTACTATTCTCTCATTTATTGTCTGGTTGCACCATTTTTTTACCATGGGAGCAAGTGCAAATGTCAACGCCTTCTTTGGTGCCATGACAATGCTGATTGCCATACCAACCGGAGTAAAAATATTTAATTGGCTCTTTACGATGGTAAGAGGAAGGGTCCATCTCACTTCACCAATGTACTGGTTTTTAGGATTTGTGATCATATTTACTATAGGTGGTATGACAGGTATCTTGCTCTCCATTGCTCCCTTAGACTTTCAAATGCACAATAGCCTCTTTTTGGTAGCCCACTTCCATACCGTGATTATAGGAGGAGTGCTTTTTGGGTTTTTATCTGGATTTACCTACTGGTTTCCTAAGTTTGCGGGATTTAAATTGCATGAGGGGCTTGGTAAATGTGCCTTTTGGTTTTGGTTTAGTGGTTTTTGCTTCGCTTTCTTGCCTTTATATGTCCTAGGTTTAATGGGTACTACAAGGCGTCTTAGCCATTATGAAGCTGAAACGGGATGGCAACCTTTCTTTATGTGTGCAGCCTTTGGTGCCTTTTTGATTGCGATTGGAATTGCCTTTCAGATGATTCAACTGATTGTAAGTGTGAAGCAGAGAAACCAGAATAGAGATCTTACAGGCGATCCATGGCATGGAAGAACTCTCGAATGGGACACCACATCACCTCCACCTCTTTATAACTTTGCGGTAATTCCTACAGTATATGATCAAGATGCCTTTTGGAAAATGAAAGAGACCGGTCATACAAAACCAGATCCAAAAGAGTTTACAGATGTTTTAATGCCGAAAAGTACGCCGATGGGATTTATCATTGCTGTATTTGGCTTTCTTTTCGCATTTGGAATTGTTTGGTATATGTGGTGGCTTGCGATAATAGGCATTATTGGTGTTATAGCTTCTGCAATAGCCCATCTATCTGAAGAAGAGTGCGAATACGTTATAACTAAGGCTGAGATAGAAAAGATGGAGGGTAGTACATATGGAACATGATCACGTTCACGAGAATTATACAAAGACGGTTTTCGGTTTTTGGGTCTATTTAATGACTGATTGTATTGTTTTTGGGATACTTTTTGCTACATATGCTGTTTTACATAATTCCACTTTTGGAGGCCCTAGCGGAAAAGAACTTTTTGATATGCCATTAGTGCTCTGTGAAACTTTGGCACTTTTAGGAAGTAGTTTTACTTGCGCGCTCGCAGGTCTTGCTAGCAACAAGGAAAAAAAAGGTGAGACGATATTTTGGTTTATCGTCACATTTATCCTAGGAGCTACATTTCTCTCAATTGAGATAAGTGAGTTTAGACATCTTGTTCAAGAGGGGAATAGCTGGGAAAGAAGTGCATTTTTATCTAGCTTCTTTACCCTTGTTGCAACTCATGGTACTCACATTTCTTTTGGGCTTATTTGGATGATAGTGATGATGGTCCAGATAGCCTATCACGGTTTTAAACCGGTGATTCATAAAAGATTGATGTGCCTACGAATGTTTTGGCACTTTTTGGATGTGGTCTGGATTTTTATCTATACAATTGTCTATTTAATGGGGGTATTAATATGAGTTCTCATGTAGGTCATGTTGGATTGAAATCCTATTTTTCCGGGTTTCTCTTTTTTGTTTTTTTAACACTAATCTCCTATTTTGTAGTTGTGGACGGGCTACTAAGTGGCTGGCATGCATTAGTAGTTATAATCCTTTGCGCTATTGTTCAATCAACAGTCCAATTGGGTATTTTTTTAGATTTAATTACCGAGCCAAAACCCCGCTCAAATCTCCATATTTTTTTACTGATGGTGACAATTATACTGATTGTTATTGCCGGTACACTTTGGATCATGTATAGCCTAAATGAAAGGGTGATGCCTATGATGGACATGAAAAACATGAAAGAGGGGATGTAATGAGAACTTATTATATGTTGACTAAGCCCGGTATTATCATGGGAAATCTTATTACAACTGCAGGTGGTTTTGCCCTTGCATGTAGGGCAGGGTTCAATTTTTTTCTCTTTTTTGAGATGTTAGTCGGTCTTGGATTTGTAATTGCATCTGCATGTATTTGCAATAACTATATTGATAGATATGCAGACCAAAAAATGGAAAGGACAAAAAATCGGGGCCTTGCAAAGGGGTCCATCTCACCATTTAAAGCACTTTCCCTTGCTTTTGTTCTTGGTCTATCCGGTCTTACTATCTTAGCAATATTCACTAATCTTTTGGCAACACTTGTAGCTTTTTTAGGATTTCTTATCTATGTAGTTGTTTATAGCTATGTTAAGTATTTCTCTGATTGCGCAACTCTTCTAGGAAGTATTTCAGGCGCAGTCCCTCCTGTAGTTGGCTATGTAGCTGTAAGTAATAGACTTGATATGGGAACTCTTCTTCTCTTTTTAATTCTTGTCCTTTGGCAAATGCCCCATTTTTATTCGATCGCACTCTACCGTCAGGATGAATACGCTGCTGCATCAATTCCTGTTCTGCCCATCACAAAAGGTGTCTATGTTACAAAAGTGCAAATGGTTGCATATATCATTGCATTCATGGCTGCAACAGCTATGCTCACAGTACTTGGTTATACCGGCTACGCATACCTTGTCATTGCAACACTTCTTGGCAGCACATGGCTCGCTCTCTCTTTCAAAGGTTTTAAAGCTAAAGACGATAAACGTTGGGCTCGCAAAATGTTTGCCCTTTCCCTCGTAACTATCGTCGGTTTCTCCATTCTCCTAGCTACCTAAAAGCAATTATTTACATAAATTTTTTTTTATTTTAGTTTCAAATTTTTTATTGGGATAAAAAATGTCTGGTCTATTTAAATTAGCTATTTTATTAGTTTTGTTAGTTTTTGCCTGTAGTTTGGTTTTTTTAGGTTTTAACTTTTTAGAAAAAGTTCCAAATTTCATCGATTCTAAAGATGTCAGAAATTGTCCTAAATTATCTGGACGGATCGTCTCCAATAAGGATTCTAGTTATAACAAGGATCGCCTTGGTGCAAATTATTACGCTTCGAAAAAAAAATTTCCGGCAGTTATTGTTTACTGTCAAAATACTCAAGATGTTCAAAATGCGGTCCTATACGCAAAGTGTAAGAAACTCCCTATTCGCATTCGTAGTGGAGGGCATAATCATGAAGGGTATTCCACAGGAGATGGAGTTGTTTTGATTGATGTAAGCGAAATGAAAGGGCTAAAACTTGATACGACAACTAACACAGCTACGATCGAGCCCGGCATCAATAATCTTGAACTCTATAGTCAATTATTCAAACAAGGGCTGACCCATGTAGGGGGAACCTGTTCAGAAGTCGGCTTATCCGGACTTGCGCTTAGCGGAGGGATGGGACCACTTTTAAGAAAAGAGGGGTTAACATGTGACACCTTAATTTCAGTTGATATGGTAGCTGCGTCAGGCGAGGTCATTCATGCTACCAAGGATAATGAGCATAAAGATCTTCTTTGGGCTCTATGTGGTGGCGGAGCTGGAAACTTTGGAGTAGTCACTTCAATGGAAATTAAAGTTTATCCAGCCACTGACGTGACTTGGTTTAATATTGGCTGGAATTGGGATCAGCCTATAGAACAGGTGATCGGAGCATGGCTAGATTTTTATATGAAACCAGATAGCAAAAATTGGTTTTCTCATCTTGATATATGGGCAAAACCTTTCCCAGCGGAAAAACAAAAAAAGCAACCAGTAAAAGCTTTAGGGGTCTTTTGGGGAACTCCTGAAGAGGCCAGGGAGCAGCTTAGCCATTTATTAAGTATTGGAAAGCCCCAAATTGAAAAACTTGAACTTGTTAAATGGGATGAAGCTATCAAATTATTTGAAGATTCTACAGCAGTATTTCTTACAGAAATACCTGAATATAAATCGTCTGGCGCTTTTGTGATGGATCAGCTTCCTCCAGAGGCTACCAAGATCATAGTTAATGCTTTAAGAGAGTCAACCTCACCTTATTTTAATGTTCTATTCGAGCCTATGGGTGGGGCAATAAGTGATATTCCTCCATCAAATACCGCCTTTTTCTATCGAGATGCTAAGTTTTTTATCAATTATACGAGCCAATGGTTAAATGAAAATGAAGATCAGAAACAGAAGGCTGAATTAGAGGGTCTCCGCGACCGTCTCCTCCCTTATACCGTAGGAGATTATGTAGGTAATCCCGATCCGGATCTCAAAGATTATCTAACTGCTTACTATGGAGATAATGTTGATCAATTGAAACAGGTGAAATGCAAATACGATCCTGAGAACATCTTTCAGTTTGAACAGAGCATCCCTCCCGGTAGTGGATGTAAATAACAAAAAAAATGCGATATTATCAAAGGGGTAAAAAATGAAGTGGAGTTTTTTAAAAGTGATAGCTTGTGGGAGTTTATTACTCACAGCTAATGCAGTAGCAGCTGGCAATATTACCGGTTACCGTGGACAAGTCTTTTATTTTACAGATAATCCTGTTGAAGTTAAGAATGCCGCGGATTCTTATAAGTATTATGAGGATGGTGTTCTCTATGTTCAAGATGGCAAAATTCTTGAAGCAGGTGATTATGCTAGCCTAAAAAATAAGTATGGTAATAACGTGGCTCTTGTTGATTACTCAGGAAAGTTGATCACTCCCGGATTTATTGATGCGCACGTTCATTATGCTCAAATGGAAATGGTTGCCTCTTATGGTGATCAATTAGTGCAGTGGCTCGAGAAATATACCATGCCAACTGAAAGGAAATTTAGCGATTTACAATATGCAACAAAAATTGCAAATCTATTTCTAGATCAGCTTATTAATGTTGGGACAACGACAGCTCAAGTATTTTGCACAGTTGCACCACAATCGGTTGAGGCATTTTTTACTGCGGCGCAATCTCGCAATATGCGTATGATAGCTGGCCTTGCATTTATGGATGAAAACGCCCCAGATTACGCTTTAATCACTCCTGAAAAAGCATATTCGGAGAGTAAGAAATTGATTGACAAGTGGAATAATAAGGGTCGATTAAATTATTCGGTAACGCCACGTTCTGCCTATTTATTGAGCGATGCAGAGATGCAAGTAGCAACTCGATTATTGAAAGAGTACCCAGGTATTCATCTTCAAACACATTTAGCGGAAAATATGGAATCTGTTCATATGGTTGAAAAAATGTTTCCAGGTAAAGGTGATTATCTAGAGGTGTATGATTCTTATGGATTGCTTACAAATCACTCTACCTTTGCACATAGTATATGGATTAGTGATTCCGACTTTCAGCTTCTTGCAAAAAAAGGGGGCGCTGCTGTTTTTTGTCCAACATCTAATTTATTTTTAGGGAGCGGACTCTTTAATATCGGAAGTGCCAATAAGTATCATACAAAAGTTGCTTTAGGAACAGATTATGCCGCAGGTACGTCACTATCTATTCTTCAAACTATGAATGAATCTTATAAAGTTACGCAGCTAAGAAAAGCGTTCAGTAATGATCCCGATTCTGTTAAGCCACTTGATCCATTTCAAAACTTTTATTTAGCTACACTCGGCGGCGCGCGTGCATTAGCGCTTGATCAATATGTTGGCAGTTTTTCGCCGGGTATGGAGGCTGATTTCATAGTGCTGGATTTGCAAAGCACTCCTGTGCTAGAGCTTAGGGAAAGTCGTAGCCAATCTCTGCAAGATATTTTATTTGGTCTAGAAATCGTAGGAGACGACCGCACAATTGCTCACACCTACATCATGGGCGAAAAAGCAAAATAAAAGCTAAAGAATAACTAAAGTCTATTTTGACATTATCCTCTCCCCAATGGGAGAGGATTTTTATTAATAACCCACGTTACGCAGCAACTGCTGCGTAACGGTTAGGTTAGGTTACTTTTTTTGGGGAGGCGGTGAAGTCTCTTTTACAAAATAGCCGAGGAATATGGAGACTAAGACAGTTGCTGGAAGGACCCATAGAAATGTGAAGTAGCTAGTAGATTGGGCTGTGATGAATAGCTGAGGGAGAAATAGGAGTAGAGTGTTGAAGACAAATACTGCTGTGTTGATCAATCCAAGGGCAACAGCTCTTGTATTGTTAGAGGATATTTCACTGATGCATGTGTAGTATAGCATTGAGCCTGATAGGAAGAATCCTATGAAAAATGAAATAATCTCGATAGGTAGGTAGTTATTGATGTCAAAATGAGGTAGATAGAGGCCCATAAGTAAAAATATTGTTCCGAGAACAACTGAGATGTGAATTACAAGCTTTCTAGAATTTAATTTATTAGATAGCCATCCTAAAAATGGGGTTCCAATACCGATGCCTGCAAAAATTATACCGCTAATAATAAGTGAGCTAGAGATATCTACTAAAAAATGTTTTTCTATAGACATATACCAAAAGCTTGCGTAGGCTGCCAAAACACCAAAAGAGGCGGCTCCAGCTAGAGAGCAGAGCCAAATCTGTTTGTTTTTAAGTACATTAGACATGCTTTTTCCAAAAGAGATGACCTCTTTTGCTTTTGTACTTGGAGGGCTTGTAACAAAAATAACCATAAGACAAAACAGTATAAATCCAAATAGAGAAAGCTCTTTGTAGATCAATTGCCATGAGACAACCTCTAGAGCTTGTACTAGATAGTAATGAATAAATGCCGTTAGCACACATGAAAGTGTTTGTGTTAAACCAAATAGGATAGGGAACATTTTAGGAGCAAACCATTCACCAATCAATTTTCCTACTGAGATAAAGGCAAACGAGGCTCCAAGCCCTTGAACAAAGTTTGATAGAACAAATAGAGGTAAGCTTGACGCAAATGAGAGGGAGAAGTTTCCTATAGCGAGAGCTAAGATACCGCAGCTTGCTACAATTCGAATTGGAAATCGATCAAGTAAATATCCTGCAGGGATTTGCATACAAGCAAAGCCGAGAACAAAGGAACCTACAGCTAGGGCAACACCCATATCAGATAGTTGAAGGCTTTTTTTGATCGTATCAGCAAAGACAGCACCGGCAGTGTTTAGAAAAAAGGCATAAACAACAAACAGAGTCACAATAAACCAAATTAGCAATCCTCTTAAGCTCATTTTCATAACAAAACCCATTTGTAATTAATAGTTATAATTATTTCTTATTAATTATAGCTAATATAATCAATAGAAATTAGAATAGGGTGATCATTTGAAGGGCTAAAGTTAAGGTTTGCGGTAGATTATTTCCTCCACCAGGATTCGGGATATAGGTGATAGCAGGTTCTAAGTAGGTAGTATGAAAGAGGTGTGCCTGATAATAGGCTTGAACCATGAATTCAGTTCTTCGGGTAAATATTCTCTGATTGAGCCAAGACAGGGCCATACCCATTCCAAAAGAATCCTTAGGCCGGGTAAGGGCAAAAGCTGTGAACCCGCCCCCAATAAACTCATTCGCAGGTAATGTTTTTCCATTGTTGTATCCAAGTTGCCAAAAAACGCTGATCCCACTATCATCAATCCCCGGGTGATTAAACCAAACACGTTGAGCACCAAATAAATAGATCCCCTCTGCACCCTGTTGCTCTACCACATTTGGAATGGATAATTTTCCTGTTTGTACCCAGCCGCCAAGAGCAATGATACCCGGTTTGCGAGATTCTTTTGGAAGCCAACTTACCCCCGTCTCTGCGGCAAAGAAATAATATTTATTAAAGCGAGGGCCTAGTTTTAATCCTGTTTGGACATTATTTGCAAGACTTCCGTCATAAGCTCCTAAGTTCAAGTAGCACTCCTTAATTGGAGCAATGTTTACCGTCACTCCATAGGCTGAGTTATAATAGCCTGGCATCACGCCAAGGTTAGTAGGAAAGATGAAGATAGGGGTGTATAATAGTCCACTCACTCCTGGAATATCAAGTGACTTATCTTGAACGGGCACTGGCCTAACCACATTATTAAAGTCGTAGGTTGGTACTGTTTTTCCGATACGGACTACTAATTTATCATCGAGAAAGGATTGCCGAAACCATATCTCATATAATTCTGATCGATTACCAAAGGGAGGTATAACAGAGAGAGAATCAAATCCTTGCACAGATCCTGCCCGAGCGTTTGAATTCATCCCATTGAATTGTAAAAAGGCAGCGCCTATAGATCCACCTTTCCACGAACAAAGTTTATTTAAATTAACATCTAAGCCGATAACAACTAAGTTGTTGCCACTCCATTTTCCTTGGTCCGCTCCTCCAGTTGCTATAAAGTCTCCATCAGATATCAAGACACCGCCAAGCCGGAAAGGGGAATCTTCTTTAAGTCCGAACAAGACTCTACCAATCTCGCCGGTTCCTGGGAGGATGTTCACTGTGCTGGGGTTGGAGCTGATGCCGAGGCCTACTTCCGATTTTTGAACAGGTGTTTGAACAGGTGTCTGAGCAACTTCTTGCTCTTTAATGGGTTCTGTTACATTAGAAGAGCTAAAGGCAAGAAAGGCTGAAATTAAATTTTTAAACATATGAATTATATTAAATCATTCTTTACTTTTTTAGCTAGAAAGATAGGGTTAGATGTAAAGAAGATATGGGGGAGGATAAAAATGAGCAAACATCCACACGAGAAATTTATGAAAAGAGCTATTGAGCTAAGCCGGCTTGCTGGCGTTGAGAAAAAAACTGGCGGTGTTTTTGGGGCAGTTATTGTAAAAGATGATGAAATCATTGCTGAAGGGTATAACCGAGTAGTTGGGGACAATGACGCAACTTGTCATGCCGAAATAGATGCTATTCGCAAAGCAGGCAAAAAACTAGGAAATCCCCTTCTTGAAGGTTGCGTTCTCTATACAAGCGCTTTTTGCTGTCCAATGTGTCTTTGCGGTGCTTATTGGGCTCATATTAAAGAGATCTACTATGCTGCAACAGTTGAAGACTCAAGAAAATACGGGGAGTTTGCCGATGACGATTACTATGCAGAAATGAAGAAAGAGATTAAGGATCGTAAAATCAAATGTACCGAATTTATGCGTGCTGAGGCTGTTGAGGTTTGGAAAGAATTTTCAAAAATGGAAGATAGAGCTAAGTATTAGCTTGTTGTGAAGTAATACAAGAGAAGAAAAAACAAACAAGAGAGGATTTTTATGAATAGAAATGAATTTGAGACCAATTGGAATCAATTAAAAGGTGCCGTTTGTACGAAATGGGATAAATTCAAACCTGAAGATGTGGCTAGACTAGATGGGAAATATGAGCCATTTTTAGCCCATCTTCAAAAAAGATATGGGTATTCTAGAGATCAAGCTGAGATGGAAATGAAAAACTGGAGTATGGCATCTATTCCTCAAGGAAAAAAAATTGAAAGCATAGCTCCGTGTGATGCTAGCTGCAAAGATCCTAAAGCCCATCCTAAACAAAATGATCGCAGAGATCAAAATGAAAAGAAAAGAAAAACGGGATAAGAATATATCTATAAGCCTCATTTTTAGTGATTAGCTGGTAATGGGGCTTTTATTTTTTCAGCTAGACAATGTTACCACCTCTTGGCTATAATAGAGCAATGAAACAGACTAGACTTTCGTCATCTTGCTCCTTTTCTTCATCCCTTTAGGGGATTAAAAAAAAATTTATCCATATATATATCCATTTATTAAAGCGAAAATTAGAGGTGTAGTGTGTTTTTAGAGGCTTTCAATTATTATTTTACATTACTTGTCGTCTTTCCTGCCATTATCGGGTTGGGATTGTATTTTACAATTAAACTTAAATGTATACAGATAACCAAGATAAAGGAGAGCTTTCTTTCATTGATACAAAAGACAGAGGGGGGAGAGGGAAATATTAGCCGGTTTGGCGCGATTGCCTCTGTACTTGCTGGAAATTTGGGAACAGGAAATATTTCTGGAATGGCTATTGCAGTGGCTACTGGCGGTCCCGGAGCACTTGTATGGATGTGGATTATGGCCTTTTTTGGTGCTGTTATTCAATATACAAGCTGTGTTTTGGGAGCGGTATTTAGGAAGAAAAATGAAAATGGGGAATATGTAGGCGGCCCTATGTACTACTTAAGAGATGGATTGAGATATAAAAAACTAGCTACTCTTTTTGCCTTTTGCACTCTTTTTGGGGCGGTTACTGTAGGTAATTTTGCTCAAATTAATTCTATTGTTCTTCCCTTAGAGAAAATGGGATGGAATCCTCTATATTGCGCTCTTGGAATGGCATTTTTTGTCGGAATCATTGTTCTTGGAGGGATTAAAAGATTAGCCGGATTTGCAACTTATGTTGTCCCGTTTAAAGCAGTAATCTATATGGGAACAGCCCTCTCTATTATTTTCATGAATTATGACATGATCATTCCCGCCTTTGTATTAATGTTTAAAAGCGCGTTCAATTTCTCTGCACTTGCTGGTGGTACGATGGGATTTGCAATGCTTAAAGCTATGACTACAGGTTTTGATAGAGGTCTATTTGCAACAGACGCAGGGACAGGTATTGTTCCGATTTTACAAGCAAGTAGCAGAGTTAATAATCCTAAAATGGCAGGCATATCAACACTCGTCGCCCCTTTGATGGTGATGATTGTATGTACTACGACTGGACTTGTCCTCCTCCTTACAGGGGTATGGCAAGATCCAAATCTACAAAGTACTAATATGGTTACAGCAGCCTTTTCAAAAGGGCTCCACTCTCCTATAGGTGGTTATATCGTTATAGCAACACTAGTTCTTTTTGCTTACACAACAATCCTAGCTTGGTGTTACTGCGGAGAAAAAGCGGCCGAATTCCTCGGTGGCTCAAAACTAGCCTCTGCATTTAGACTCGGATTTATCCTTCTAGTCCCCGTCGGTACCATGATTCACGTCCATACAATCTGGACTTTGGCCGACATTGCGATTACCCTAATGCTCTGCATCAATCTAATTGCGATCACCAAATTGCGCCACCACGTGCTCGACCCATCACCAGGATATCTGCAAAACAGGATTTAGCAAGATATTTAGATTGAATGTTTCTTTTTTAAGGCGTAACATCTTTTCGCACAAAAAAAAGGAGTTTACATGTCTATTTCACCTGAATTGAAGCGGGTTACAATGTTATTGGAAGAGTCTTACATTAATGCAGGGGGACTTATAGATTTTATGCAGGCCGTCAGAACAGATAAAAATGATTTTTCAGGCAAGTACAACTGCGGATTAAAAATTGTCGCAAATTTATTTTATAAATCTGTTTGGGAACATGTTTCAGGGCCAGGTGGCCATATTGCGGTTAAACATAGATTGACTGGTACAGTGATCAATTTTAGCAATCATAAAGATCCAGTGGATGCAGCCGCAGTAATGACCATTGCAGAGAAAGTACAAAAACATCTAAATATTCTTGGTAACGATATCTTTGCATTTAAAGCGGGCAGTTGGAAAGTAAAGCCCGATTTTCAAGCAATAGCCAAATGCCTTGTGAAGGAATAGGGCCAGTCCCGTTTTAAAAACGGGGTTTTCTCTAATCTTCTGGCATAAAAAGGGCTTGAATTTTATGATCTCTCATTTTATGTAGGGGTAATGTTAAAGAAAATTAAGCTAAAGAATTTCATGTCGCACAAAGATTCTGAGTTGGAGCTTTGTAGTGGGGTGAATGTTCTTACGGGACCGAACAATAGCGGAAAGTCAGCGATTGTTACCGCATTGCAATTATTGACAGAGCTTCCCACGAGAGAGGGAACCTACATGATTCGCCATGGTGAAAAAGAGGCCGAAGTTACTGTAGAGACGAGCGAAGGCGATGTAATTACATGGGGGCGAAAAGAGGCATCCTCTTATCTGGTTATCAATGGTGAAAGACATTCAAGGCTTAGTAATAACCAAGAGCACTTCTTAAATGAATTGCATAAAGTATTGAAATTACCTCAGGTTAAAAATAAAGATGAGGCATTTGATATCCATTTTGCAAGTCAAAAGCAGCCTATTTTTTTACTTGATGATCCACCATCCAGAGCGGCAACATTTTTTTCTGTCTCATCGGATGCGGGTAGACTTGTTGAAGTTAGAGATCTATTCAAAAGCAAAATCAACAAAGCAAAAGAGAAAAGGAACGCTCTTGACCGAAAGCAAATAGGGCTTAAGCATGAGCTTGAAAAGCTAGCGCCTCTCAAAGATTTAGAAGGGGCGATTGCAGCTCTTAAGGTCGAGTTTGATACCCTTATTAAAGAGTCCGGAAAAGTTACGGCAGGATTTGAACTATTTGAAATTTTTAAGAAGTCTTGGAGAGAGAATAACAAGTTGCATATCAAAAATGAAATTCATTCTCTAGTGATTCCTCCTCCTAATTTAGAAGATGTAGCTCTTTTAGAATTAACAATTATTGAGATGAAGGCGTTGCATACAAAACAAGAGAGACTAAAGCAAGATCTAATGGCACTTGAGAATCTTAAGGCACCTCTTGAATTAGAAAATATTCAATTTTTGCAAAGTTCGATCGATTCATTAGTTAATTTTTCTAAAGCAAAAGAAGAGAAAAGCAGAACCCTCGATATTATTCTTAAGTTGGCTTTGCCGCCAGAGATGGTGGATTGTTCTTTATTAGAAGAGCATATGAAAAACTATAAGCTCTATGAAGAGGCTAAGAAAACTTTAAGTCTGAAAGTTGAAAAAGCCGCTGCTGCTTTAAAGAAATGGATTCAAGAGAATCCCACCTGCCCAACGTGTGGTGCATCTTTAAATGAGGAGCATCTTTTAGCTCATGAATAAAAACTTTAAAGGGATGCTTTTTATTGGGGATCCTCATCTAGCAAGTAGAATTCCAGGCTTCCGTAAAGATGATTACATGGCAGCTATCTTTAAAAAGCTCGAATATGCGCTGAATTATGCTGAGCAAAACAAGCTATTGCCAATAATACTTGGAGATCTGTTTCATTGGCCAAGAGATAATGCGACAAGATTGCTTACGCAGTTAATGAGACTGTTTGATGACCGTCTTGTATTATCAGTTACCGGTAATCATGATACAACAGAGCTAACTCTGCAGGACGATGATTCTTTGGCAGTTTTATCAGCTGCTGGTCGGATATACTTACTCGATCAAAATGGTCCCTGGAAGGGGATTATAAATGGTGTTCCTTTGACAATAGGTGGAACTTCTTGGAGTGATAGGCTTCCTAAGACATTTACGGCCGCACCAAACAATTTGGTTATCTGGATCTCTCATCACAATATCTGTTTTTCCGATGGAGAAGAAATTGGGGTTAAACCTCACGAAATACCTGGAATTCATTTATTGGTTAATGGACATATTCATAGACCGATGCCAGAACAGAACCATGGAATGACAACATGGATTAATCCAGGTAATATCTCTCGCGTTGCAAGGAGTGAGGGAGTTCGAGGGGCTGTGCCCTCGGTATTAAAGGTAATTCCTTTAAGTAATCAGACATGGTCGGCAGAGACCGTCGAATTGCCACATGAACCGTTTGATCAAGTTTTCCACCCTATGAATGAAATTTATGATTCACCAACTGCCAATAATGGATCTCTTTTTATCCAAGGACTTGAAGACCTAGAATCAATGCGCACTGCAGGTGGTTCAGGGCTAGTAACTTTTATCAATAATAACATCAATCTATTTGAGAAAGAGGTAGCGGAAGTTATCTTAAATCTTGTTAAGGAGGTTTGTCCAAATGAGTTCCACGAGTGAGCAGTCCATGGAGACACTAAAAAATCGGTATAAAAAACTGTATGACGAAAAAATTCGAGTAGAGACAGAGTTAAAAACCACCAGCGCGCAGCTTGCCACACACCAAGAGACTGCTAAGACGAATTGGGGGACAGATAATGTTGTAGAATTAGAAGAGAAACTACAGACAATCAAGCAAGCAAATGAGAAGCAGAGAAAAGATTATCAAGAACACCTAAATACAATTGAATCACAGCTTAACTCTATTAAGGATGAGCCGAATGACTCAAGCGTTAACTGATCCAACAGGAGTGACAGCACTCTATCATAAACTTGCGGGCCAAAAAGATATTTTGGAACGAGAATCGGTCCTTTGCCTCAGCGAAATGCTCATCCTTGATGAATTTCTTAAGCTTGAACAAAAAGTGCTAGAGGCCTTGGAAAAATTAGATGGTGAGTTATTTAAAAACATCACCACACTTCTGGAAAACAAACTCAGCGTCGCCCTTCAAGAGATCCTAGAACAGGATATTCGCCTTAAAGTTGAGCCCGTCATCCAAGGTAAATCGATCGGATTCAAATTCCGTACCGAAAGAAACGGTTCTGAAGAAGATATTATGAAAGGAAACGGCGGCTCTGTTGTCAACATCCTCTCCGTCTGCCTCAGACTCTTTGCCCTCACGCAGCTCCCAGAAACTACCCACAGACGCTTTCTTGTCCTCGATGAACAAGACTGCTGGCTTCAACCCGAACTCATACCCCGCTTTGCTAAAATCATCCACGAGGCAGCAAAAGCCCTCGGCTTTCAAATCCTCGTCATCTCCCACCATAACTCCAACATCTTCCTCGACTACGCCGACCGCATCTTTCGCCTCAACCCCTCTCCAGGCGGCGTCAAAATCGAAACCCTTAACAGATCTCCCTCCGTCCCCGATACAGTCCTTGCCTAATTCTCACTTTGATATAGTGAATTAAATTTACATTGATAAGTTTACACAGTATGTGCCCTTGGGTTTCATTAGGCATTAGCCGGCGCTGAAGCAGGCCGTGTGTTTTCACACGAGCGATGCAAGCGAATGGAACCCAAGGGATACAGACGCAGTAAAAT
>CANJWO010000022.1 GCA_947478685.1 Chlamydiota bacterium | reverse complement strand
TAATTTTACTGCGTCTGTATTCCTTGGGTTCCATTCGCTTGCATCGCTCGTGTGAAAACACACGGCCTGCTTCAGCGCCGGCAAATGCCTAATGAAACCCAAGGGCACATACTGTGTAAACTTATCAATGTAAATTTAATTCACTATAAGTAAAGTGTGATGATTTTTTTGAAAGTTATTTTTGATACGTGTTAGTATAACAGGTATGACAAATATTTGGCGGAATCAGAATAATGACGGGGAGTTTGAAATTTATCAAATCCTTTGCTTGAAAGATAGTTATACTTATCTAATTAGTAGTCACAAGGTTGCTATTTCAATAGATCCTGGTGAGGGGTCGGCTATTCAAAAAGAGTTGCAGGAACATGAGTTGAAGCTAGAGGCGATTTTGCTGACGCATCATCATAAGGCGCATGTAGAAGATGCTGTCTATTTGAAGGCAAAAACGGATGCGACGATTATAGGGCCTAAGCATGAGGAGCTCGAGTATATTGATCAAGAGGTAATGGATGAGGATGAGTGTCTGATTTCATCATTTACTGTAAGGGTTATGGGGCTGCCGGGGCATACATTGGACCATTTGGGCTATTATTTTCCCGATTGTAAGGCACTGTTTTCAGGTGATGCCCTCTATTTAGGTGGATGTGGCAAAATGCTTGAAGGAGACGAGGTCCAATATTTTGAATCGCTCCAAAAGATTAAAAAATTACCGCCGGACACTCTGATTTTTGGTGGTCACAATATAACTGAAGAGACAGTGCGTACATTAGAAGAGGAGATGAAGTTAAATCCTTTTCTAAAGGCAAGTTCACCTGAAGAATTTCTTAGGATAAGAAATGAAGTCGATGCGGAATAAAATAAAATCACTATTTAGAAAGCTAAATATTGTTTCTTTGCGTCTTTGCGCCTTTGCGTTAAATTTTTTTTCACATAACCAAAATAATACTGCTCTGAGCAAGCTTTTTATTTGGATAAGAAAAAATTCAACGCAAAGGCGCAAAGACGCAAAGAAGAGAAGTTCTCTGTTTGTTTATCTCCCTTTTTCTCTGTGTCCTCTGTGGTTAAAATTATTTATTATTATTTTAATGAGTATTGGGTGTTCACGCATGGATCAGTCAGAAAATGAGAGGGTGCGCAAATGCAATGAGAAAAAGGAGACAATTTACAGGCTTGAACATGAAAGGATTTTTTCTGAGGTAGAGAGTCGGGAAAAAAAGAGGGAGAAATATCCTTGGGAAGAACTTTACATGGGTATGCATTCTAAAATTAATAAAGAGTATTTCAGGTGCAAGGGGAGCGATATCAATCCACCTATTCGAGGGGAAGGGGGAAAAGAGGAGATAATTGATTGCGGTGGTTTGGATAAGCATGGATTGCCATTTCAAGAAAATCAAGAATTTATCTACCCAATTTTGATTGATCTAGTCAACTATATCCAAGAAAAGAGCGAAGGGACTGTAGTAATTACGACAGGACATCGGTGTCCTGTTCACAATCGGTACGCAGAGCAGGCTAAAATTATGCAAAGCTCGAAGCATCAACTAGGTGCAGAGGTCGATTTTTATGTTGAGGGTTTTGAAGAAAAGCCGCTAGAGGTGATTAAATGGATCATGGATTATTATCAAGCAGGTCAAAGTGCCGAATATAATCGTTTCATCCGGTGTCAAAAAAATCCTGAAGGATTGAAGCATCCAGGCTGGTATAACAAAGAGATACTACTTCGAATTCATGAGAAAACAGAGGGGAGAGATTATGATAACAGACATCCATATCCCTATATCACTATCGAAGTCCGTTTTGATAAGCAAAAAAATGAGGCAGTTAACTTTGATTGGGATAAAGCTATTAAAGGGTATTTAAGGAATTAAGTGCTTAAAAGAATCAAAATATTTAATCCCTTTAGCATCTTTTAACTGAGGATGGTTTGGATCGCAAATGAGGATGGCATTTATGTTTGCCGATTTAAGCGATTCGATCCCTTTAAGTGTATCTTCAAATCCAGTGGCTTCTTTTGCTGGAATATCGGGAAAGAGTTTAAGGGCGGTCAGGTAGCCATCTGGATGTGGTTTTGGTTTTTGATAATTTTCTCTTGTGATCCAGTGGGGGATTTTTTCTAAAATCTTGAGATGTGTTTTGATGGTCTCTATATCTTTTCTAAGAGAGTTTGTAACTACACAAGAAGGGATTTTGTTTTTCTCTAAATAGAGGAGGAACTCTGCGACAAAAGGCATCAACTCGACTTTGGTCTCAATTAGGCGCGAATAGATGAGCAATTTGTCGCCCCTAATTTCATCCCATCTTCCAATAAGTGAAGGATACCTATCGTAAAGATAATCTTTTAATCCAGTTCCTGAGGCTTGATGAGCGAGAGCTGCGTAGGCGAAGAAATCGATATCAAGAGGACATTTCCAATTAAGGAAGGCCTCTTGATACGCAAGTTGGTGAAGCTTTTCCGTATTGACGAGTAACCCATCAAAGTCAAGCAATACCAATTTACCGATGACTGGACTCGAACCAGCACCTTGGCAACCAAGAATAGATTTTGAGTCTATCGCGTCTACCATTCCGCCACATCGGCTTATTTAAAGTGAAAAACAGCATACTATACAGCCCATTCCAAAACCAGCAAAAAAAAGAAAATTAGTAGAGGACTTCGTGGAGGAAGAGGCCGTGGGGGGGAGCGGTTTTGCCGGCGAAGGATCTGGATTTACTTTCGAAGATGGAGGGGAGGGACGCTGCATCAAGTTTGCCACGGCCGATATCAAGGAGGGTCCCTGTAATATTTCGGACCATTTTATAGAGAAACCCGTCGCCTCGGAATTTCAGGGTGAAGCCTGTTTCGGTCTTGATGAATGCAAGCTCGTGAAGGGTTTTTTGTGGATTTCTAGAGGGGGAGAGCTCATTTGCGAATGAGGTGAAGTTTTTTGTTCCAATAAAGTGAGGGAGCGCTTCAAAGATTTTTTCGAGATCTAAGGGAAATGTGTTGTGGTGCGCATACCTCCTTTGAAAAGGGGATTGAACTTTATCTGTTGTAACATGATAGAGGTAGGTCTTTTCCTTTGCCGAAAACCTTGCGTGAAAAGTGGGCGAGGCCTCTTCTAGTGAAAAAATGCGGATATCGCGGGGCAAAAGACCATTAAGACTTTTTAGAGAAATAGATCCTTCTTCTAGAATGAAATGGGCGACCTGGCCGTTTGCATGGACGCCGGCATCAGTTCTTCCGGAACCTGTAATGGAAATTGGCTTTTGGATAATTTGGGTTAAAACTTTTTCTATAGTCTCTTGAATAGTGGGAGCATTTGGTTGGATTTGCCATCCAGCATAGTCTGTTCCGTCATAAGCGATGGTGATTTTGAACTTCATTAGTATATTGTAGGAGGAATGGGGGTTTTATGCAAACCCCCGAAAAGGCTTATTTTACGTGCTTGCTAATGAGTTTAGTCATTTCAAACATATTGACAGTTTTTTTCTTGAAAATAGGTGCCAATTTTTCATCAGCATTGATATTTCTTCTGTTTTTTGGATCTTGTAGATCATTTTTTTTGATATAGACCCAAAGTTTTTTAACAATTTCTGTTCTTGGCATAGGACCTTTTCCTACGACAGCTTGAAGCTCTTCACTTAGAGCTAAAGGCTTCATGAAAGCTGATACCCCTGCTTTTTTTACAGGGCTAGCTGCTTTTTTTACTGTACTTGTTGTTTTTTTCTTAACTACCATATGTTCTCCTTCGTCAAAAGACAAATAAATTAAAAATGTTCTTATTTACCTTCCTTGTGCCTCAGAGGGAAAATATTTGCAACTGAAATGAAAAAAGAGGGGAAAAATCCCCTCTTTTAATAAATTTGCGAAATTAGCAGAAAAATTATTATGCGCTATCTTTAGATAGTGTTGATATACCAGAAATAGGCTGTTCTATCTCTAATTTAGGGTTTGATTGTTGAGTTGACACTCTTTTTAGTTCTTTTTCTGACAGTTTGATTCCTGTAGAATGAGTCGAATCTTCAGATTTACAGAATTTGTTAAAACAGAGTACTGACAAAGCAGCTGTGGTTATTCCAATAATACAACCGATAGAGATATCTATAACTCTACCTGGATTTGCTTTTATCCATGCAAAACCGCTAGAAAAGAAATTAGATACAGCGCTAGCCATAGATTGCACGCAAGACCAAAGAGGGCCCGTAACAAACCCTGTAATACAAGTTGTAAAAGAACCACAGCAATCTGAAAGACCTCTGCCCATTGCGCTACAACCGCTACCGATTGCACTGCTCATTGTGATGCAGCTGCTAGAAATACAATCGCTAGCATTTCCTAAACCACTTCCCATACCTGTAAAACATGCGCCTAAAGTGTCACGAGTTGCTGACAAACAGTTATTCATACAGTCCATAAATATCTCCTTAAAAAATATATCGTTTGATGTTTTGTTTTCTAAACAGTGGCAATTATAATACAAACGTCATTTATGTAAAGGTGAGATTAAGGTTTTATTAACATAGAAAAAATTTTAATTCTAAACTAAATAAAAGTGAGGATTTATTTTCCAGTTTTAGATATATTTTCCTCTAAAACTCAGGGCAGTATTAATATGATTAGTCAGGAAGAATTTTCTCTAACAGTAAAAGATATTGGTGCAAGACTTGTAGAAATGAAGAGGTGTCTTTGACATCGCTTCGAAAGAAGTTGAAGTTAAAGAACTAGAATCAGTTATGGCAGGTTCTGATTTTTGGGATGATCAAGAAAAGGCAGGCAGCGTCATTCAAAAAGTTAAAACTCTCAAAGAGTGGGTAGTCCCCTTTACCCAAATATTTTCAGCTTTTGAAAATGTTAGAGATCTCTATGTGGATGCATATGCAGACAAAGATGATTCTTTTGCCATTGAATTAGAAAGAGAATTGAAGCGGATTGAAAAAGACCTTTTAGATCTCGAAATTAAAAAAATGCTCTCCGGAGAATTAGATATAAAGAATTGTTATTTGACTATCAATGCAGGTGCAGGTGGAACAGAGGCGTGTGATTGGGCAGAGATGCTTGGTCGTATGTACCAAAGATGGACTCAAAGAAGAAAATGGCAAATTGAAGAGATTGATCGGCTTGCAGGTGAAATAGCAGGTATCAAGCACATTACTTTTAAGTTGACAGGCCCTTTTGCTTATGGTTACGCTAAGGCGGAGAAGGGGGTTCACCGTCTTGTTCGCATATCCCCGTTTGATAGCAATGGAAAAAGACATACGAGCTTTGCATCAGTTGAAGTGACTCCTGAAATTGATGAGACAGTCGTTGTAGAGATCAGACCGGAAGATTTAAAAATTGATACATACAGATCTTCAGGGGCAGGGGGACAGCATGTCAATACGACCGATTCTGCAGTTCGTATGACCCACTTACCAACTGGAATTGTAGTAACATGTCAAAATGAGCGAAGCCAAATTAAAAATCGAGAGACCTGTTTGAAAGTGTTAAAGGCTAGAATCTATCAAAGAAATGTAGAGGAGAGAAGCCAGTCTATAAAAGACCTGCAAGGGGAGAAAAAGGAAAATGCATTTGGCTCTCAGATTCGAAATTATGTTTTTCAACCCTACACATTAGTAAAAGATGCTAGGACAAAATATGAAGTTGGAGATATAGCTTCAGTTATGGATGGAAATATTGATGGGTTTATTGAGGCCTATTTAAAGGAGTTTGGCTAGTGAATAGAAAAGTGATAGAAGAAGTGGACTATGACGTTCGATATAGTTCAACATCCGATGAGCCATTTTTAAAAGAGTGGATTCTAAATTCAGAGATGAGGCAATGGTACCCGCCATCTTCAAATGAAGATGTGGAAGGGTTTGTTCGCAATTGGATTGGATTTTCAAGGTTTATGTGTAGCTTGACAGCAGTTTATGAAAATAAACCGGTTGGCGTTGCGACAATTTTTTTGATGCCCTATGTTAAAGTTGCCCATCTATGTATGTTATATATGGCTGTTGATCCGGAATTTCAAAGGAGAGGTGTTGGATCCTCCTTATTAAAGAATATTCTACATTTAGCTAAAACAAAGTTTACAAGACTGGAATCGATGCATGTTGAAGTATTTGAAGGGAGCCCAATAATAGGGCTTTTAGAAATGCAGGGCTTTAAAAAGATCGTCACCCAAAAAAATTATGTAAAACTTCAAAATGGGTTTAAAGCAAGAGAGATTTTTGAGATTCAATGGAGATAAATAAGATGGCAAAAGAGTTGTACCCAGAAGTAAAAATTCGAGTGATGTGTGATGCCGATCTTTTTTATTTAAAGAAGTGGTTGATGGATCCGGTTGTTTTAGGGTGGTTTCCTATGAGCAATTTAAACGAAGTCGAAGATGCACTTAAAGTATGGCAGACCTATGCGCGTCAAGGCTCTGCTTTTGCCGTAGAAGTTAATGGAGTGCCTTGTGGAGTCGCAAATCTTTACGTGCAGCCTTATGAAAAATTAAAGTACCAGAGTCTTTTTGCAATTGTTGTTGCCGAAGAATATCGTGGAAAAGGGGTTGGGACAAGGCTTTTGAAATATGTAATGGGGCAAGCTAAACATACATTTGGCATCCAGCTATTGCATCTAGAAGTTTATGAGGGAAATCCGGCATACAATCTCTATTATAGGCTTGGATTTAGAAAGTATGGCAAGCACGAAAAATTTCTAAAAGAGGCTGACGGTTCTTACCATTCTAAAGTATTAATGCAAATTGACTTAAACACGGTTGAGGTATAAATATGGCTGGACACAGTAAGTGGGCTAATATTAAGCATAAAAAAGGTAGGGCTGATGCAAAAAAGGGCAAAGCTTTTTCTAAAGTGACTAAAGAGATCATTTCAGCTGTGAAACAGGGTGGTTCAGATCCTAAATCGAATGCTAAGCTTAGATTAGCAATTCTGAAGGCAAAAGCTGTCAATTTACCAAACGAGAATATTGAGCGAAATATCAAGAAAGCGGAGAGTAGTGATACTCAATATGAGACGATCACATACGAACTCTATGGTTATGGCGGCGTAGGAATTCTATGTGAAGCTATGACCGACAATAAAAACCGGACCTATTCAGATATTCGAATTGCTACTAACAAACGAGGCGGAGTTATTGCTGCTCCCGGCGCAGTTGGTTATCAGTTTGATCAAAAAGGGATTCTTCAAATTCCAAAAGGCAAAATTGATACCGATACCCTTTTACTCGCTGTTCTAGAAAGTGGGGGAGAGGATTTTCAAGATGAAGAGGAATTTTATTTTATTATTACAGCCCCAGATCAACTCTATCAAGTTAAAGATGCTCTCGAAGTAGCTGGCTATATCTCAGTAGAGGTAAGCATCGAGATGATCCCCAAAATCCTCATCGCTTGCGACCCAGAAGCTAAAGAGAAGAATGAGGCTTTAATCGATTGGCTCGAAAATATCGACGATGTCGATGAAGTCTACCACAATATGGAAATGTAGTTATAGTCAGTTAAATTTAATTCACTATATAGCAAATTTAATTCGCTCTAACGAGGAAGAAGGTATTTGTCGATCGTACCATTTGGTCGAACCGAAATCTTTGGATAGATGTATCTAGCAATACTTGAAAGAAATAGACAGTGAATTTTATCAAATCTTTCAATAATTGCAGGTATAATGCGATAGAATTTATCTACCTGTAGATCGTGCTCTTTGGCATGAGGTATGATATATCTCTTTCCATAATTTCCAATGGTTAGAAATCCGAGGAAGTTGAGGAAGACATCTATAATTCTAAAGAGAAAGGGCGGAGCGCTAGCAAAATCGCCTTCTGCAGATACAAGAGTGATCAGTTTAGTAGCGTTTCTTAGCTTCTCTCGTCCAATATGCCATTGAGCACTTGGACTGAGGCCAACGGAGTTCATGGCAAAAACTTTTTTGGTATGTCCCATTTCGCTCTGTCTTAGTCCCACAAATGCTGCAAGCGAACCACCTAAACAGAGACCTGAAAAATCAATTTTGCAATCTTTAAATAGAGTTGGATGTTTTTTTCTTAAGGATAGATAGGCCTCTTCCGCTTTAAAATAATTGTCCGAAATACCGCCAAGCATGTTCCAAACTACTTTAAGAACATTCATTGTATCATAAATTTTTGTCCCTTCAGCACCCTTGGCTCCAAAAACGACATGCATTCTCTTAAATGTCACAAGTGAATTTTCTTTTGTGCAAACTTCTTTAATGAGGGCAACTTTTAGACCTTCGTGAACATAATCGGTTATATATGTACAATTTGAGGGTAACCATTCTATGTTATCTGTGTGGACAGCTGCATCAAGACGAGCAAACTTTAAGGCCTTCATGGACATACTGCGGGGTAATGGCAATGTCTCTAGAGAATAGCCCGTCTTTGTCATAATTTCTTCGATTCTACCTTGCGTTCTATTGCATATCCAATTCTTTACGAATATTACAATACGGATAACGATTTCGGGCAATGAGAGAAATTTTGATCCAATAAATCGACAAGGAATTGTAAGCTTTTCTACAAGACATTTACCCATTTCAAGAATGCTCTTTTCAATAGAGAAACAGTTTTGTTGCAGGTGTCCCCAATTAATAATTTCTTTTGGATTACAGCAAGGATGTTGCGCTTTAAGGGGAGTTGTATAGGAGGGTGTTAGGAATCGAATAGGGAGGCTAGGGGGGGTAATTTTTGACATAACTTTACAGCTCTATTTTTTAATAAAGAGGAATTTTAACATAGAATTTACATTAAGAAAATATAATTTTTATTTAGATTTATTGTTGGTGGATTTTAAGGTCAGTGGGGGTGACTTGGGTGTAGGAAAAAGGCTGATCGGTTGAGGCGGCGCCCTGAACGAGGAAGGCGACTCGTTTGGTGTTCTGGCGAGAGAGAAAAGTGAGGGAGAGGGTTTTAAAGTCCTCGTAGGTGAGTGTTTCGGCGGCTTTGATTAACTTGGATTTTCTTGCAAAGTCACCGTTCCAAGTGAATGCAAGTGTGTCAAGTTCGCTTGCATAAGAGGGGAGATTATCTGGAGATTTGGAAAGATTGGTAACAATTGATTGTTTAATTGAAAGGAATCTCTCTTCTGGAACATAAGTTTCGAAATTGTGAGTAAAATCTTCTAAGAAGAGTTCAAATCTTGCTAATAACTCTTCAGGTGGGTGCGAAGCAGAGTGAACGGCAAAGAAAAGGAGGAGTTGACTCTCTTCTTCTTTCCCCCAACTTCTTGCTATATAGGCAATTTGTTGCTTTGTTCGGAGGGTGTTAAAAAAAGCTTCAGATGCAGCTTTTGAGAGGATCCTTTCGCAGACTATGGCAGGAGAGCTAGTATCTTTAAATTGTAACATCAGAATGGCAGCACTTCCTTGAAGGGGCGTCGTTGTTTTAATCGTATAGGGACCTTTTGAATCAGGAAGAGAGAGGACTTTTCTTTTCAAGTGTTCTGATGGGGGATAAATGGATGGGGAAAGGTTGCTTCTAATCTGTTTCCAAAGGGTATTTGCGTGGGCGGTATCTATATTTCCTGTAATAGTTCCTTCTAGATAGGCTCTTGAAAATACTTGCTCTTGGAAAGCTAAGAAATCTTCATAGGAGGTCTGCTGTAATGTGAGTGAGAGCTCTGAGCCTAGAGGAAAGTTATTATAGAGAAGGTTTAATAAAAGATTAGATGCTTGATAGTAAGGGAGTGTCCGGCTCTGATTTTCGTAGGTAATGAGGAGTTCGTCTTTTAATAATTCAAATTCTTCTCTACTTGGCGCTGGCCCTTTTAGTGCATCAAACATTGTAGTTGTTAAAAGGTTTATTTTATCAGAGTAGCCATTGATCGAAAGGTGAATTTTTAAGTCGGCTCTAGAAAAATATGCAGATAGTCCTGCCCTGTTGGCTGAAAATAGAGTTGAGGTCAATTTACGATGTAGGTGTAAAACAAGAAGATCTGAGCAGGATATGCTTTTAACTTGTTCTGAGAGTAGAGGCGATTTAATTCCGACTTGTAAAGAGACAGTGGGGACAAGATAGAAGGAGTCTTTAACAAAATAACACTTGCCGAATGAGTCGTCGCTTAAAAGCTCAGGCGACTCATTCGGATTCTCTTTTTCTTGAGACAAGACGATTAAATTATTTGGGATAAACTTGTTAGGCGTTGATGATCCTAATTTAGGATCGGGCAAAACTTGTGACCAGAGGGAAAGTTTTTGTTCGTCAATCTTCACAACAGAATAGTCGACACTCATCCACTTCTCTTTTCTATCAAGCTTTTGCTTAGTGAGCTCTGATGTTGCTGTAACAAAGAAAGCGGTGTTTTCCGGAGTCATTTTGACTAAGATTTCTTGAAGTGCCTTTGGCTTATAGGCATAAATTGAAGTGCTTTTTTGAGGGAAGGTGGATAGGGGTTCATCAATCATGATATCAGCTATTTCAGAGACATATTCAAAAGCCGAATAGCGAGATTGCCACTGATAGTCAATATCGGACATTTTTTTATATTCATTAAAAAGGTGAGGTGGAATAGAAGATCTTTTTAGGTAGGAAATTGTTTGAAAGGCTCTTGTAAAAACCTCATCAAGATTGGCGATGCCTGCCTTTGTTAGATCAATGGAGAGATTAAGAAGGACTAAATTTTTTCCTAGTCTATCAGCTTCTGCATGTAAGCTTTCGGCAAGACCATCTTTTCTAAGAGATTGAAAAAGACTGCCATCGCCTTTAGAGTTAAGAGTGTAAGCGATCAAATTAGGAAGTTTTCCGTCATAGTCTAAGGCCGCTTCTTGTGGCATCTCCCACATTAAAGTGACTCTTTTTAAGTTCTGAATCGGTTCTATGTAGGTAATATGACCTTTTTGACTAGAACTTAGTAGGGGTTCTGATTCGCGCTTAGGAGGTGTATTTGATAAGATAGGGGAAAAGGTAGAAGAGGTTAGTGCAACAAGAGTTTCTAGCGGTTCCTTTGAGTATATAACAAGATGCATCTGATTTGCAGTGTAGTTTTTTTGATACCAGGTTCTTAATGTCTCAATAGAAATGATACTAAGTGTGGCAGCTGTGCCTGTGCTAAATTTGCTATTAGGGTTTTTTGGATTGCAGGTCTCTTTTAAGACCATGTATTCGCGCCAATTATCATTTTCAACATTTTTTAAGTGCTCTTGGTTAACAGCATTGAGCTCTCTTTTTACAGCATCCTCCTTAAATAAGGGGTTTGTAAAAAAGCCTGAAAATATATCTAAGGTCTCAGAAAAATTTTCATGGTTGATTGAAAACATATAGACAGTTCGGTCGGGTTTTGTATAAGCATTTGCTGTTCCGCAACCTTCGGTCATTTTTTGAAAGAAAGTATTCTCATCTGGATATTTTTTGGAGCCCATAAAAAGCATATGCTCGCAAAAATGGGCCATCCCTGGATATTCATCAGGATCGTTACAAGAACCAGATTCGACAGAAAGTGCGGCGGCTGACTGGTTTGCTTCAGGATCAGAAATAAGAAAGGCCTCCAAGCCATTATCTAGCCTGATTTTTATCGATTTTCTGCTTTTTAGCGAGGGTGAGAGAATTTGGAGAGTGTTTTGCTCTTCAATAATTTCATAACCGGTAGCATTTAGGGATAGTGAAGCAGCTAGAAAAATAGTAAATTTTAGCATCGGTAACTCCTAAGTAGGAAATTGCTCGTACATTTTGCATACGAGTTCCCAAATGTACTGGGTACGTAAAACTTTTTTCTTTGTTCTATCTGTTGTATCAGAATGGGGGAAATTTTCCATATCAATTTCTTTTCCAAAATGCAAATAAACTGCTGCTTCATTTGTAGGTCTTTTTTCACCAAGGTCTACTTGAAGCTCTTCTGGAGGGGGAAGCATATGATGGGTAGATAATGCTAATGGAAAATAATGCGTAGGTGTTTTTGATTTTCTACCTAAAAGATATAGGAGTTCTATACTTTGGGGATCAAATTTTGCAACTTCTACAATTTTATTTTCATTTGGCCTATCTCTTCCGCCACTTGGAAATATTGTGATGCATTGACCTCCACCATCTAGATGTTCGCCGAGCCGGAGCATTGTCAGCTTGTTATGTTCAAGCATTTGAGATCTTCTTTCGGGATAGACATCGAAGTATTTTTTGGAATAGACGCAAAAAAGATTCATTCCTAAACTGAATGGTACAGCTAAGGCATCTGTAACTACTCTTTCACCTGCAACATAAGTTATTTGAGGAGGAAATTCTGGAAATTCCTTTTCTAATAACAGATTGATTGCTTGGGGGTCAGCTTCAGTTTGATGATTAGCAAAAATAACAACATTCTCATTTTTTTTTAAAATGACTTCGATCTGAGCTAGATTTTCTTTTCCATAAAAGGCAGAAAGATTGAAATTGATGAGGGGGCGAAAAAGTGTAGAGCCGAGTTGGTAATGATCAAAAGGGGTTCTGGATGCTTTGTGATAAGGTTCAAAGTTGTAGGGAGTCTGGATCTGTCTAAGGACAAACTCACCATAAGATTTGATCGGCTCTCGATATAATTCCTTATCAAGACCTTTCATTTCTATGATGGTCTCAAAATCGTCCAAGAAATCGGACATGATTCTCCAGTATTTACTATCTGGAGCCCTTATTTTAAAGGGCTCTATCAAGTCTCTGAAGTGTTTTTTAGTATTCAAGTTGCTTTCCGGTAATACTTGAAAAGATTTCAAAATTATTTAAATGGAGCATATCGTTCAACTTAAAGTTAATTGAAGCATTCATTTTGATTGCCATTTTTTCGAGATACTTTTTATCAGTATGTTCAAGAAAATGATCAAGTTGAGGGTGAATAAAGACTTCTAAAGCAGACTCTCCATATTGTAGAATTAATTCTCTCAAATTACGTTCTAGTTCAATTGAGACGCTCTCAAAATTTTTAATGATCCCTTTTCCAGTACAATAAGGACAGTCTGTAAATAGCGTTTGCATAAGCGATTCTTTGCTTCGCTGGCGTGTCATCTCAACGAGACCGAATTCACTCATTCCAAGTATAGTACATTTTGCAGAATCATCTTTCATCGCCTCTTTTATTCTATCGAGTACACGTCTTTGGTTTTTCCTTGAACGCATATCTATAAAGTCGCAAACAATTAATCCACCAATATTTCTTATTCTCAGTTGTCTTGCAATTTCTTCGGCTGCTTCCATGTTGATCTTTACTAAGGTCTCTTCAACATCAGATGGACCATCATTTTTCTGGCTTCTTCCCGAATTAACATCGATTGTATACATCGCCTCAGTCCGGTCAAAGTAGAGATAGCCGCCACTCGGTAGCCAAATCTTTCGAGCAAGTGCTCTTTCGATCTCTCTTTCGACATTAAATTTCTTGAACATCGGAATTGTGTCACGATAGTATTCAATTTTAAGGGTCTGATCTTCGTCTTTGTATCTGTTATACATTTTCAGACAGGTCGCATACGTTTGCTGATTATCAATCAATATACGGTTAAATTTCTTATCTAGAGCTGTCATGATAGCCCGCTTAATAAGATCGGATTCTCTATAGAGGCAGACAGGGCCATCAGCTTTTTGGAAGGTGTCGATGATTCTGTGCCAATTTTCTACAAGTTCGTGAGCTTCTTCGACAAGCTGATCTGTAGAAGCAAGAGTACTTGCTGTCCTACAAATGAGCCCCATGTCAGTTGGCATTTCAAAAGATCTGATAATTTGCTTCAGTCTATCACGCATACCAGGATCGGAGATTTTCCTTGAAACACCTCTATGTGAAGTATTAGGGAGGAGAACAAGATATCTGCCTGGAATAGAGACGTTAGATGTGAGTCTTGCCCCTTTGCTTCCAATAGCCTCTTTGACTACTTGAACAAGAACAGTCTGTTCTGGTTTCAAAATCTTAGATATATCGTTTTCTTTGGACTCTTTTGCTTGAAATGAAGATGGATCATAGTCCCAATCAAAGTCCATATCGAACAATTCTTGGAATTTCTGCGTATTTTCAACAATATCAGAGATGTGAATGAAACCATTCTCACCTTCGCCAATATTAATAAAGGCAGATTGAATGTTGGAAAGTATGTTTGTAACCCGCCCACGATAGATATTACCTGTGATTTGGCGGTTCTTTTTTCGTTCAACAACGAGCTCTTGCAACCTTCGGTCAACGAGAGTCGCAAGTCTAGTTTCTTTAGATTCAATATTTAAAAGAATTTCTTTCATGCTGGAGCCTAGTAATACAATCGATTAATGGGTGTCATTATACACGGAAAAAAAGATTATTACTAAGCCTCTTTTTCAGTATGGTAACTTCTTCCCTTATAATGACCGCACGAAGGGCACATATGGTGAGGTATGACAGAGTTTCTACAGTTTAAACAAACAGTTACTGATAGAGGTTGTTTTGCTAGATGAGCGCGTTTACTGTTTTTTTTAGCATTTGAGTGCCGGGCACGAGGTACTGCCATTGTTAGATCTCCTTGAAAGTTAAGACGGGGTCTTGTTTTAAAAATTTATTTAAGTCTTTTCGCATTGGACAACCGCCTTCACATTCAGCAAACAAAGGGATTTCTAAAAGGATAGCATCTCTCAAAGTCTCTCTTAAATCAAAAATCTTTGAGGGGATGTTTTCTATCTCTTCAGTAATATAAAGCCCTTGCAGTGAAAAAGGGAGGACGATCAGCTCATTGCAAATTTTACAGTAAGTTTGATAATTCGTTGAAATGTCTAAAGTTAGAATAAGATGAGTCTCTACTACATAGGCAGTGCCTTGAAGGGAGATCTTTTCTGGAAAAAAAAGAGTGCCATCAGTCACATCTAAAAAGCTAGGATCGAGCGCCTCTTCTAGGATCTCTTCCTCTCCATCACCTAAACGGTCTATGTAAATATTAAATACATCTTGCATAATGCAAGCTATTGTAGGGAATCGCCTCTTATATTTCTACAAGAAGATTTGAGAGAAGCTCTGAGCTTTTAGTGGAAAAATTATTAATTTCAAGAAGTTTCTTTACAATTCGACATCCGGAGCTTGTCCATTCGCGCAGTTCAGGGCTCCCTGCAAAATTTTCAACTTCCCGTTTTAGGTTGTCGAGACGGGCAAAGGAGCCGATATATTCAGGAAAAACCCGCCTCTCTGCAAGGAGGTTTAGGGTTGAGTAGTGGGGTAGAAATACTTTAAAAATATGTTGGAGTAGAAATTGCTCTACTTTAGGAAGGGGGAAAGAGGTTATTGTAGGTACTTCAAAGTAGGCGAGCTCTAGGTTAATAGTTCCAAGTTTTGATAGGGCAAATTGAGCCAGGTTCATTAATTCAAAGCGGTCTTCAGGAAAGACTAAGGTTGCTTGAATGCCTGATTTATTTAAGATTTTTTTAATTAGAGGGAGGAGATGGATGGAGGCAACACTGATTGCAATTTGATGGGTCTCTAAATCCTTAACAGCATTAAGTTGTAGGGGAAGATTTAGTTCGGTCTCTTTTTTTCGGCTTCCTGGAAAGATGGCTACTATTGGCTTTTCATTGAGGAAAGTGATGTGATTTTCAAGGGTATACTCAGATAGTTCTTCAATTAATGGATGGCCAACATATTCAACATTGAGAGAAGATCCAGTGAAATATTTTTTTTCAAAGGGAAAAATGGATAAAAGGAGATCAAAGTTTTTCTCTAAAGTTTTTATTCGGGCCTTTCGCCAAGCCCAAATGCTGGGAGACACCAGCTGAACAATTTTTCCTTTATAGCCGCTTTTTCTTAATGATTTAGCGATAAGAAGGCTAAACTCTGCATTGTCTACGAGCAAAACAAGCTTTGGATCTCTTTTTAAGATTGCGTTTTTGATTTTTTGAAAAAGGATGAAAAAGTGGGGTAAAGATTTGAGTATGTCGACAATTCCCATTACTTGAAAAGATTCGATAGAGAAAAGCTCACATGCTCCGATCTCTTTTAATTTAGGACCAACCACACCTTCAATTGGAATTGATTTAGAGAGAGAGTGTAAGACTTTGGCTGCTATGGCATCACCGCTGGTTTCGCCTGCTATAACAAAGAGAGTCATCGACGTCTAGTCCGCTTTGGCGGGCGTTCACGATGCTTTTTCCAGAAATAGTCCCACTCTTGATAGAGAGTTTGCAATCCAGGTTCAATACGACTTCGAAGTTCAAAAAATTGGAGGGCCAAATTAAAATCGGGGATGGCAGGGATACGTTGTCTTGTCTGTTTTTTCTTTTCAATTGGGGTAAATCGAAATTGAGAAGTAAGGATAGAAACCATGCTCGATGAAAGTTTCTTAGGTAGGATTAAAAAGGGTGCAAAGGCGTCTCTTATCATGAAGTTGGCCTCTTCTTGTATTTCGCCAAGGTGCATTGGTTTTTCTCTATTTTCGCTAAGCAGTCTAAGGTGTCTTTCGAGAAGGGGGAAAACAAGAGCAGATAAGAAGACCGATCTGGAAGGGGTTTTTTTAGGCTCGGATAGAACAATGCTATCAATCTCTTTTAGGAACTCAAAGACTGCATCATTTTGACCCTGTTCAAAGGATTCAGAAAGTTTAGGCAAGAGGAGGGGTAAAAAGCCATGTTCTGCTAAAAGTTTAATAAAGGGGTCTCCATATCCAGATTCAAGCATGCGGAGCAGTTCTTCTAAAATTCGAGCCTGTGAGCTCTTTAGAATCTCATTTCGGCACTCAAATAGGGCAGTGATTGCAGTCTCTTCAATTAAGACTCCAAAACGGGCGCGGAATTTTAAAAGGCGAATCATTCGGACAGGGTCTTGTTTAAATCTCGCAAATGGATTGCCGATCGCCCTTAAAAGGGATTTTTTAGCATCTTTATAACCGTCAACGTAATCAATAATAGTTTCAGTTTGGGGGTCATAATAAAGGCCATTAATTGTAAAGTCACGCCTGAGGACATCTTCTACTTCGTTTCCCCATTCATTATCTTCAACAATTAGGGATTCATTAGTATTGTCCCCTTTTCTAAAAGTGGCAACTTCGATAACTTTGCTGCCAATATGTACATGGGCTAAGCGGAATCTTTTGCCAATAAGGAAGCAACGATTAAAAAGTCTTTTAATTTCTTCAGGTTTTGCAGAGGTCGAGAGATCAAAATCTTTTGGAGGATGGCTTAAAATAAGGTCGCGGACCGATCCTCCGACAATATAGGCAATATGACCAGCTTTTCTAAGCGTCTCTATGACGATAAGAGCCGCTGGATCAATTTTTTCTTTAGGTATCTGGTGTTCTGATTTTTCGTAAATTCTTGGTGTCATATTCTATTGCGTTTATTTGAAAGAGCAAGATATCATACTTGAACCATTATGAAAATGAAAACATTTTTAGGCTCTCTTTTAATTGGGGGAACTGCCCTAGGTGCAGGCATGCTTGCACTGCCCATAGCTACTGCTGGCGGAGGATTAATCCCTTCTTGGCTCGTCTATTTTTTATCTTGGATTTTTAGTATCGCGACAGGCCTTTTATTTGTTGAAATCGGACTTTGGCTCCCAAGAAAGGCAAATATTGTCTCAATGGCGAGGACTCTTTTAGGGGATTTTGGTAAATGGTTTGCTTGGGCTATATATATATTTCTTTTTTACAGCCTTACAGTAGCCTATGTAGCTGGCGGAGGGCGTCTAGTATCAATTTCATTAGGATCTGAAACAGCCCCTTATATTGGAATTATTTTATTTACATCTCTATTTGGATTAGTTGTCTATTTAGGGACAAAGATAGCAGGCAGAGTCAATGCCATTCTTATGTCAGGCTTGATTATCTCTTTTTTAGGATTTGTAGTTTTTGGAGCCTGTAAAATCAACTTTTCCCTCATTCAAGAATGGGGTTGGAAAGGGGCAATTTTAGGGCTTCCAATTATTTTTACCTCGTTTAGTTATCAGGGTACTGTTCCAAGCCTATTAGAATATTTAGAAAGGGATGGAAAACGGACTAGGTTTGCAATTATAGCAGGAACAACGATACCTTTTATTGCTTATATAATTTGGGATATAATTATTAAAGGGATAATCCCTATTGAAGGAGCGCACGGACTTTTGGCTGCAAGAACAGGTGGTCTATCTGCTGTGGAGCCATTAAAATTCGTCCTCCAAAACTCTAATATAGCACTTATAGGAAATTTCTTCGCCTTCTTCGCTCTCACAACCTCCTTTATTGGCGTTACTCTTGGACTCCTCGATTTTCTAAGTGATTCCCTCAATTTTAAAAAAACAGAGCTTAACCGCTCCTGGCTAGCTTTACTAGTCTATGTTCCCCCCGTCATCATAGCGCTAATAAACCCAGACATCTTTCTAAGCGCTCTCGGTTATGCCGGAGGCTTTGGCTGCGCCCTCCTCCTCGGCTTCCTCCCCACACTCATGGCCTGGATCGGTCGCTACAAGAAAAAATATCCCGGTGTCAAACCTCTCCTTCCCGGCGGTAAGCCCATCCTAATTCTCCTCTTCCTTTTCGTCGCCTTCGAAATCGCTGTCCAGCTTTTCCAACAATTTAAATGATTATACCGAGATTAGGTCTTTCTCTAGACAGATCTGTCTATTATTCTATAGGAGAAGAGCCTGAAATCAGAAGTATCCCTAACGCTATGGAAAAAAATATAGCGAACCTATTTTCTGATATTTTTGACAACATTCGAAAAATTGATTATCCAACTTGTGAAGGAATTGAAGTCACTTTTATTGAATATTTTTATGATTCAAGTGCAAGAGAGTTTGATATTCTGTTGCCAGAAGAAGACTCAAGAGTAATGTCATTTATTCGTCCTGATAGCATATCCCATGCAAGATCGATAAGGTTTGCAGATATTGGCAAGAGGGTAGCTCCTCTGCGAATAATTGTTTTATTTCCAATATAGTCATTTATAGCGAATTAAATTTGCATTGATAATTTTACTACGTCTGTATTCCTTGGGTTCCATTCGCTTGCATCGCTCGTGTGAAAACACACGGCCTGCTTCAGCGCCGGCTAATGCCTAATGAAACCCAAGGGCACATACTGTGTAAACTTATCAATGTAAATTTAATTCACTATATAACGAATTAGACTAAATTATTCAGTTGAAGGAAGGGTTCCTTCCAGTAGTAGTGATCGAGGAGACCAGTGGTCTCTCTTTCAAGGATTTTATAGGCGATATAGAGGGCTTCGATAGAGGCGAGCCCGCGCTCGGGGTCGTCGCAGGAGGGTTGGCGTCTTGGGTAGGCGGTTCGGTATTTAGATGGAAGGGAACGGGTCACTAGAGGCTCTTTGATACTGGCTGTCATAGTTTTTGCATAATTCCAGGTGCCGTCGATAAGAAAGAGACCGAAGTGTTTGTCCTTATTTGTTAGAGGGGGGCCATTTAGATCGAGTAGAACGTAATTTATTAAAAAAGGGGGAGAGCTTTTTGGATAGGTGAAGAACTGCATGTCGGTGCGGGTTTCAAGGCCTCTTAGAGAGCATTTTTTTAAATTTTCTCGCCTATGTCTCAATATGATGGTCCTAAGATTATTGTGGGAATAAATAGGGATATTTTCCATAATCCAATTTTTAATGAGGTAGAAATTTTGGGTAAAACACTTTTAACTGCTATTCTGTGCTGTAAATTGATTGGTAGTTTACCACTAATTGACGATTTTCGCAAAGCTCAAGAGATTGCCGCTCTCTATGAAAAGCCGCTTGCGATTGCTTTTAATTTAGATGAGGCTCTTTCTGATAAACTTTTTTCTAATGCAATGGAGAATGAATTTATCTTTGTTAAAGATAAAGGTGGAGAGCAGAGTATTTCCATGGTTATCTTACTTGATAAAAAGGGGAGAGAGATCACTCGGGTTGGCTATGAGGGTGGCCCAGTTGAAAAATTTGCCGCTATATTAAAAAATCGATTTGCAAATTATCAAAAGCTCTCCTTTGATTTTGAAAAAAACTGTAGTGATGAGTATTTAGAGACGCTCTACCAAAAAGCTTCAGAACTAGGGTCAACATACTACAAAGAAAAAATACTGGAGAGGGGAATAGCTATGCCGAAAGGGGTCTTTTTTCAAATGGAAAGATATGCCGGACTTGTCAATAAAGGGGAAAAAGAATCAGCACAAGCAAAAGAAATTAGGGAAATCATCTTAAAAAGAGATCCTAATAATGAAAAAGGGTCAAGACTAAGACTTGCTTTAATAGATTTTCAAGAGGGAGAAGGGGAAGCTAAAAAAGTGGTGGAGCCTTTAGAGATCTATATTCGAGACTTTGGTAAAGGTGACGCAGACAATCTTCCTAAGATTCATTTGCTTATTTCAGAATATCTAAGTGTTAGAGCGAATGCATCGATTGGCTAAGTTAGAGCCAATTTCAGCACCTTTGTATATTCCGGTGAGGGATAGATAATATATAATGAGAAATTCTGTGGGGAGCATGCAAGGATAGCTATTATTTATTAATTTATTCGTATAAATCGATATAGCTAAGCTTGTAGAAAATCCAAGAATCCCCCCAAATAAAGATCCAGTAACCCTACATATTTTAGTAGTAAAATTGTCGGAAGCTTCAGTAACCTGAATTGGTTCAACAGTGGTTGAACTATTAAAATTAATTGGGGTAAAAACAAACATAGATATTCCTATTATTAATGAATGAAAGAGAGCGGTCTATCGCTATGCTCTACTTCGATAAGCTCTTTTGGAAGTTCAAAGAGAAATCTTGATGGATTGGTTGGTTTTGCCTTCCCGTGCGTAGTGCGGTTTTTTGTCATGCTGATAGTGAGGTATTTTTTCGCCCTTGTGATAGCTACGTAGAAGAGGCGTCTCTCCTCTTCTAGATTACCCTCAAGAATGCTTCTTTCGTGCGGGAGGTAGCGATCTTCAATTCCGATAAGAAAGCAGGCAGTGAATTCCAGTCCCTTCGCACTATGAAAAGTGAGAAGATTTACCCGGTCTTGAAATTTCTCTTTTTTATTGTGCTTAAGACCATCAAGCATGCTCAGACTGAGAAAATCATGTAGAGAGGTGCTCTCTTCAGTGTCGGTCATCGAGACAAGCGTCTGAATATTTTCCCATTTAAAATCTATAGCTTTTTCCGATTTGAATTCTTCCTTAAGAGCCTGTTTGAGATCGAGTTTTTCTACAAGCCACTTACTTGCTTCAAAGAGCGATTTATTGTGAAAGACTGATTTTGCCTCTTTGATCAGGGCGACAAATCCGGCAACACCACTTTTTGCCTGATTAGAGAGGGCAGAGTTCTCAGCTCTTTGAAGGACTTCCCACAGCGGGAGTTTTTGATCGCGGCTAATTTGGTTGAGAATTTCAATAGCGTTTACTGAAATTCCCCTTTTAGGATAGTTGAGAATTCGCAAAAGCGGTGTGTGGTCGGAAGGGTTCATAATTACTTTAAGGTAAGCAAGAAGGTCTTTTACCTCTGCCCTCTCATAAAATTCCATCCCTTGGACAACTCGGTAAGGAATTCCCCTCACAAATTTATCGCCGTTTTTATAGGGCGCCTGTAAAAGAGCCATCTCAAACGGGCGCGAAAGGGTGTTAGATCTGTAGAGGATAGCAAAATCGCCCCAGGAAAGTCCCTTCTCATGACGCAAACGTAAAATCCTAGCAACGACAGCCTCGGCTTCTTGAACCTCGTCATTAGCATGGAAGACGTGGATTCGATCCCCTTCAAAAGATCCGCTCCACAATGTTTTCGGATGTCTCACACTATTATTTTTAATCACAGCATTTGCTGTATCGAGAATTGTTTTAGTACTTCTATAGTTTTGCTCTAACTTTATAAGAGTGTGGCACTTGAAGTCTAGTATGAATTTAACTTCAGCGCCTCTCCAGCTATAAATAGATTGGTCATCATCGCCAACAACAAATAAATTGCCATATTTTTGGGACAAGAGTTCTGCGAGGGCGAATTGAGTCTGGTTGGTATCTTGATACTCATCGATCATGATATATTTAAAACGGTCTTGATATTTTTCGAGGAGAGAGGGAACTTTTTGAAAGAGCTCTAGAGTGAGAGTGAGCAATCCATCAAAATCGACTGCGTTATAAGCTTTTAGTGATTTAATAAATTCGGCGAGGAGGAGTTCTGCGGGAAGGTTTTCAGAAGGGGGGTTTTCAGGGGTCGAGTTTTCTGTAGTATATTCGAGTTTTAGTTGTTTTTCGAGAGTTAGGAGGAGTCTCTCTCTATCTTTTTCATCGTAGACAGTAAAAGAGTTAGTATAGCCTAAATGGTGAATCTCTTGCTTGAGTATCCAAAAACAAAAACTATGAAAAGTTGTTAGAGTTACCTCTTTGGCCACTTGAGGGCTTACATGCTTAGCAATACGGCTGCGCATCTCTTCTGCAGCCTTATTGGTGAATGTAAGACCCAGAATGGCTGTGGGGGCAACACAGTGGTTATTGAGCAAATTAATGCATCGCTGAACAAGAACGGAAGTCTTACCACTGCCAGCCCCTGCAAGGACAAGAACGCGACCTTTTATGGTCTCAATAGCTCTTTTTTGTTCTGGATTAATGTGCATAAGCTCTCACGAAAGTCTTCTAAAACTGTATGATAAGAAATATTCTTTAGCGCTGCCATGGGAAGAACTTGGAGTTTTAAGCCGAGGGGTAGTAATGGTCTTGTTTTCCTAAAAACTTCTTTAACTATTCTTTTGAAATAGTTTCTAGCTACTGCGTTACCACCTTTTTTAAAGGCAGTGACTCCGAGCTCAATCCCTTCAAAAGAGCCGAAGGAGTAGCAAAATTTTAGGGATTTTCCATAAATTCTACTCCCTTTCGTCTTGAGAAGGGTGAAATCGTTTTTAGTAAGAGACCTAGTAGGACACAGAGTCGGACACTGTAAGCTTGTGACGGCCCCTTGCTCTTCTTCTAGATAAAATATTTCGTCCAGCTTTTGTTGACATTCTTTCACGGAATCCATGGGTTCTGGCTCTCTTAAGTTTACTTGGCTGATAGGTTCTTTTCATGGCAATCTCTTTTGATTTAATTTATAGGGAAGAGGATAATGTAGGAGAAATATAATTGTCAATAAATCCCTCTTTTGGCAAACTAGATTTCCAATTTACACATAGGTACTGGAGAAATTAGATGAAAGTAAGATCTTCCGTTAAAGCGGATCCTCTGAAGGGAGATAGAATCGTGAAGAGAAAAGGACGGGTCTACGTAATTAATAAAAAAGATCCTACACGTAAACAGCGGCAGGCTGGACCTGCAAAGAAAAAGTAGGGAACTCATGGCTAGAAAAGCATTAATTGAAAAGCAAAATAAAAGAATTAAGTTGATAGCGCTTAAATACGAAAAGCGTCAAGAACTTAAAAAAATTATCAGAAGCCTTACAGCAACTGACGAAGATAAAAAAGAGGCTATGTACAAAATGGACAAGCTTCCAAATAACTCTTCACCTGTCCGTTCACGCAACCGTTGCCAATTAACCGGCCGGCCAAGAGGATACTACAGAAAATTCAAACTCTCAAGACTCTGCTTCCGTGAGCTAGCCCTAGAAGGCCTAGTTCCAGGAATCGTCAAAGCTTCTTGGTAGTCAATTCGTTAGTCTGTTAGCTATAGAGAATTATTTTCTATAGCTAACAGCTTTTTTCTTTCGCTTAGTAAATTTCTTTATAGGAAATCGGGGTCTAGGAGAGAGGCACCATTTTGCAGGAGGAAGATTTGGGTCCAATCTAGGAATTCTTCGCACCAAATGTAGGTTTTATTATCAAACTTTCCTTCAATCAGCGATTTTCGTAGCTCTGAAAGCTTTAAAGGGCCGATAATGCTCGATTTATCATCGATAAAGTACCAATCTATGGTAGTATCTCTTGAAATTCGGGGTAAACTAGGCTCTCTGTACATTGAATCGTCAGAAAGGGCAGCGGCCTCATTATGAGAAGTTTTAATGTCAGGAACCTTAACATCCTCTTTATCAGTTAGTTGATTTGACTTAGAAGGTAGCGCTAGTAAGAGAAGTAGTCCAAATAGACTAAATAATAAGCCTATAAAAAACCACGTAATAGGACTCCGATTTCGCTGTTTAGCTATGTAGGAGGTTATACAACCTATTGTGGTCCAAAACAGTAAAAATGCTATAGCTGAATAATCCATTCTTTTTTTCCCCCTAACCGGATAGTAACCATTTATATAATATAAGTGTACAAAATAGCATATCGAACTTGCAGTTTTCAGGGCAATGTAAGAAAATAGATAGATGGATATGGAGGCTTAGAAAAAGTAATGGACAGATTTGAAGAATTGGATACTAAAGAGATTGATTTGCCAGATACAATTTTTATTAGAGATATAGAAAGCCGTGTGTTTCAGGCGATTACGATAAAATGTTTGGCGGGAATAGACGGTATAGCTCTAATAGAAGGAAACCTAATTGATAACTTGCTCGGCCGTGAAGGAATGGAGCGGATAAAGGGTGTGCATATTGAGCAAGACTCTAAGAACCATTCAGTTAATATTAAACTGGAAGTGAATGTCTCTTATGGGATCTCTCTCCCTGAAAAAGCAGAAGAGATTCAGAATAAGATAGTAAAAGAAATTACCCGCCTTACGGGTCTTCATGTAGCTTGTGTTCATGTTGTATTTAAAAATTTATTGCCTGATGTGAGTTTGGAAGATCTCCTTTTGAAATCAAAAGAGAAGGAAAAAACCTCTATTACAAAAGAAATGGATGAATATGCTGAAGAATTTTAGGGTTGGAGTTTTTTCTATAGTTCATCTTTTAGTTGTAATGCTCGTCCTATCGACAGGTATTTTATTTGTTTTAAGCGCATTTTTGACAAATGTTCAAAATATTGCGATCCATTTGCTTTTGCAATATCCAAATTTATTGAGCTCACTCGGGGTCTTCTTTGTTTTTCTCGGGTTAGTTCTTTTTTTTGGCTTCTATAACATGTATAAAGTTAGGTACTATAAAATTAAAATGGGCTCTTCAAAAGTTCTTGTCGAAGAGGCTATCATTCAAGATTATATAAAAGGGTATTGGCGACAAATATTTCCAAATGAGCCCTCAAACCTTGAGGTAATCATCCACCCTAAACAGACTATTGAAATCGTCACAAAATTTCCAAATATAGTGTCAGAAACTGTCTTAAATAAGATTCAAAATGAACTAGGTGTTCTTCTAGCCCGCAAGCTCGGCTACGAAAAAGAATTCGTCCTTACAATCACCTCTTAGAAAAATATTTTAACCACCCGTTCGCCGTGCTCACAAGAGAACACAGAGAGCACAGAGGCGCTCCGCGCAAAGAATTTGTTATTTTTTCTCGGTGTCCTCTGTGCTCTCTGTGGTGAAAATTTTTTTTATATTAATAAGTGTGTGGGCATCTTTTTTGGAGATGGCGGGGACTTCTAGGAGCTCTTCGGTAGAGGCTTCGAGGATGCGCTTGACGCTGCCAAAGTGTTTGAGGAGCCTTTTTTTCTTGGTGGGACCGATGCCTGGGATTTCGTCGAGGAGACTGTGGGTGGTCCTTTCGGTCCGTTTTTTTCTGTGAAAGGAGATCGCTTTACGATGGGCCTCGTCTCGGATAGTTTGGAGGAAGAAGTGGAGGGCTGAGTGGGGATTTAGGGAGATCGGCTCTTTCCTGGTGGTGAGAAAGATTCGTTCTTTTGTGAGCCCCTTATCATGTCTAGCCTCTTCTTTTGCAAGGGCGATGATGTCAACTGACGCAATTTTCAGTTCTTTACACACATTTTGGATGGTGCTGAGTTGCCCTTTTCCTCCATCAACGATGATTAAATCGGGGAGGTCATCTTCTTGAAGTGCTCTAGTAAGCCTTCTTGTTAAAACTTCGGTAAGGGAAGAGTAGTCGTCGGCGGAAACAGCCTTTTTAATTTTATAGAGTCTTGATCGTTTAGGATCTTTTTCCCCATTTGTAAATGCGGCAAGGCTTGCAACGGCATCGGATCCGGAGATGTGCGAGGTGTCATAACATTCGATGCGGGAGGGGAATCGTGAAAGACTAAGAGTCTCTTCAAGACTTAATAGGAGTTCTTCTTTAGAGGATACGGCCAGTTTTTCTTGTTCATAAAGTGCTTTGGCATTTTCAAATGCTAGATCTACGAGGGTTTTTTTATCCCCTTTTTGTGGGGTGTGAAGTGAAGTTCCTATGATCTCTTCGATAATTTTTCTATCTTCAAGTTCGATTGGAATAAGAATTTCCTCTGGCCTTTTTTCTGGAAGGTAGTGTTGTAAGAGAAATGAGGAGAGAATCTCTTCATCGGTTTCTAAAGTGAGGGCAAAATCAAAGTGTTCTGATCCGATAAGTAAGCCGTTTCTAAAGAGGAGCTTTACTAATAAGATATAGTGGCCTTTACGGATAAAATTTAGAGCGTCGATGTTTGGAACATTTAGTTTAATCGATGATTTTTGGGAAGCTGATGCCTCTTCAATTTGATGGATAGTTTTTAAAATTGAGCTCGCTTTTTCAAATTCGAGTTTTTCAGAGGCTGAGGTCATTTTTTTCTTGAGACTTGTGATAACTGCCCCTGTTTTTCCATTAAGAAAAGATGTCGCCTCTTTGACAGTCTCATCATACTCATCTTTAGTGCATTTACCTACGCAGGGGGCGATGCATCTTTTGATTGAATATAGGAGGCATGGTCTTTTTCGACTGATAAGTTCACGATCAGAACATTGTCTTAGTGGAAAAATTTTTGTCATTGTTTCGAACATGGCTCTAGCATTGATTGCGCTTGTGTAGGGGCCAAAATAGAGTCCGTCTTCCTTTTTTTGATCTTTGTACCGAACTAGTTTTATTTGAGGCCATTTATGTTTATTGTTGATCAGGAGAGAGATAAATGTTTTGTCGTCTTTTAAGAGGATGTTGTATTTCGGCTGATGTTTTTTGATTAGGGTATTTTCTAATAGAAGTGCCTCTTTTTCAGTAAATGTGACAATAGTTTCGATTTCATGGAGATGGCGGATAAGAAAAGGGATCATCGCCCGTGTATCTTGATTAGTGAAGTATTGCTTAATTCGATCGCGCAATACTTTTGCTTTTCCAATATAGAGAATTTTTCCTTCCATGTCCTTCATTAGATAGACGCCTGGTTTTAGAGGAAAAGAATTAAGTGTTTCAGAGTTCATGCTGCAATTTTATTAAAAATTGGAGAGCTTCTAAAGGGGTGGTTTTATTGAGATCGAGAGTTTTGATCTTTGTTGTAAGCTCGTCATTTTGGCTCTCTGAAAAAAGGAGGAATTGTTCCTCTTTTGGAGGGGTTTTTCTCTTTTGATTCTTTTTATCTTCAAGTTCGATCAGGAGTTTTTGTGCCCGTTTAATTACTTCGGGGGGCAATCCTGCAAGTTTAGCAACATGTATGCCGTAACTTTTGTCTGTGCCGCCACTTAAAATTTTATGGAGGAAAATAATGCCGTCTTCATTTTCTTGAACAGCAACTCGGGCATTTTTTGCTCCTGTATATTCAGTTTCAAGCTTTGTCAACTCCCAAAAGTGGGTGGCAAAGAGGGTTTTTACCCCAAGTTTAAGAAGATGCTCAGCTACTGCTGTTGCAATCGCGATTCCGTCATAAGTACTTGTGCCTCTGCCGATTTCGTCAAGAATTACAAGGGAGTTTTTTGTTGCTGTATTTAATATGCTTGCTGTTTCAGACATCTCAACCATAAAAGTAGATTGTCCTCTTGCAAGATCATCGCTTGCACCGATTCTGCTAAAGACTTTGTCGACAATACCTATTTTAGCATATTTGGCAGGGACAAAACTTCCGATTTGAGCCATGATGACTAGAAGAGCTACTTGTCTTATATAAGTCGATTTTCCGGCCATATTAGGCCCTGTTATGAGGATGAGACTGGTCTCTCTACTTGAGAGGAGAGCGTCGTTTGGTATGAAAGATTCCCCTTTCAAAAAGGTCTCTAAGACAGGATGACGGCCATCAATAATCTCGATAGCATCTGAATTTTCTACTTCAGGTTTTGTATAACCTAGATTGGAGGCCACGGTGGCTAAAGAATAGAGGGTGTCTATTAATGCAATGCTAGATGCAAGTGTTTGAATGTGACTACAATAAGAAAAAACCTCGTCGCGCAGTTGTATAAAGAGTTCTTTTTCCATTTCGATCATTTTCTCTTCTGCATGGAGAATTTTATGTTCATACTCTTTTAACTCAGGAGAGATAAAACGTTCTCCATTAACGAGAGTCTGTCTCTTATCGAAAGTAGGGGGCATTTTTTCTGATTGGATCCTACTTGTTTCGATAAAATATCCAAATGATTTGCTATAGCCTACTTTTAGCGTTTTTATGTCGAGAGAGTCTCTAAGAAGAGTTTGATAGTCAGATAGCCAGGTTTCGCTCTGCTCTTTAAATGTTTTTAGTTCATCGAGATCTTTAAAATAACCGGTCCCAAAAATGCCACCCTCAGTAAATTTTGTCGGAGGTGTCTCTAAAAAAGCTGATTTAATTTTCTTTACAAGGGGAGAGAAGTCAAAAAAAGTGGGGAGAGTCTCTTTTAAGATGCTTGATTCTAAGGATGCAATCGCTGTTTTTATGAGGGGAATTACCTCTAGAGAATCAGCTAATGCTAATATGTCCCTTGGTGTTGCGATGTTTGTACTAACTCTCATGGAGAGCCTTTCAAGATCTCTAATTGAGCTCAAAAGCTCTTCTAATAGAAGAGGGGTCTTTATAAATTCCTCAACGCCATCCTGCCTTTTTTGTATAGCATCAAGAGAGAGGAGGGGGTGTAAAACCCACTCTTTAAGCAGCCTTGTTCCCATCGGAGTCTTTGTCTGATTGAGTATAGCTAATAGGGAGGCTTTTGGATTGCCACTAGATGTTGTAAGGAGATCGAGATGCCTTGCAGTTGAATGGTTGATTGTCATGTAAGAGGAGAGGGTCTCAAGGCGGATCTTGTTAATGGGAGATATATCTTGGCAAAGATCTATTTCTACGTGTCTTAACAGAGTGCTTGTCGCATTGATGGAGCTGATCATCCCTCTCAAACCAAAGCAGTCTAAAGAGTGGACTTTAAAATGTTTTATTAAAAAGTTGTAGGCGATTTGGTGGTCAAAATGCCAATCTTCTTTCACGGTTAGACGGAATGGAAAAATTGTCTTGAGCTCTTCGAAAATCGTGTTGTGATTTTTGAGGAATTTCTCGGAGATAAGGATCTCTTTGGGAAATTTTTTACAAAGTTCATCAGCAAGCTCTTTTTCCCCCTCCACTTCTAAAGTGATCAAATCTCCTGTTGAGAGATCTAGAAAAGAGAGGCCAATTGATTCATTGACTCTACAAATTGCAGCAAAAAAATTATTTGTTGAATCGGATAGGGTTTGGGAGAGGAGGTTTGCCCCTGGAGAGACTATGCGGACAATTTCACGGCGAACAATGCTTTTGGCAATTGTTTTGGACTCTTTTGGAGATTCCATCTGCTCTGCAATAGCTACGAGATACCCTTTGCTAACTAGTTTTTCAACATAGTTATCAAGAGTTTGCGAAGGGATTCCACTCATTGGAATCGATCCCCGTTTTGTTAAGGTGAGATTGAGTTCTCTTGCAAGAGTGATCGCATCTTCAAAAAAGGCTTCATAAAAATCGCCAAGTCTAAATAGTAAAAGGGCATCCCCGGCCTTTGCTTTGCAAGAGTGCCATTGCTGCATCATTGGGGAGATTTGAGAATCAATTATTTCTGTCATTTCTTTAGAAAAAACTTACATAGCCGTGTTTTTAAAGAGGGGCTTTTTTCTTCATTCACACTTTTATCGCCCATTTTCTCTATATATTGCAATGCTTCTTTTGCCTCTTCAATCCCTTTTGAAATCTGAAGAATGACGCCCTCACACCACCGTTTGGACTCTTCAATGTCTTTTTGAAGTATGGTCAGTTGGTTTAATATTTCGGCTGGGCATGTAGCTTCCGCCTTAAGCATAAAGGGAGACTTAGGACCTAACTTATAGTTTTGTATCCTCTTTCTAAGTTCAAAAACATCAATCAATAAAGGGAGAAAAACTTTTTTAAAATCCTCTCTTAGACCACTAATTTTTGAAGATGGGACAATTTTTTTTACCCGACTTTTCCCTTCAACTTCCGACGATGAGGGCTTGTATATGCTAGCATATACTTTTTTACGGAAAAAAAGATTTGGCTTAGCTTTTATTGTCATTGATAACCCCAAGGAGAGATTCTATCTGATTGTAAGCTTATTGTAAAGATCAGACTTTGAGAATAAGAAGATGCATTGTAAGGTGTTTTAGAAAATAATAGAGATGGGTGATGACGTAAATATAATTTTATGATTTAGGATTAATGTTTAGGATCAGTGTTTAGGGTCAGGTCTGGAATTCCGGTGCGCCACGAGGCGCTCTATTAACAAGCACCTGAAATGGTGCTCGGGAAAGGGCTACCCACCCACCCGTATCGAGTCTTGGAAGCAAGGAGGTAACAACTTGAGTTAAGCGTAGACAGAAAGAT
>CANJWO010000021.1 GCA_947478685.1 Chlamydiota bacterium | reverse complement strand
TTGGCCTCTTCGACACCTTGTATCCACTGTTGCGGAGCCTCGCTTTGGTTTCTTCGGACACCCTTGTCTTCGTCTACATATTCCCTCCTTTCCGGGTTATGATTGGATTTTCACCAACAAGTTATTGTCCATACTGGGCACACCATGCAATCTCAGATTGCATGATTGCATGCCTGGCACCTTTTCTTTACAATTAGATGGATGAGTAGAGCTTTTTGAGAAGGGTGGTGAGTTCTTCGCGATCGAGCCGCTTGAGATCTTGTTCGCTGTCGAAGCCGATGATGTTTGAGATAAGATCTTTTTTTCGTTCGATGATGCCGTGGATGTGCTCTTCGATGGTGTCTTTCGCGACAAATTTGAAGACGCTGATTCCGCGGTTTTGGCCGATACGATGGACCCTATCGGTAGCCTGATTCTCTTTTGCTGGATTCCACCATCTGTCATAGTGGATAACAACTGAAGCTGCTGTGAGGTCAATACCGACACCCGCTGCTTGGAGGGAGGCGACGAAGACTTTGCAAGAGGGATCCTCTTGAAACCTCTTTACTTCCCCTTTTCGATCTTTTGTTGTCCCTCTGATTCCGGCAAAGCCTATTTTTTCTTTCTTGCAATAGCACTCAATAATATCAAGCATTTTTAGGTATTGAGAAAAGACGACAACTTTTTGATTGCTTGCTAATGCCTCATCAAGAAGTTCTACAAAAAGTTCCCACTTACCACTTTGATGTTTATCAAAATAGTTCTCATCTTTTGTGATGAGGGAGGGGTGATCACAGACCTGTTTTAACTTATTTAGAAGGGCAAAGACGTGGATATAAAAACCCGAGCCTTCCTCTTGCAAAATCCCTTTTGATTGTAGTGCAATTTCTGCATACATGCGGGATTGTTCTTCTGAAAGGTCGACATAGGCAATCTCTTCAATTTTTTCGGGAAGATCAGAGAGAACCTCCTGTTTTTTCCGTCTTAAAATGAAGGGCTTGATCAATTTGGAAAGGGCCTTTTGCCTATCTACATCCTTATTTTTCTCAATAGGCGAAATAAACTCATCTTTAAAATCCTCTTGAGATGGGAGGAATCCGGGCAAGATTATGTCGAATAACGACTTTAATTCGAGGAGGTTATTCTCAAGAGGAGTACCTGTCAATGCAAGCTTCATCTCTGATTTTACCTGTTTTAAAGCTAAATGAATTTGCGATTTTTGATTCTTAGCCACCTGAGTCTCATCGAATATCGCAATCTCAAAATCGTGTTTCATAAAAAGCTCTTTATCGCTCCGTAAAATACCGTAAGTAGTTAATATAATGTCATTTTTCAAGTTTAGAGCTTTTGAATTTCTAAATGGCCCATGATAGAGCAGAACCTTTGCTTTAGGTAAAAATTTAGCAAGAAGATCTTGCCAGTGGTAGACTACAGATGTAGGTGCAACAACAAGAAATTTATATCTCATCGAACGTTTCTTCTCATGCATTGCTGCCGATAAAAGCGCCATAGCTTGGTGCGTTTTTCCAAGACCCATTTCATCACACAAAAACCCAGAAAGGCCGTAGTTATATAAAAACCAGAGCCATCTAACTCCAACTTCCTGATAAGGTCTAAGAGTACTCTTTAGCCCACCTAATTTCGGCATTTCTGCTAAGGGCCCCTCTTCAATCAAGTTCTTTAAGATAGCTCCAAACTCTTTTACCTCAGTCCTATTTGAATCGGGCAGATATACCTCTTCAAATAGAGAAAGCCTTACCCAATCAAGCGTCGATAAATAGAGCTGATTAGTTCCAGGCTCAAACATTGTCTTAGAAATACGGCTTAGCCAAAAAAATCTCTTTTCTGAAAGGGAGATCATCCCTGCATCGGACAGGATAAACGGCGCAAAGGAGAGTATCCCTTCATAGATCTCTCTTATAGATACCTCTCCATAAATAGAGGTGTAAGCAAACTCAATCAACCAACCTTTCTCTTTTCGCTCAACATCCTTTACAACGAGCTTCAATTTAGCAGGTTCCATCAACCTCTTATCGAGATGGAAGATTTGAGATTTAAGCCTCTTCAATTCATGCTTAATAAAATAGGGTATTTGATCGACCGAAATAATTACCCGCTCATAATACTTAGAAGGGAGCTTTAAGTTGTCAGGCACCTCCACAAACCCTTTATCTTTTAGATAGACAAAGTCACCATAAATTTTTGGATCACAGATTTTTGCCCACTCTTTAAAAAAATATTGAGGTTCGACAACAATATTTTCCTCTTCCAAGGTAATATTCAGCCCTGTCTTTTCAAGCCCAGATTCGGTAGAAAAAAAGTTTCTAATGTGATCTAAATCATCTTTATGTACGTGAATAAAAGTTGATATATTTCCTTCATCAATTTCAATAGGCTCTAAAGATGAACCTTGATGGATTGTCTCTTTTCTAGAAAAAAAGCCCTCTCCTTTAATATAGATCCAGCGCCCCAAATCAATTGCCTCTGCTGCACCCTCTTTAAAGACATCTTCTTTCTCAATAATAAGTACATCTTCCTCAACTCGGTAGTTAAATTTAGTCTCAACACTGGAGAGATGAATTTGAAACTCGGGGACTTTATTTAACCAATTTTTGTTACGCTCTATAAACTCTCCCATCAAGTCTCTCGGAATAACTTTCTCTATTCCTTTAAAGAGGAGATTTGTCACCCGAAAAAAACCTTTTTCTTCAATATAGACCCAAGGATCAAAAAAATGCGATTTTCCTTTCTGCAAATCACCTGGATGAAAAAGATAACACTGAATATGGAAATTGCCGATCGAATCAAAAAAAAGTTTATATCCAGCACTTCTCGGTTTTCTAGAAAGGGTTGTACCGACAAGATACTTTTCAAGCAACCTAGCATGTTTTTCTAAAAATTCGGGTACTAAGCTCTCTTCAATTGTCCCTTTTTTAAATAATTCATTCGATTTTTTTGGAAAAAATCCAACTCCCTTCCGAAAAATCCAATCATCCCACTCAAAATCGACCCTATCTGCATGAATCATCGGGACCGATTGAATAATAAAACGTCTCTTTAAGGGCTCATACGAGATTTTTTCAACCTGCATATCCTTAAAGTCAAACACCTTAAGATTTGTCTTATAGGAGGCAATAGGGAGAATCACTTTTGGCCAGTCAGGGGGCTTTAGATAAACCTCTGCTTCAGCCTCTTCTGACTTAATACAAATATACTCAGGTAGCCCGTTCTTATATTCACTAAAAGAGACTGCAAATTCTCTCCCAGCATCTTCTGATATCATGAACCATTTTGCAAGATCAGACCACAAAGAGAGCTCAAATTCAAGCGCTTCACTAGGTCTCCCCCTTTTATATTTTTCTAGCTCCTCAGGAGCTAGATTGGAAAACTTTAACGAAGTCTCCTCAGTCTCTTTTTTCCGCTCATCGATCCACTCTTTTGCAAATTCCTGCCCCTCTTTTGATTTCATCTCAAGAAAAAAGACCCTTTTACCCTCGGGCAAAACAACTTCATACTGTCCACTCGGATCTTTTTTTAACTTAGGTGAATATCCATACCGGCTTGCCAAAATCCTGAACAATTCGCTCCATAATGAAGACCTAAACCTCACATGGAGAGGGAACTTATACCCTCTAAAGACCGCCTCTTTCCCAAATTCAACATGGTGGCAAACGCTCCCATCCCCCGTCTTTCCACAACTACAAAATTGATCAAGAACGTCACCTAAATCATCTAGATGCAAAAAGATCCAATAGCTTTCCCCGTCCCAAACCTCAATTTGATACGTCCCGTTAGAAAAGAGCACATTTCTTACATCCATCCCTCCAACATATAGGCAAAAAGCCTCTCTTGTCAACTACTGATGGGACTCATTTGAAGGAAAAGGAATATAAAAAACAAAAACATTAAAAAAGGGAAGGCTATTAAGCCGGATTCTGTCTTATTGCTAAGAGCAACCATTTGTCTAGGAGCTCTATTGCTAGAGCCCTCAAGCGACCTTAAAAAAGCATTCTAGCGGATCGCTATTAATGAATGCTTTTATCTTGCATCGGATAGGGTTTGCACTGATCTCCATATCTCTATGAAGCGTCTCACTCTTAAAGCGAGCATTTTCAACCTGTCCACTAAATTGCTTTAGCAGCGGTGGTGTTTTCTGTTGCACTTTCCGTAGCCTTACGACTCCCAGCCTTTCGCTGGTATCCTTATCCTCTGAAGTCCAGACTTTCCTCTATTATTACTAATAGCGGTTGCTTTACCTTCCCTAAAACTTACTCGGTTTCAGTTTCTTCAACTGCAGCAGTGGCAGCTGACCCAGCACTTACCACTCTACGTCTACGTCTCTTAGTAGTTGTAGCAGCACCATCTGTTGATTCCTCTTTGCTTTCACTCCAGAAGTGAATTCGAGAACAATGTTCACAGAAAGAGAGCTTCTCGCCCTTTCTCACTAAGTTTTCATGTTGGGCAGTGAGAGCAATGTGACATCCGGTACAAGTTCTGTTTTCAATGGAGACAATAACTCTATCTTTCTTATTTCTAAGGAGCCTCTCGTAAATCGCAAACATTTGAGTATCAGCTGTTTTAACCATCTCATCTCGCTCTTTCTTAAGTCCTGCGCCCTCTTTATTAATCTCGTGGATTGTGTCCCTGATCTCATCTTCTAAAGTTTTATTGCTCTGATCGGATTCTGCTAAAGATTTTCTTGTTTTTTCATAAACTTCTTCCTCAACAGCCTTCTTATCAACTAAATTTGAAAGTGTCTGTTCAAAAGAGCCTTTTTCCCGTTCTAGTGTCGAAATCTCTTTAGTCAAAGCATTAAACTCTTCGATTTTCTTAATCGCTGTCTGTTGACCCTCTAGCTTTTTAATTTTTTCTTTATGCTCTTCAATTTTTCGCTCATAGAGGAGACACTCTTCAGCAAACTCGACAATCTCATCTTGTTTGTTATCAAGCTGTTCCAAAAGTTCTTGCTTAAGTTGAGCTATCTGTCTTAATTCATCCTGTCTCTGTTTCTTTAGTCTCATCAGACGAATCATCTTGATGTCTAGCTCTTGAATTGAGAGAATAACTTTTAAAGCTTCACGCATTATAGATCTCTTGGTTAGAAAGTACGAAAAAAAGCGTAGCAGGTGTTCACAAAATCTACAAGTAAAAAGCCCTTTCCATTATCATAATTGTTAATTTTCTTATAAGGACACCTATGAATTTTCTAAAAAATTATTTACAAACCTGCAAAAACCCCGAAAATCACCCTGAAACTGTCGCCTATCTAGCAAGCTTAGATACCCTTTCTAAGAGATACCCCATTATCTCCGGATCCATATTAAATGAATTAAAATCTCAAAGAAATTCTTTAAAAATGATCGCCTCTGAAAACTACTCCTCTCTCGCCGTTCAGCTCGCTATGGGAAATCTTTTAACCGATAAATATGCAGAGGGCTCGCCTGGGCACCGTTTTTATGCCGGTTGCGAACATGTCGACACAATTGAATCTTATGCAGTCGACGGTGCTAAATCTTTATTTGGATCCGATCACGCTTATGTCCAGCCCCATTCAGGTGCTGATGCCAATTTAGTCGCCTTCTGGTCTATCCTTATTAAGCGTGTAGAGACTCCATTTATTGAAAAATTAGGGAAAAAAAGTGTTTACGCTCTCACTCCGGAAGAATTTGAGACGATGCGCAAACAATTTTCAAGGCAAAAACTTCTAGGAATGGCTCTTGACTGCGGAGGCCACTTAACTCATGGAAGCCCAGTAAACTTATCTTCTAAAATGATGAAAGCAATTTCTTATCGAGTAGACGAGGGTACCGGACTTATTAATTATAAAAATATTGAAGAGATAGCCGTAAGAGAAAAACCGGCAATTCTCCTAGCTGGCTATTCGGCCTACCCAAGATTGATCGATTTTTCAATCATGCGAGAGATTGCCGATAAGTGCGGAGCGACTCTTTTAGTCGATATGGCACATTTTGCAGGCCTTGTTGCTGGCAAGGCGATGACTGGGAATTATGATCCAATACCGTTTGCCCATGTGGTTACCTCGACGACCCACAAAACTTTAAGAGGACCAAGGGGGGGACTTATATTATGTAAGGACGAATACAAACCTTTTGTTGATAAAGGGTGTCCTTTCGCGCTCGGAGGGCCACTTCCCCACGTAATCGCATCCAAAGCAATCTGCTTTCAAGAGGCCTTAGACCCCTCATTTAAATCGTATGCTAAACAGGTGATACTTAACGCCCAAGCTCTTGCAGAACACCTGAACTCTAAAGGCATCACTTTAATTACTGGCGGCACAGATAATCATATGGTTTTAGTCGATGTTCAAAAGAATTTTGGACTCAATGGACGTCAAGCCGAATCTCTTTTATCGAGCATTGGATTTACGATTAACCGCAATACAGTGCCCGGTGATCCGAACGGCCCATGGTATTGTTCAGGAATTAGACTCGGCACACCTGCTTTAACAACTCGAGGTTTTAAAGAAGGAGAGATGCAAAAAATTGCCGACATTCTATATGATGTGCTTAAAAGTGCAAAACCTAAAACCGACGCAAAAACGGGACAGAAAAGTTTGGCGGAAGCAATGCTCGAACCTAAGATGAGAGAGCAAGCTAGAAGGAGAATAGATGAACTTCTAGAAAACTTCCCCCTATATCCCGAAATTTGTGTCAACATTGGAGAATTAATCTCATGAATAAATGCGAAAACAAATGTGATGAAGAAGAGACTAAAAAAGAGCCGCCGTTAGATACAAAAATCGAAGAGATGTTTACTAAGAAGCGGATTGTTTTTCTCTCCACACAAGTAGACGACACTTCTGCCACTGCTATTATAAAAAAACTTTGGTATTTAGAGTCACTCGATAACAAAAAGCCTATCCTCCTTGTGATCAACTCCCCGGGCGGATCAGTAGATTCAGGACTTGCTATCGTTGATATGATTCGAATGATAAACTCCCCTGTTTACACACTTGTCATGGGACTTGCTGCCTCAATGGGCTCAATTTTAAGCATTTCTGGAGCTAAAGGGAAGTGTTATGCACTAACCCTTGGCAGAATCATGATCCACCAACCTCTAATCGGCGGAACGATCTACGGCCAAGCAACCGATCTTGAAATTCAAGCAAAAGAGATTGTTAAAACAAGAGAACTCCTCGTCCAAATGTATGTAGAGAAGACAGGAAAGACCACCCACCAAATTAATGAATCTCTAAATCGCGATTGTTGGATGAGTGCAGATGAGGCTAAGAAATATGGTTTAATAGATCATGTTATCTCCTCATTTAAAGACATTCCCGAATTTGAATAGACAATTCTACAAGTATCAAGGCACGGGGAACGACTTCATCCTTTTTGAGGATTATGACAGGTCCTTCCCCATCGATTCTAAACTCATCTCCCACATATGCAACCGCAATCTAGGCATAGGTGCAGATGGGCTCCTTTTATTACAAAAGTCAAAAATTGCCGATCTTAAAATGCGCATCTTTAATCAAGATGGGAGCGAAGCCACTATGTGTGGTAACGGCCTTAGATGCGTCATTAGACATCTTGGCAAATCGTGCACAATAGAGACTAAGGGGGGCATCTCACTTTGTGAACATGGAGATTCTCTAATAAAGGTTACCCTCCCTAAAAATGAGATCGTTCACTCCCCAATCGCCCTACCAAACAACCTAAGTGGGCATCTAGTTAATACTGGAACCCCACATCTTGTGATATTTACTGAAGATGTTAACAATCAAGGAATTGCTCCAGAATTACGCTATCACCCCATGTTTGGACCGGGGGGCGTCAATGTCAATTTAGCACAAATCGTTTCAAGTGGGATCCGTGTCCGAACCTTTGAAAAAGGTGTTGAAACAGAGACACTTTCGTGCGGATCCGGCGGCGCAGCAGTTGCGCTCATTCACAAACAAGATGTACGAATTTTGTTTACATATTATGAACTAACCTTTTCATTTGATACTAAGGACCGGATTTGGATGGAAGGCCCGGCCGAGTTAGTATTTCAAGGAAATCTTTGTCTAAAAAAGCCTGAATAGGTTAGACTTATCGCAAAATAAGGGAGATCTGAATATGAAAATTGGTATACCAAAAGAGATCAAAGACCACGAGTGCCGAGTTGGCGCGACTCCCACAATGGTACATGCATTTGTATCGTCCGGACATGAAGTATTTATCCAATCAAATGCTGGGACTAAAATCGGCTTTACTGACGAAATGTATGCAAAGGCAGGAGGAATCGTCGTTCTTACTGCAAAAGAAGTGTGGCAATCAGCCCTTATTATCAAGGTGAAAGAGCCTCAAAAAGAGGAATTTTCCCATATGCATGAGGGGCAAATTCTTTTCTGCTACCTTCACTTAGCACCCGATGCAGAACAGACAAGACATCTTTTAGAAAGAGGTGTAATCGCCATTGCCTATGAGACTGTATTTGACATTGATGGAAAGCTCCCCCTCCTGACTCCGATGAGTGAAATTGCTGGGAGAATCGCAATACAAGCCGGAGCATCCTGTTTACAATTAGCAAACGGTGGCCGTGGGGTCCTTCTTGGAGGCGTCCCTGGTGTCTATCCTGCAGAAGTTCTGATCCTTGGTGGCGGCGTCTCTGGAATCAATGCAGCACAAATGGCTGTTGGTCTCGGCGCAGATGTAACAATCGTCGATATTAATCTAAAAAGACTTCGCGAACTCGATGCTATCTATCAGGGCCGTTTAAAAACAATGTATTCAAGTCCCCAAATCATCGAAAAGCTGATCCGTCACGCCGACCTAGTTATTGGAGCAGTTCTTGTTGCTGGTAAAAAAGCACCAAGACTTGTCACCCACGACATGGTCCGCCAAATGCAACCAGGCGCGGTCCTTGTAGACATCTCAATCGACCAAGGGGGTTGTTTTGAGACTTCTAGACCGACAACCCACTCTAACCCAACCTATATAATCGACGACATCGTTCACTATTGCGTCACTAACATGCCTGGCGCCTGTGCTAGAACCGCAACTCAAGCCCTCACGAACGCCACCTACTATTATGCAAACAGACTTGCAAACGAAGGGCTTAATGCCCTCAAAAATGACCCCCTCTTCCGCCAAGGGCTTAACATCTACAAAGGGAAAGTAACAAACCCACACGTAGCCCAAGAGCTTGGCTACACCTACCACCCACCCGAATCGGTCCTTGAGCCCTCTGTCAATTTTGCAACCCATTAAGCCTAATGGTTGATTAAAAGGCGAAGCGATCTTTTAGCCTAAGTGAAATTTTAAATTTAAATGACTATATAGCGAATTAAATTTGCTATTAGATAATTTTAACATAGATCCTTCGTTATTGGGCAAGTCGCTGACTAACTACAGGCCAATTGATGTAGTCAAACACTGTGCTGATATAAGCCGGTCTGTCGAGCTTGAATTGACAAAGATAGGCGTGCTCCCACAAATCGACCACAAGAAGTGGCACATCGCAGAAAAGCGGACCTGTATCATGCTCTGTAACCCAAGCATTATATAGTGTACCCGTTTTTGGATTGAGATATAAAATTACCCATCCAACTCCCCGAACAAGGGCTGTTGCCTGAAAGTCTTTCAGCCAATTTTCATAAGAACCAAATTGCCTAACAATTTTTTGATATAAGGGCGATGCTGGATCTAACTTGCCATCTCCGCCGAGATTATCAAAATAGAGCTCATGAAGGACCATTCCATCGTACTCCCACCCATACCGTCTTTTAATCGCCTGATATGTGAACGATTTTTCTGTATCTGCTTGCAGCATCTGATCTAATTGATTCACCTGGGCAACATAGCCCTGATAGAGCTTAAAATGGACCTGGAGAAGCGCCTGATCAAACTTCGGCATCGATTGAATCAGATAATCATAATTTTTCGGAGCATAACTCCCCGCATTAAGAGAACAAAAAAAGAGACTCACAATTACATAAAAATAATATTTCATAAGACTTACATAGCACATTCTCTCTTTAGGATAAAAAGAAAAAATTTATTGCGCGAGAGGATGCGCCTTATCATAGGTCTCTTTTTTGAGTTTGGTGGAGACTTTGGTGTAGATTGTCGTGGTGGCAAGGTTTGTGTGACCGAGAATTTCTTGGATGGTCTTTAGGTCCATGCCGTTTTCAAGGAAGTGGGTGGCTATCGTGTGCCTGAGGGTATGGGGAGTTAGGGGGATTGCAATATTGGAGAGGTGTTTATAGCTGACAAAGAGTCTATCGACTGAACGGGTTGTAAGTCTTGATCCCCATCGATTGAGGAAGACGGCCACCTCGTTTTTAACCCGCCTTTTTGGATGTGTTAGTGAAGACTTAAGCCAGGTGGCGGCCATTTTTGTGAGGGGGACCCTCCTATCTTTATTTCCCTTTCCTGTAACTTGAATCCAAAGCCCTTTAAAATCAATATGTTCAATATTGAGAGAGCAAAGCTCTGCCACCCGAATGCCTGTGGCATAGAGGAGTTCCATGATACATCTATCTCTGACTCCGAGGTAAGTTTTAAGGTTGGGGGCAGCAAAAAATTGGACAATTTGTTCAGAGCCTACAAATGAGGGGAGCTTTTTTTCTAATTTGGGCGCTTTAATGTCGATGAGGGGGTTTGCATTCAAGAGTCCTTGTCTCATTAAATATTTGACAAAGGTCCGAAGAGCAGAGAGCCTCCTTGCTACTGTTTTCTTGCTACTATTTTTTTTATATAAATGGGCTAAATACTGTCGAATGGAAAGGGTATCTATCTCCCCTTTTGAAAAATTAAAATAGCTTCTCAAGTCAATATCATAATTGCGTACAGTATGATGGGACAGCTGCCTAACAAGCCGGAGGTACTCCAAAAAAGAGTCTATTGATTCGTTTGTGATCATATGGTACACTTTTTACCATAACATATGATTACCTTAGATAAAATTACAAAAAAGCTTGGCGCACGAATTCTTTTTGAAGATGTCGGCGTTACCTTTAACCCTGAACGCCGGTATGGTCTTACAGGACCGAATGGATCTGGGAAATCGACCCTTCTAAAAATTATGATGGGTGCAGATGATGCCACTTCTGGCACTGTCTCCCTCCCCAAAAAAACGGGCTTCCTTAAGCAAAATATTTCTGAATTTATAAATTTAAAGCTAGTGGATGTTGTTCTAATGGGCAATAGCCGCCTTTGGGCCGCTATGCAAGAACAAAACAGACTTTATGAAGAAGAGATGACAGATGCCGTTGGCATGAGCCTAGCAAAACTAGAAGAAATTATTGCTGAAGAAGATGGCTACACAGCTGATGTTGAGGCTGAAACTCTTCTATCCGGAATGGGCATTCCAGATGAATCATTTCAAAAAACGATGGGCCAAGTCCCTCTTGATCATCAATTCCGCGTTATGCTCTGTCAGGCAATTTTTGGAAAACCAGAAGCGCTCCTCCTTGATGAGCCGACAAACCACCTTGATTTAGATTCAATCCGCTGGCTAGAGACCTTTCTTCATGAATATGAAGGGACGCTTATTGTTGTTAGCCACGATAGACATTTTTTAAATACTGTCTGTACAGACATTGCCGACATCGACTACGAAACAGTGATCATTTACCCAGGCAACTACGATACTATGATCGCCGCCAAATCCCAAATGAGAGAGCGGACAGAATCAGATAACAAATCAAAAGATAAAAAAGTCGCTCAACTTAAAGAATTTGTTGCTAGATTTGGAGCAGGAACAAGAGCCTCTCAAGTCCAATCTCGGATTAGGGAAATTGAGAAGTTGCAACCAGGCGACCTGAAAAAATCAAATATTCAACGACCCTATATTAAATTTACAGACCCAGCTCCTTCAGGCCAAATCGCTTTTAAAGTAACTGGCATCTCTAAAGCGTACGACCATCCTGTTATCAGAGACCTCTCGCTCGAGATTCATAGAGGTGATAAAATAGGGGTGATCGGTAATAACGGCAGAGGTAAAACCACCCTCCTTAAAATGCTTGCAGGGATTGTTGCCCCTGATTTTGGAACTGTTCTTCCAGGTCATAATATGACTCTTGGCTATTTTCCACAAAATCATGGCGACATGGTTGATAAAAAAATGCCAATTAATTTAGTCTCCTGGCTAAAAACACAAAAATCTAGTGTCCATGAGCAAGATATACGCTCGGCACTTGGCAAACTCTTATTCTCTGGTGATGAAGCCTTAAAAGAGATCTCAAAACTCTCAGGCGGAGAGACCGCCAGGTTAATTCTAGCTTCACTCATTATCAATTCTTATAATACACTCGTTCTCGATGAGCCAAATAACCACCTCGATCTAGAAGCAGTCTCAGCCCTTGGCTGGGGATTAAAGCAGTTTCCAGGAACTGTAATTGTCGCCTCTCACGATAGAGATTTGATCAGCTCTGTTGCCACTAAAATCATCTCCATTGAAGAGAGAAGGATTATCGTTTTTGATGGCGGATTAGATGAGTTTTTTGCTCAAAAAGCATAAAAAAGCAGCTGATCTTCTCCGAGAAGCCTACCTTGACCAAAATAAGTTTCCCTATTACCAAGAGATAGAAACCGAACTCTCTCTTACAAAAATTGCTTATACTGCAGAAGCTCTCTCCGACCGCTACCACGAACATTTACGCATTGCCACAATCTCTCTAAAGGAACACTCTTTTCTTCCAAACATCTCACACTTAGACTCTCTCTCAAATGAACCTTTTCTACCGATCGATATCTATCTAGACAACCTCCGTTCTGCCCACAACGTCGGCAGCATCCTCCGCACAACCGAGGCCTTTCGCCTAGGAGAAATTCACTTCTCCGAAAAGACACCCTTCACAGATCATCCAAAAATAGCCAAAAGCTCCATGGGAACTGCGACCCTTGTCCCCTGCCACCACAATTCCCCTATGACCGCGCTCAAACGCCCTTTAATCGCCCTAGAAACTCACGAAACTGCCCTCTCCACCTACGACTTTACCTTTCCAGAAAGTTTTACCCTCCTTGTCGGCAATGAAGAATACGGCCTATCTAAGGCTGTGCTAGACAGTGCAGATGTCATCATCAAAATACCCCTCCTTGGCGCCAAAAACTCACTCAACGTGGCTAATGCCTTCGCAATCGCCGCCTCAGAAATTCGCCGCCAGCTCTACCTTAGGTCTTTAATAAATCGATCCTCTTCTTGACGGGTCTTCCATCGGAAGAGGTAGGAATTTCTTGGGTACCAGTGCATTTTGTCGATGTCGATGAGCTGCAGTGAGCCATCCTCTAATTTGACAATGTTGCGAATATAGAAATCGTGATGAGTTACATACTTTTGCTGCAATAGCTGTTTTAAATTCTTAATTTTAGGGAGATCCTCTTTAGAACAAATTTCCCCTTCATATAGATAAACTACAATCGTTTTGGTTTTGTTTAGAGTCCGTTTTTCTATTAAGGCTATCGGCTTTAAAACGGGAATGCCATCCAGTTTTGCAAATTTAGCGTTATTCCAGATATTGACCCCTGTCCCCATACGAAAAAGGTTGGGAAAAAAACCATCTAGCTCAATTGATTTAATTATCACCTGCTTTCCAGAAATAACTGCTAGCTCACCCTTTCTTTCCTGGTGATTCCAAAGCTGTTTTTTCTCTGTAGTATCTTCTATATTTCGGAGAAATTTCATCGTTTCAATACTTGCATATTCATTTAAGCAAAATATCTTTTTTCCCCAAGTTAGCTCTTTTTTTACTAGAGGATCATCTAGCCCTACATATTCATAATGGGTAGTCGTAAACATTCTGCGATACACGCACATTAATGTATGCATCAACGACTTCCAACCATAAAAACAATTTGCTCGTAATTTTAAATGCTTAGTTGTCTTGGAATTTTCTGTAAGATTTTGATTAAATTTACGTATCTCACGATACATTCTTGCCTGAAATATAGGAGAATTTTTTGGATAGTAATGTATTTTATCAATATCAATAAGTTGGATCGTCCCATTCTCTAGAAGAACCATATTTTTCATGCGAAGATCGTCGTGAACCAGACATTTTTTATTTAATCGATCGATAAGATCTTCTATTTTACAAAACCACTCTTCTGATTTTTTAATCTCATTTACACAAACATTCCCTTCAAATAGGTAAGCAACAAATGTTGTTGTCTTGTTCCAACTTCGTTTTTCTACAAAAGCGATAGGCTTTAAAACAGGTATTCCCATTTGGTTTGCCATACGGGCATTGTTCCACACATTTACTCCCATCCCCATACGGAAGAGATTAGAAAAAAAACCAGGAAATTCCATCGATTTGATGACAACTCGGGCATTCCCAAAAAATGTCTCCTCGACACTCGGCTTTCGATTATGTGAAATGCTACTTTTTACTTGATCTTCCACATTATGAAGAAATGCCATCACTTCATCGGTTGCAAACGCGTTTTGACAAAAAATTTTCTCTTTCCAGGAAAGCTCTTTTCTGCAGTCTGAATCAGATAGACCACTATAATCATAATGCATTACAGCAAAGAGTTTTTGATACCCCCTAGAAATATTGTGCGCAAGCGATTCCGAAAAATAAATAAGTGGCGCTACTAAACATATACAAAAAAGGAAAATTTTTCTTTTCATACTTGGAGGCGTTTTGTGGAGTTAGATTGTTCAACCAAGTTGAGATTAAATTTATGCACTTCCCGCTTCAATCGGTGTTTAAAAACATGTGAGCTTGTTTTATACCAATGCAATTTATCAATGTCTATAAATTGGAGCGTCCCATCATCTAAGAGGACGATATTGCGGAGGCGAAAATCGTGATGTATCACATGTTTTTCATTTAAAAGCTCTTTAAGCTCCTGTACTTTTGGAAAAAAATCTTCTCTCTGTTTGAATTCATTTTCACAAACTTTTCCTTCAAATACATAGACGACAAAGGTTTTAGTTTTATTCCACTCTCTTTTTTCTACAAGAGCCACGGGTTTCATTACAGGGACGCCTATATCTTTTGCCCAATGTGCATTATTCCACACATTAACTCCCATACCATGAGCGAATAGATTACGAAAAAAACCTTTTCGCTCTGTCGATTTAACAACAAACTGACTCTTCTCAAGTGAAATCTTCTCAGTTAATTTTCCTCGATGATCATGAAGTGTTTTTTTGTTTTTATAAGTCTCTACATTGTGAAGGAATTCAAACATTGAAGCATTTGCATACTCTTTATTGCAAATAATTTTTTGATTCCAAGAAAGCTTTTTTTGATAGTTCTTATCAAAAAGACCTACATATTCGTAATGTACCTCTAAGAAGAGCGCTTCATAAACTCTAGATAAGTTATGCATAAGTGAGGGCCAAAAACAAAACAGCAAAACCCCTGCGCATATACTACTTAAGATTTGTAATCCTTTCGCAACCATCTCTCTTCCTTAGTTAACCTTTTAGTACAAACATATGAAAATGAAGGATAAAAATGCATCAACTCGACATCTATTAGTTTGACAGTCTCTTCACCCTCTTCATAGATAATATTACGTCGTCTTAAATCAGCATGAACAATATTTTTCTCTCTCAATTGAGGGGTGATGAGAGAAGTTTTTGGTTTTATATCTTCTTTTTTAAAATAATCAGTTCTACTCCCTTCATATCGATAAACAACTGTCGTTTCAAGTCTACCCATCTCTCTTTTTTCCCTAACAGCAACAGGCTCTACAACTGCAAGCCCCCTTTTTTTTGCCCAATGAAGATTATTCCAAATAGATACACCTTTCCCCATTTGCATGATATTTTTGAAAAAGCCGTACTGTACATGCTTTTTAACAACATACTCTTTTCCCTTAAAGGAGACCCAAAAAGTCTTCATGTGCTTTCTTTCAGAGAACATCCAGTGAGAATCGGGCTCATTTCCTTTCAAGCACTCTTCCATCTGTTTTGAAAAATCCTCTTTTAGACAAAGAATTTTTTCTCCATAGGTGACTTTGGTATATAATTCATTATCTTTTATGCCAAAATAATCGTACTGTCCATAAAAAAATAGCCCCTCGTAAAGTCTCGATATAATGTAGACTCCTGGATTGGAGGCTAATCCAAAACTACACAGTGCAGTAAAAAAATAAAGCCATTTCATTCTATGTATCACCCTTGCGAGGAAACAATTTACTCGAAAGGATATTTTTGATACATGCTATAAAAAAGTAGGGATGGATGTTATGCATGATTTTGCTAAGAAAAATTTAAAGAAAGTAATCGAGTCTTTTCTATCAGAGAGCTCAAGAATTGTAACAACGGTCGAAACCCAACCTGAAAAATTACAAGCTCGCGATATTGAAGTGCTAGCTGAAAAAATTTGGGACCTTCGTCATTTTGCCATAGAACTTCTCCATCAATTTCCTGATGAATCAACCTGGTATAATGCTTCCATCATCAAAGAGCTCGTAGATGAGCCTCTAGCTATTGACCCCGATGGCAAAGCCACGATCTCCCTCATAGAAGCCGCAGATCTCACCAAAAATTCTCATAACGACAAAACCCTCCGCACCCTTGTAAGAGCCTGGACCATCGAAAAAGCCGCCCGCGAAGTCCTCTTCTCCAACCTCCGCGACATCTCAAAAGAACTCACCGCCTAACCTGGGCTGAAACGAATGCCCGATTTTTGAAAAAAATTCGGGCTTAATTTTATCTCCCAATTTTGGTCCCAAAAATTACATGATTCTTGGCGCGAAGCTGCCATCATTTAAGAAGGGACAAGAACTTGCTGGAATTTTTTATGCTAAGGCATCCTGAATATGGGGTCATTCGTTTCAGCCCACGCCTAACCCTAAAACCATAAAAAAAATTTACCACAGAGAGCACAGAGGACACAGAGAAAAAATAACAAATTCTTTGCGCGCAGCGCCTCTGTGCTCTCTGTGGTAAAAATTTTTCTTTATTTTTTGATGAATTGGAATTGCTTGAGGTCGTCGGCGGCATGGGTATTAGGGAAGATCTCGCGGGCTTCGCGCTCAAAAGGACGAAGGTCGAGGTAGCGGGCTGAAAAGTGGGAAAGAATGAGCTCTTCGGCCTGGGCATCTCTGGCTATAGTGGCAGCCTCGCGGGCGGTGAGGTGATTATGTGATTTGGCTAGATCTTTTTCAGCTTCAAGATAAGTGCTCTCACAGAGGAGCATGGTCGCTTTTTTGGCGATGTGGAGGGCGCCTTTACAAGGCCTTGTATCCATAACAATGGCAAAGGAATCCCCTTTTCGGACATGACTTACATCGTCTAAAAGGATCTCTTTTCCGTTGAAGGTGATCTTTTTATCTTTCAAAAGGTCTTGCATAATTGGGCCGTGGACACCGAGAGCTTTCAATTTTTCTTTATCGAATTTAATTGTATCAGGCTCTGTGATGCGGTAGGCAAAATTGTCGATTCCGTGATTAAGATAGTCAGCCTCAATCGTAAAATTCTCATCTTGATGGACGATGCCGGCTTCTGTAATTGGGTGCTGGATCACAGTGATATTCTCTCGATAGCTGGTCCCATATCGAAGGCGATCGAAGTAGACTTGTCCCGAAGCGGGGTAATAGCAATGAATAGGGTGGGTCACTTTATCCAGGTTAAGACGCATAAGCATCGATCCAAGGCCTAAGCAATGGTCGCCATGAAAATGGGAGACAAAAATCCGAGTCACGGTGGGTGGGGCAATTTCTGCAAAGATAAATTGCCTCTGCGTTCCCTCTCCTGGATCAAATAGAAGTCCTTCTCCGTTCCATCTTAGGAGATAAGCTCCATGGTTTCTTTTTCTGGTCGGGGCTTGAGAAGAACATCCGAGTATCGTAAGATCTCTGACTGTCACATTTTCCTTTGAAACACATTCATACGTCCAAGTAACATTCCTAAAAACACTCCTGAGACGTGTGCAGTATTTGCTATGTTGAGCTGAAAGGAGACAATATGCAGGATTTGAAGGAAAAAAGCAACAACTTGAAGGGCAAACATTCCAAAGATAAAGACCCAAAGAAAGATCAGCGTCCCAAAATCAATCGAATAAATTTCCCAAGGGGCGATTTTTTTCCTGATCCAAATATAGCCTGCCATAGCAGCGACTACCCCAGAGAAACCCATAAAAAATGGGCCTGTAACAATATACTGTAAGGTATTTGTAATAACTGCTGTTACAGCAATGAAGAGAATATAGTTAAAAGATTTCATATTCTTTTCCATCATCTTGCCAAGCATCCAAAGCCATAACATATTAAATAATAGATGGAGAAACTCAACATGAAGAATTGTCGGAGTAACAACCCTCCAAATTTCACCATTTTGAATTTTGGTGAACAATTTTGCTTTAAATAGCTCTGAGCGATCTTTCCAATTGAGGACAACATAGTATATCCCCGGCCAGATTGGATTCTTTTCAATCTTTTTAAGTAATAGCTTCGCCGGCTCTGGCAAACTTTCTAATTTCGTCTCTTTTGTAATTGTATATTGCACTGCAAGTTCATTTGCATATTCCAAAGCTTCAGGAAAATCATACATTAAATTTTGCTGCACTTTTGTAAAAACAGGAAAAAAAGATTCAGAAGCAGTCTTTAGCTGAGAACTCTGATATAGCGAGGCCAAAAAAATGATCCCACAGAAAAAAATAAAAAATCTTGTTAAGGGGGCTAAATAGACATTTTGTAAAGGAATTTGAGCCTCTTCCAAAGCTTCAATAATAGGTGGTGTGAGCTCTTTTTGCTCTTTTCCTTCAAGAAATTCTTGATAGCAGTTTTTTGCAAGGGTTACTTGATCTTCTTTTACAACCCAAACTTTAAATCCACCCTCATCTTTTTCAAAATAGCCTTCGATCTCTTGCGCCCGAAGAACTCTTAGAAACTTTTGAGCTTTAGACTCACTATCAAACTTGGCTATAAGTCTCACGAATTTTGTCCAGAACCTTTGATGTTGAAAGGCCAGGTACTAAAGAGACTAAATGAAGCCTGCCTCCATATTTCTTAACTACCTCAGCTTCTACACAATTAGCTCCCCAATCTTGTCCATTTACATGGACATCGGGCTGAACAATTTCTAAAAGATTTCGAGGATCATCCTCTTCAAACCAAGTTATATTTGAGACAAAGGATAGAGCCGACATCATTTGCAAGCGATCTCTCAATCCAATAATAGGCCTTTTTTGGCACTTATAACGTTTGATCGAATCATCACTATTCAAAGCCACAAGCAAAACATCGGCCTGTTTACTTGCTTCATAAATAATATGAAGATGCCCTGCATGCAAGAGATCAAAAGAACCATTTAATGTAGCAAGTCTCTTCCCTTGTTTACGAACCTCATCTGAAAAAGAGGCTAGTTTCTGAGGAAGAATCAACTTTCTTTGCGTGAATTCAGGAAAGTCACCTTGCATTACACTCTCCCTTTTTTGCCGCCAAAAACAAGTTGGTATACCTGTTTATAATCATCGACAAAATCGACATGAACCCCTTTTCTCAAATAAGTTGGCAATTCATCCCAATCACGTTTGTTCTCAGATGGAACAATAATGTTGTGAATATTTTCCCTCTTTGCCGCTAATACTTTCTCTTTCAGACCACCAATTGGAAGCACCTTCCCTTTTAGCGTGATCTCTCCTGTCATAGCAAGATCGTTTGGCACAGGCTTGCCAGTCAAGAGCGATATCATTGCCGTAGTAATTGTTACTCCTGCTGAAGGGCCATCTTTTGGTGTTGCACCTTCTGGAATATGGATATGAACCTCTTGATCAGTTAAATCGAGCCCAAGAGGAAGATAGCGTTCCTGTTCAGACATTAGATAAGTCATCGCAATTGAGGACGACTCCTTCATCACATCTCCCATATTTCCTGTTAACTTCAACCTCTCTTTCCCTTTATTTTTCACAGCTTCAATATAGAGGAGAGCACCACCCATTTCTGTCCAAGCAAGACCTGTAGCAACACCATTGAGTTTATCTTTAGAATAAAATCTCTCCGATGTAAAGATAGGCTTACCTAAATACTTTTCTACTGTGTCTGCAGTAATATCAACTTTGGGCAACTTTTTCTTTTTTTCAAGGGCTCTTACTTTCTGCATCGCCACTTTTCTCATCACCTTATTGATATTCTTCTCTAAATGACGAACACCAGCCTCTCTACAATACTCGCGAATGATCTTATGTAGAGCATCTGTTTTGAAGCTAATATCAGTCGTCTTTAGACCCACTTCCTCTCTATCCTTTGGGATCAAATACTTCTTAGTGATCTCCATCTTCTCTTCTTCGACGTAACCAGAAAGTCGTATGATCTCCATACGGTCTCTCAAAGGCCCCGGTATTGTATCTAGAGTATTAGCAGTACAAATAAAAAGGACATTTGACAAGTCGAAACGGACATCAATATAGTGATCTAAGAACTCTTTGTTTTGTTCAGGGTCAAGCACTTCAAGAAGAGCCGATCCTGGATCTCCATGATAACTAGACATCAACTTATCAACTTCATCAAGCATGATAACTGGATTAGATGACCCCATCTGTTTTAACGCCTGAATGATTTTACCAGGCATCGCTCCTACATAAGTACGTCTATGCCCCTTGATTTCTGATTCATCTTTCATACCACCTAAAGAAAATCTAAAAAACTTCCGGTTTAATGCTCTTGCAATACTCTTACCAATACTTGTCTTACCAACTCCTGGAGGTCCTACAAAACACAAAATATACCCTTTTGGACCCGTCTTTTTCAAAAGACCGACGCTGACATATTCTAAGATCCGCTCTTTAACATCTTGCAAGCCGTAATGATCTTCATTTAAAATTTTCTCAGCTTGTGTCAAGTTATTGTTTTCTTTGTCCTTAATTCCCCAAGGAAGTGCAGTTAAGATATCTAGGTAGTTTCTAACAACTCCATATTCAGCAGATTGAACATCAAGAACACCCATTTTCTCTAGCTCTTCATCAAAAACTTTTTTTGCCTCTTCAGTAAATTGCAATTTCTTAGCGCGCTCTTGAAATCTTTCGACATCGAGTGTTTTATCATCTTTGGCCATTCCCAGTTCTTTCTGGATTGCCTTAAGTTGCTCTTTTAAGAAATAATCTCTCTGATGCTTGTTTATTGTAGTCTCAATCTTCTGATTGATCATCATTTGCAGCTTTGTAATATCAAATTCTTTCTTCAAAAGAACAAGCGCTTTTTCCATTCGCATGATCAAATCAAACGTTGTCAAAACCTCTTGCATCTCTTCTCTTGAAGCCGTTGTCAATGCAACCGCAAAATCACAAAGTTTCCAAGGTTGGGCAAAATCTGAGTGACTGAGGACAATTTGCAACTCTTCTTTAAATAGAGGACTTAAATTCAAGAGCTCTTTAATTGTTGTCACTAGGTTATTTGTATATGCAGTAACCATATCCTTCTTATCTGAAGCTACTTGCTCCTTATGATAGGTCACTTTAGCAACTAAATATTTTGCTTTTTTAGGAGTCACATCTTTCTTGATTAGAAAGCGTCTTTCAATATTCAAAATGACTTGAGCGCCAGCTTCTTGTATATTTAATATTCGAATGATTCTGGCAACAACGCCGACTTCATACAGATCATCAAAGTCTACATCATAAATATCTTGCTCCTTGTCTTTTGTAAGAACGAGCCCTAAAAATTTATGATCGTTTTTAGCTAATTCCTTTAAAAGATCGTAATAGACACCTGGCTCAATTACAATAGGGACTGCCATTCCTGGCATATAGACCCTACTTGTCAAAGGGAGTATTGGCAAGTTTGCAGGATACTCATCAATACTAGTAGCCTCAGAAGCTTTTTTTATTTGACCATTATTTAAAAGCTCAGAAAGATCTTGCCCTTCCTCGAATTCCTCTCCTATATGATCCAAGCGCAGCTCCTTATATTATGTAATTCATTTTGTTATAACAAAATAGTTTACCAGCAGTTTTGGTAAAATACAACAACTCTTCTCTCTAATTAAATCATCTTGTGATATTTTTATACTGAAATAAATTCAAAAATTGAATTTTTTCGAAATCGGCGCCTAAAATTTAAATTAGGCAACGCCGCTGCCGAAGGTGAATACTATTAAAAACTAGATGAGCCTGAGGTAAATTTAAAGATTAGGATGCCGGTGATGAAAAAAACAATTTTAGAAGATATTTCAGTATACAGCATGAAAATTCTAATCATCGATACTAGTCAGAAAATCGGAGTCGCTATCCTCTATAGCCAAGGCCTTGGCTCCGAAAAAAAAAAGGAATTCGATTCGCGCGAGCAACAAAAAGTTTTAATTGATTCAATAGATTCCCTTTTTAAAGAATCCTATACCACCCTAACTGACCTAACTCACATTGCAATTTGTATAGGCCCCGGCAGTTTTACCGGCACACGAATCGGCGTTATGACAGGAAAGACCCTTGCTTACGGCGCAAACCTCCCTCTCATCCCCTTTAATAGCCTCATCCCCTTTCACACTCCGGGTACTCTTACACTACTTGGCCTAAAAAACGAGGAATGCTACTGTTTCGATGGCATCACCCTTGAAAAAATCCCTTACACCTCCCTTTCTAAAGAGAGTCGCCCCCTATTTGCCCTCGACCCGACAATCATTCCCTTCCCAACAAAGCAAGCGACCTACTCCTTAGACAATATTCTTGCCCTCACCCCCCAAGAAGAATTTTCCCTTCTCTATTAAATATCTCTCTCTTTTTTCAATTTCATTGTGTATATTTTGGGGATTGTGTATGATCTTAGCCATCCATTTAACGAAGGAACACAGCACAGATGACTACAGTTAAGGTTCGAGGTGAGACGATTGAAAAATCTCTGCGCACACTAAAGAAAAAACTTGATAAAGAAGGCGTTATGAAAACAGTTAAAGCAAAACGTTTTTATGACAAGCCCTCTGTACGAGAAAAAAACAAACAAAAACAAGCGTTAAAATATCGCAAAAAATCTAGAGTTTAATGTCTCGCAATTACTACGATATTTTAGGCATTGCAAAAAATGCCACTCAAGAAGAAATCAAAAAGGCTTATCGCAAACAAGCCCTTAAGTACCATCCCGACAAAAATTCAGGCGATCAAAAAGCATCCGACACGTTTAAACAGGTGTCTGAGTCTTATGAGGTTCTTTCCGACGAAAGCAAGCGTAAAATTTATGATCAATATGGCGAAGAGGGAGTAAGATCACAGGGAGCACCAGGTGGCGGGGGTGGACAGGGATTTTCTTCTATGGAAGAAGCTCTCCGAACATTCATGGGCGCATTTGGCGGCGGCGGTGGCTCTTTTGATAACTTCTTTGGAAATGAAGGTCCTCAGGGGCATTACGCTCAACAGGGTGCTAATAAAAAAATTCAAGTTACAATCTCCTTTGAAGAAGCAGCTAAGGGGGTTCAAAAAGAAGCCGCCATCATGAATGATGTAACTTGTTCAGATTGTGGCGGATCAGGAGCGGCATCCCCAAGCGACATCAAGCATTGCACTACCTGTAAAGGATCAGGCCAACTTCATCAGACACGAGGCTTTTTTAGCATGACAACTACCTGCCCTCATTGCCATGGGTCGGGAACCGTTATTACAAAAGCTTGCACAGGCTGCCATGGTGCAGGAAAATTAAAGAAAAAGCAGACAGTTAAAATTCAGATCCCCGCAGGCATTGATTCTGGAATGCGCTTAAAAATGAATGGCTATGGCGACTCCGGAGAAAACGGCGGCCCACCAGGTGATCTCTACGTATATATTACCGTTACCCCACATGAAGTTTTCAAAAGGGATGGGGATGACCTGATTGTAGAACTTCCTATTAGTTTTTCCGATGCTGCTCTTGGGGCGAAAAAAGATATTCCTACTTTAGACACAGCAAGCTACAAATTGACAATTCCAGAAGGATCTCAATCTGGAAAAGTTTTGAGAGTTAGATCTCAAGGTTTTCCAAATGTGCATGGAAATGCTAGAGGCGATCTTTTAATCTATCTTAAAGTTGAAACACCAGTGAACCTATCCTCTGAGCAGAAAAAACTCTTAAAAGAATTTTCAGAGACAGAAACCTCACAAAATTCACCTCAAACTAAGAGCTTTCTAGACAAACTTAAATCGTTTTTCTAGAGGACATTTTATGTTTAAAAAAATGCCTTTCATCTTACTTACCGTGATTTTACTGGTAGTTCTCCTTGAACGTTTTATTCCAGTCGCACTCCTCTCTTTTTTTTATGCCTTAAGTCTCACGATTAAATCAGTTATAATTTTTCTCCTCCCTGCAGTAATTTTCATGCTCCTCTTTAAAACTACGGCCGGGTTATCTGGCAAAGCAACTAAAATCATATTTTTGCTTTTGCTTGGAATCTGCTGTTCTAATTTTATATCAACCCTAATCAGTTATGTAATAGGTAGCGGAATTTATCACCTAGATCTCTCTATAAACCTACCTAAGGATTCAATTGGGCTTGCTCCTGCATGGGCATTTTCTCTGCCAAAACTGATAGGAAATGATATCGCAATGTTCTCAGGCCTTATTTTAGGTATCACTCTCTCCCTTGCTAAGCCTAAGTGGGCTGAAACAATCTCAGCTGGTTTTGACAAATATATCGGGTTAGCACTTAAATTCATTCTTTGCCTTATCCCTCTATTTATCATTGGCTTTATGGGAAAACTGATCCACGATAAAGTAATTGAAAGCATTTTATATGATTATGCACTCATCTTTCTCCTTGTTGCGCTAGCACAATATGGCTACATATTTTTCATCTATCTTTTAGCTAATGGATTTAAATTTATCCCGTTTGTTACTTCCATTAAGAATATGATTCCTGCTGCTATTGCCGGATTTGGAAGCATGTCAAGCGCTGCAGCTCTTCCGCTAACACTTATTGGAGCAGAAAAAAATACAAATCAATCTCCTCTAACAAGACTGGTAATTCCGACAACTGTCAATATCCATCTAATTGGCGATTGCTTTGCGATCCCTATTTTTGCCTTTGCTATTATGAAAAGCTTCGGGGTAACTGATCCATCATTCTTAAGCTATTTATCATTTGCTTTCTATTTTGTCCTCGCTAAATTCTCTGTCGCAGCCATCCCTGGCGGCGGCATCATAGTCATGCTCCCAATCCTAGAATCTCAGCTAGGTTTCACTGCAGAAATGGCCTCCCTAATTACAGCTCTCTACATTCTTTTTGATCCAATCATCACAACTGCAAATATCTGCGGCAACGGCGCCTTTGCCATGCTCATCAATAAAATCGCCTCCCTTAAAAAAACTCCCAAAACAGCCCAGATCATTTAGTTTATTCCTGTTTGCAAATTTTTAAGAAATGTAATATCATAAAGAAATCTTAAAGAAATTAGGTTTCATATGAAAATCGCTTCATTTACATTAAAGACTGTGGGCTCTGATTTAAGCCTTGCCTTTGCAGGATCAATCTTACTTGCATTTCTCTCGCAGTATTATATCCCCCTTCCGTTTACCCCTGTCCCTATATCGCTGCAAACAATTGGTGTTTTTCTTTTAGGAGGACTCTTAGGACCTGCAAAAGGATTTTTAAGCGTTCTTTTCTATCTCCTAGAAGGGACCTTTGGACTACCCGTATTTGCTGGAGGCCTAGCAAAACCTCTCTGGTTTAGCGCGTCCACGGCTGGTTTTTTATTCTCATTCCTCTTTACCGTTCCACTGATCGGAAAATTACTTGAGAATAAATTGCGCAAAAGTTGGCTATATATATTCATCTCACTTTCTATTGCTCAAGCAATCATGTTTCTTTTTGGCATGGGTTGGCTTTCATTATCGGAAGGATTAAAAAGGGCCTTTATGTTAGGTGTAGCCCCTTTTTTAGTTGGGGCTGTAGTAAAAATAGTAGTAAGCACCCTTATCTTAAAAGGTGTTTTCTCTACTAGGACACACTAATATGTCTAGCTCTATATCATCATCCCTCCCTCATAAAACTGTTCTCATCTATCGAGATGTAGGGGCTAATGAGGGAAGTTGCTTGGCTCTTATGGAGGCACTCTCTATCTATTTTAGAAATGTGACGTTTGTAAGCGCTCACCATCTTAAAACCGCCTCTTGGGAAGAGCGCACATCTCTTTTAGTCATAGGCGGAGGGCGTTGCGGAATAATAACTGCAGCACTAGGCGATATTGGCCAGAAAAAAATCGAAGCCTATATTAAAATATTTGGAGGAAAACTGCTTGGAGTTTGTGCAGGATTTTACTATCTCCCCAAATTTAGTTTCTACCATTATAAAGATGAGCATTACGATAGTAAAAGGGATTATCCTCTAATTGATGGATATGCCAAAGGGCCGCTAACACCACCTGACGTTGCAGGAGTCGTCCAAATATACACTTCCGGAGGAAAAAGCGGAGGATGTTACGCTCAAGGGAACCCCGTATTTTGTGCCAGCGCCTCTACTTCAATTATCTCAATTATTGGAACATATGAACTTCCTGACGATTCACCCGAACCCAATGAATCGATTGCAATTGCTGTTTTTCAGTCCGGAGCTGGATGTGTTGCAGGTTCTGGAGTTCATCTTGAATTTAAAGCTCCTAGAACAAGATCGCCTTTTGAATCTGAAGAAATGAGTTGTCTTTTTGACAGGATGACTGAGGCAGAAAACTTTCGAATATCCACCTTGGAGGATCTACTCGGGGAATTATTTCCAGGCGCTCTCATAGAGCCCCTTTCTGCTGCTGAATATGATGACGCAGATCTCTCTCCTAGAAGATTTGGTGATAGAGACGACAGCGCTATGGTTTCACCTGCTGGAGCCTCTATGGCCTCATCAGCAACCCTTTCAGTAGCCTCAGTTAGCCGCCCCTCTCGATCTTCTTGCCTTGATTTAGAGGGTCTCGAGGATTATTACACCGATTGGTAATTACATTAAAAATGGCGGAAACCGAAGAGAGGATCTAACTGGTTCAGCATCGGTTTTGAAAAAAATTGAAATTGGTTTTTTTAGATATTTACCATTTAAGATGTAAGTATAAAAGTAATAGTCGCTTGCTAGATTGAATTGAGAGTCGTAGACGCCCTCAACAGCAAAGTAGCTTGATCCTTTCAAATCATAGGGTGAAAAGGAGGATGAAGGAGTTGGCCCTGGTGGCGGTGGCGGGGGAGGAGCTCCGCAATCTTTAATTTTTACTCCGTTGAAATAGATGACACAGGGTGGATTTGAAGGGTATGCATGAACTGTATTATCGCTTGAGCTTCCGGTAAAATCGGCTAAACTATAGCCTTCTCCTGCACCTGCTGTAATAGTACCTAGTGTGTTTACGTAAATGGGACTTAATAGAGAGCCAACATCTCCTCCCAGCGCATTAAAAAATACATTATTCGGGGAGCTGACTTCAAATGGCGTCCCTCCATTAAATATCGATGAATCTGATATAAGACTTATACTATTGGCTGAAATAGCACCATTTAGTTCAATTGAACTTCCAGTTACAGCGACTCCCCCAATTGTGCTGCTATTCGATATGGATCCCAAGGAGACCGCACCGGATCCGGCTGTAACTGTTAAATCTTCTAAAGATGTCCCTTGCATCTCAGTAAATATAAATCCCCCCCCATTTGAATTCACTGCAAAATTCCCGGTAAGGGTAATAGGCCCGGAGAAACTAATTAAATTTCCATTAGTAGTTAATTGACCGCCAATACTTGCACCACCAATTCCCGATTGAATAAATGCGCCATTTAATAAAATTGACACTGACGGAAGGATTGTTATTAATGAAGAATTTGCAATTGAGAGCCCTCCACCACCAGATGTCATTACATTATTATTAAAAGCAAACTGCAAGCCTGTTAGTGAAATCCCGTTTGAAGCTGTTGTTGTTAAAGCTCCATGAAAGGTGGTTAATCCCGTTCCGGCACTTTGTAAAATTTCTCCCGCAAAAATTGCCTGCGCTGAAACATTTGCAGCTGTTGTGATCGTCAATGAATGAACTGGTGTCACTCCTCCAATTGAAGCTCCAAGTGTTATATTTCCTGTTCCTGCTACGTAAGTTAAATCGTAGTTTCCATCAATAGCTTCTGTAATAATGATGTTTCCACCTGCATTGCTATTAAGTGTTGTTGCTCCCGTTAAAGTAATTGGATTTGAAAATGAAACATTCGAGTTTTCAGCATGTATAATTCCAGAAAGATTTACAGTTCCTCCGGATCCACTTTCACTGAATTCTCCAGTAAGAAGAGACGACGCCCCTGCATTCAAAATTAATAGACCCGTATGCTCTATTAGACAAGCTCCCCCATTTGTCGAGATGAGGTTTCCATTAATTGTAAAATTCACTCCTGAGAAATTTATACCTGCACTACTATCTGAAGTAAGATTTTTATAAATTGAAGTCCCTTGTCCACTTGTCTGGACAATTGAACCAGCCGCAATATTCTGAACTGTAATATTATTAGCATTTGTAAAAACAAGTGTGCCAAGTGGGGTTGTCGATCCCATATTTCCTGACACAGAAATATTGCCAACTGCTCCTGCATTTAGCGTAATATTTTCTTCCCCATTAATTGTACTCCCAAGCGTAATATTTGAAGTAGTCGCTAAAGAAGAAGCTCCCAAAAGCGTTATAGCTCCCGCAAATTCAATTGCCCCTGCTGCTGTAATAGTGCTTGATAATCCAACACTACCACCCCCACTTTGAGTCACTGCACCATTAATAGAGAAGACTGATCCAGATAAAGTGAGCAATCCTGTATTTTGAATAGTAAGAGGTCCTGTACCTCTAGTAGTTACATTACCACCCAAAGTAAATGCGGTCCCCTGAAGATTAATTCCTAAAACGCTATTTGTATTAAGCGCTCCAAATGTTGTAGAACCTAAAGCTTGAGAGATGCTTCCTGCCGTAATTGCTCCGATTGTATTTGAAATCCCAGAATTAATTGCAAGTGCACCAATTCGCGTTCCCCCTCCAACCACACCAACAATAGTAACTGCTCCAGTTCCTGCCGTAAATGTCAGATCAAAAGCTCCATCTACATTTTTGGATAATGTAATATCACCAATACCTGATCCAGAATTTAGAGTTGTGGGGCCTAGTAATGTTATGTCATTTGCAAAACTAATATTTTCATTTTGAGTTAAAATAAGCCCTGTTAAATTTACCGATCCTCCTATTCCACTTTCACTAAAGGAACTGGAAAGTAGAGTTGAACCTCCAGAATTCAAACTCAATAAACCTGTATGCTCAATTTCACATGGACCACTATTTGTCGTAATCAGACTCCCATTGATTGTAAAGTTAACGCCCGTTAAATTTATTCCTGAACTATTGCTTGTGTTAATATTCTTATAAACTGAAGTTCCCTGTCCATTGGATTGAAGAACAGCAGTGGCTGTAATATTTTCGACAGTAATGTTATTTGCATTAACAAAAAGAAGAGTTCCTAAAGAGCTAATACCGCCAATATCTCCTGAGGCAATAATATCACCAATAGTTCCTGCATTCAGAGATACATTACCCCCTCCATCCATTGTAGTAAAAGTTATATTCGCCTGTGTACTCAATGAAGAAGTTCCCGATACAGTGATTGGATTAGCAAATTGAATTACCCCCCCTGCTGTAATCAATCCAGAAAGAGCAACAGATCCCCCTCCAGACTGACTCAATGCCCCACCTATAGAAAATATTCCTCCCGATAAGGTTAGAGCACCTGTATTTTGAATGACCAGTGGTCCACTTGCTGTTGTAGTTACATTAGATTGCAATGTAAAGGCAGAACCCTGCAGATTTATCCCAGAAAGAGCGCTTGTATTTAGCGCCCCAAAAATGGTAGATCCAGCTAATTGAGAGATACTTAAAGCTTCAATTCCAGCTGTTGTATTAGACACTCCCGATTCAATTGTAAAAGCGCCTAATCGCCCTGATCCTCCCATGCCAATATCATCACTAATGGTAATTGTCCCCGTTCCAGCTGCAAGATTCAAATCATAACCACCGCTAACTCTACTGGATAATCTAATATTTCCAACTCCACTTCCTGAATTTAAATGAGCAGAAGATCCAATTAAAACAATTTCACCACCAAAAAAAATATTTGCATTAGCAGTCGATATCGTCCCATCTAAATTAGTAATACCTCCCCCATTTTGTGTAAATGTACCATCAGATGTTACTTCGCCTGTCATTGTATAAAGACCGCTATTATCGATAGAAATATTTCCAGAACCCAAAGTCACAAGATTGCTTGTTTGAGTAATAATCGTTCCCGATATAGAAATACCTGAACTTCCAGTTGTTGTAATATGAGAACTTAAAGTTGTAGTTCCGCTTGAACTTAATTGAACAAATGATGATGCATGAACTGTCGGATAGGTAACATCTAAGCAATTGTTTATAAGTAGATTTCCAAGAGGAGGACTCCCCCCGATTTCCGAAGCAAAAATTAAATCCCCATCTCCTGCTGTAAGCGTTAAATTATATCCACCATCTAAAGTATTCCGAAATTCTATATCCCCAATATCTATACCCGATGAAATAGACGTTGCTGCTGTTAAGACAACTGCATTAGTAAATAGGATATCTTGGTTAGACGTAATTAAAGTTCCAGATAATGAAACATTTCCACCACCGCTCTGATTAAACGCTCCTTCAATAGAACTAGACGCACCTAACGTAAGCTCTAAAGCTCCTGTATTTGCTATAACGACCGGACCTAAGTTCGTTGTATTCACGTTCCCACTAACTGTGATAGCAGCCCCAGTAAGCGAAATCCCCCCAATTTCAGTGGTACTTAAATTTCCATAAATAGCTGTATTACAATCATCTTGCAATATAGAAGCGGCACTAATTGAGGTCCCAGTAATCATATCCGCATTGATAATATGTAAGGCTCCCATACTTCCTGATAGAGTAAGATCACCCGTACTTCCCAAATTCAAAGTTAAATTACTGCTTCCTGAAACGCCACTTGAAAATGTAACATTAGTCCCATTAGGAGAAGTATCGATATTTGTACTACCCGTTAATGTTACTACTCTTGCAAATGAAACAGTCCCGTAAGCAACCATTGTTCCCCCAAGAGAAACATTTCCGCCCCCACTTTGACTAAACGCCCCCGTAATCGAAGTAGTTCCCCCCAAAGCCAAAGTAAGCGCGCCCGTATTAGCAATTGCTACTGGACCCAAAGTAGTTGTAATCACATTACCACTAATAGAGATGATAGTGCCCGA
>CANJWO010000020.1 GCA_947478685.1 Chlamydiota bacterium | reverse complement strand
GTTTTCACCTTACGGCCTGTAATCTTTCTGTCTACGCTTAACTCAAGTTGTTACCTCCTTGCTTCCAAGACTCGATACGGGTGGGTGGGTAGCCCTTTCCCGAGCACCATTTCAGGTGCTTGTTAATAGAGCGCCTCGTGGCGCACCAAGATTGCAGACCTGACCCCTCTCATTGCAGACCTGACCCCTCTCATTTATTAAAATTAAAACTATATGTTAATTACCATCGAAATGTGCATTTGCAGCTTTTCGGAGATTACTATCTTGCTAAAAACTCCGGCAAATGTTACATTTGCAGATATTAGGAGATTACGATGAAACTGTTTTTAGGAAGGACTCACGAACTTAATCGCTTAGGACGATTAAAAAGATTAAAAAGAGCTTCTATAGTTGTAATTAAGGGAAGACGAAGAGTTGGAAAGAGCACATTAGCTGAAGAGTTTGCCAAGGGCAAACGATTTATATCATTATCCGGTCTTACTCCAACTCCTGGGATTACGGCACAAAAACAACGTGATATATTTGCAGAACAGATTTGGCTACAACTAAAAGTACCCCATGTAACTTTCTCTACTTGGACAGATGCTTTCCATTTTCTAAGCGCACAAATTAATACTGAAGAAACTGTAGTTTTATTCGATGAAATATCTTGGATGGGCGGATTAGACCCAAGTTTTTTGGGCTCCTTAAAAACATGGTGGGATCAAGAAGCAAGTAAAAAACCTGGGCTCATTCTTATCCTTTGTGGCTCCATTTCAACATGGATTGAAAAAAACATTTTAAAAAGCACAGGTTTTGTAGGACGAATTTCTCTTGTTCTTAATCTTAAACCATTATCTCTAGAAGACTCTGTATTATTTCTTAGAAAAAAAGGTTTTTCAGGCTCTCTCTATGAAGTATTGAAAATACTATCTATAACGGGAGGAATTCCTTGGTATCTAGATTTAATAGATCCAAAGGAAAGCGCTGATCAAAATATTTATGAACTATGCTTTGAATCTGCTAGTCAACTTGTTAATGAATTTCAAACAATTTTTCACGATCTTTTTGAACGGAAAGGAGAGAGTTATCAGAAAATTCTACAAATTCTTATTGAAGGAATGCGGACACAAAAAGAGATACAAGATCTATTAGGATTAAATGATGGTGGCACCTTAAGTGATCAACTTAAGAATTTAGTTGCAGCTGGATTTATTTCAGAACACTATCACTGGTCTTTAAAAAATGGTGCTCTTGGGAAACAGAAACTCTATAGACTCTCAGATTGCTTTCTCCGTTTCCAATTAAAATATGTAGAACCCTACCGAACTCTTATTGAACAAGGTTCTTATAACAAAGCTGCCAAAGGAGCATTACCCGGTTGGGATACCATTATGGGCTTTCAATTAGAAAGTCTTTTACTCACAAATCGTGAGTTTTTGTTTAATGCCTTGGGCTTAGATTTTTCTACTGTTACTCGAGATAACCCTTACATTCAAACTCCTACGACAAGGCGCAAAGGTTGCCAAATTGATTATTTGATCCAAACAAAAATGAATAGTCTCATCATTTGTGAATTCAAATTTAGTAAAAACGAATTAACCTCCTCTGTTCTGAATGAATTAAAAGAAAAGGCTCAAACACTTTCAGCTCCAAAAGGATTTGGCAAAGCTCTTGCCCTTTTCCACATAGGAGGAGTCTCACCAAAAATAGATGAAAGCCCCCTCCTCTATCGAGTCATAGACTTGCGAGATCTACTAGAAAAGTAACGCAATCATGAAACTGTTTCGTAGTTCCTCCTTTTAAATAATAGAAGAAAGCCAGTTGTACCTAAACATAAAGCAATGGGAATGACAGCCACACCGTAGACAAGGGCTATCGATGTGGTTGGGCCGCCAATTAGGCCTACGATAGTGCCGATGATGGTGTGAAATGCGTAGCCAAAGAGCATGATGATCATGTTGGCAACGGCTGTTGTTAGTCCGGCGACTTCTTCGCGGACGTAGGTTGATGCTTTGTAAATGGCTAGAATTTGGTAGGCGGAGCATACGCCAACGATCACAAAGCTGACGCCAAGGATAGTTTGAGGTAAGTGCAACATTAGAAGTGCAGAGAAGCTAATAGCCATTACGATTCCTGAGGCAATAATTGCTTGAAGGTAACCAATTTTTTCTGCAATTAGGCTAAGTAGGGGCGCGCCAAAGCACATTCCGATAAAGATCATTGAAGGCAAGGAGGCCGCCATCGTGGTTTCAAATCCGTAGACTTGCTTCAAAAAGACTGCACTCCAAACATCGGCAAATCCTTCCAAAGGACCAACCATCATTCCTGCAAATATGCACGTCCAAACCACTTTTTTGTTTTGGAGTACTTCTTTGATGTCCGCTATGACACCCCGTTTTGGTGGGTTTTTTTGATCGGGCACTATCATATAAGTGATAAATGCTAACGCCACACCAACAAGGGCAAAGATCTGAACAACGGCATGGTATCCAAAAACTTCCCGCATATAGCTTACAGGTCCTCCCCCATAAATTGCGCCTATCAAGCCAATCGTCACAGAGATGCTTAACATCCGAGCAAACCTCTCTTCACTAAAAGTCATCCGGACGATCTTAAATACTCCCAAGATCGCAGCCGATGAGCCCATACCAATAAGGACCCTTCCTATAATGGGATAGACCCAGTAATCAGAAAAAATAAGGGGGAGCAATCCTACAACTGATAGGAGAATGCATCCACTCATCACCTTTCTTGGCCCAAATCTGTCTAGCATAATGCCTATCGGCAGATGCATTAGCGAATAGCCAATATAATAAAGGCCTGAAAACTGACCAAAAACAGCCGCACTTATGTGAAACTGGCTCATAATGTCATCCAACATGATATTGGGCATCACTCTCAAAATATACTGATAAGCATAAAATAGCGACGCTACCATCCATATTGTCATAGAAACCACTCGGGCCCTCGAAATCGAAGCAAACATAAAAAATATCCTTTTTATTTAGATTTTAAACAGCTTAAGCATTTGTAGTACAATGGAATATATTAAAGTGCCTGCCGGCACAGAAGAAGCGGAGCGCGCAAGAGGCTGCTCTCTAAACTAGAACAATAGGAGATATGACATATTTTCATGTTCATACCCAATATCTTATCAAATTGCCCTAAAACCCAAAAGAAAAGAAATTATTTTAATCTACTAAAGCGTTCTTGCAACAAATCTTTATAGGCTTGTCTCATCTTAGGTGAAAGAAAACTGCGATCTAGTAATTCTATCCATCGCGCATATACAGCCTCGAATGCTTGAAGTTCTTTTTTTAAAACCGCATCAGATAATTGCAACCGCTCAGATCCAAAATAATTTACTAAATCCTCTTTTGTAAGCCTATTTTTTTTCCCCCGAATTGGCAATGCAATTTCTTCAGTCGCTTTTAACAAAATGGTTGTGTTTAAAAAGTCGTATGCAGGGCTTAACTCAACTTTATCATCTCTTCGAATGAGCGTATAATTTTTTAGATGCATATCTTCATTTCCTATCAGAAAATTAAAAATCACCCGTCTAAAAAGCCTGATTTTTTCAAGGGCAGGAAATGTGCAATGTTTTTCTATTACCGGGATAATTTTTTCCATGCTTGCTTCATACTTTGTTTCACGACTAAATCCTAAAAGTTGCGAAAAATCTTCAACTCCCAGTTTTTGTCCTTTCGGAAGTCTATCAAATCTTTCAATGAAATAACTTAATGAGCCGTCAATGTTATAAATCATCCCATGAAAAGGAACTTCAATATTTATGGCGGCGGCTAACCTCATTGTCACATCTTCATTTTCAGGAACCTCTTCATATACTTGATGAGGCGGTTTTAGAATAAACTTCCCCCCTTTCGCTACAATTTCTAATACCTGCTTTCCAGTATTTAACTTAAGACTAAGTTTGGGCTGAATCCCCTGAATAGAAAGCTTTGCAGCAAATTTGGAAGCCATTTGAATTTGCTCTTTCGGAGTATAAGGGAAATCACGAAGATCTTTTAAATTGGGAGAAAAAAACTTCAATCCCCTCTTTGAGTATCTGTTTTCGCAACTCTCATATGTTATTGGACACCTGATCATTCTGAAGCCTCCACAGTAACATTACCGACCAGATCTTCTCCAACAGCGATAAGTTGATCCAAATAGTCAGATCGATCAATTTTTGTCTGCCTTAAAAGCCCTTCTAACATCATCCCTTCAGGCAATAACCCTTCAAAAAAAGGGGGAAATCGATCATATAGATAAACTGATTGATTTGTTGGCATTTCTAGCGAAACTGACGGGCCACTATAGTTCTCTAAATAGATAAATCGATAAAGGCGCCCCCGTTCCTCTTCTAAAAGTTCTCCAGCTAAGATCCCATTAACAAATATTTTTGCCCTTTTCATTTTTTAATTAACTCCATTAAAGGACTTTGAAATTTTATGTGAATATTTAAGACATTTAATACCTTTAAAAGTGTATCTAACCTCACACTCAGCTTTCCTTTTTCAATATCAAAAACCACCGTCTTGCCAAGGCCTGCAAGGGCCCCTAACCCCTCTTGCGTAAGTCCACTCTTCTTCCGATGAAATCTAATAATTTCACCAATTTCCTCTACATTCATATAATTCCAATTATTTACTGCCCTAACAGTAATTATATCGAATTCCTAATATTTCACAACTATATTCTTCTAAATCAGCCAGTTTTTACTGTTATAGCAGTAAAAATAGACATTTGTTTATAAAAGGGGAATTAGGTATAATCCTACGGCATGACCTCATGCCCACATTTAATTTTAGCTCCTATGGAAGGGGTTGGTGACCGGACGTTTCGAAAAGCAATGGCCTCTGTTGGCGGTTTTGATGAAGCGGTCATGGACTTTCTTTCGGTTCCAAAAAATGCCCATATTCCTAGTCTTTCAAAAAAATATCAGGCAGATGAGCTCTCCCCTATACCCTTAGCGGCTCAACTAATGGGATCAGATCCCGAATTAATGGCTGATATGGCAAAGGAGATGGAGAGGCGGGGTGCTCATCGCATCGATCTAAATTGTGGCTGCCCATCCAATACAGTAACAGGTAATGGGGCGGGATCTAGCCTTTTAAAAGACCCAAACCTCCTTCATACGATTGCAAAAGCGATGGCAAATGCTGTCTCTGTTCCTGTCACCGTTAAAATGCGCTCTGGGTATGGTGACACCTCTCTCTTTAAAGAGAACCTGCTCGCAGCAGAAGAGAGTGGGATAAAATTTCTAACTCTTCACCCTAGAACTAAAGTGGATGGATATGGCCCTCCCGCCAAATGGGAACTAATTGCCGAGGCAAAATCGCTCCTAAAAATCCCAGTTGTTGGCAATGGAGATATCCTCACAGTCGAAGACGCACTTAACATGCTTAAACAGACAAAATGTGACTATCTCATGATCGGCAGAGGAAGCGTTGCAAACCCCTTCATCTTCCACCAAATCAAAGCCCATTTTGCAGGCACCACTTATACACCAACTTGGGAAGCCCTCTATAACTACTTACAAGTTTTCCTATCAGAGCTGCCTGAAGAGATGCCTATGCGCGGTAAAATCAACAAAATGAAACAACTTTTTGGTTTTATCTTTAAATCCAAACCGGCACTTATTGAAATGAGAAGGAGCATGCTCACTTACACCCCAGCAAATCTAACTGATTTTCTGGATGCTACAATTCCCCTTTTACACAAGGGTTGGACGGCTCCATGAGCAATCTGACTACTCCATTTTGCAACTGATAATAGCTTCCAACAACTTCTAAGTCGCCCGCTTGCATTGCTTTCTTAATAAAATCCATCTCTTTTAATTGATGGACTACCAAGTTAACGTTAGCCTCTATCGCATTTTGCAAGAGGTCCCCTTTTTCTCCTTTTGCACACTCTACTGCAGGTCTAATTAGAGCTCCAATCTCAGGCATTGTCTGATCTTGATTTTTTAACACCGCTTGAATTGCCCCACAATTTTCATGACCCATCACAACAATAATTGGCGCCTTCAATTGAGTAACTGCATAATGAATACTCTCTAACTCAATAAGTCCCACTACATTACCCGCTATTCGTACCACAAAAAGATCCCCTATCCCTTGATCAAACAAAATCTCAGGACTCACCCTCGAATCAGAACAGGCAACAATGACAGCAAATGGCTCTTGCTTATTCACTAAAGCGAGCAGCTTACTCTCTTTAAAGTGATTGGGATGTTCGATCTGATCTTCTATCGCTCGAATATTGCCTGCAATTAATTTATGCAAGGCCTCTTGCGGTGTTGGTCTTTTGATAATCTCTTCCCCAAACAAAGCCCCACAGATCAATATCATTAAAAATAGTCTCATAAATCGCACTATATCAAATTTTCTTTTGAATACAAGCTTGCGCAAAAATATAGGTGCATTTAGATATTGGATCATGGGGAGAGGGCTTAATTATTTTGATGGGATTATTTATATCAATCTTTATCACCGATCGGATAGAAATGAGGCTCTATTGAGAGAACTCGATAGGCTTGAAGTCACTAAAGAAAAAATCCATCGGATAGATGCCTCCTATGACCCATTAAATGGCCATAGAGGCTGCTCTTTAAGTCACACAAAAGCTATCCAATTTGCAATTGACCATGGTTTTAAAAACGCATTGATCCTTGAAGACGACTTTATATCCTCTCGATTGCCGCAAGAGATCGAGCAGCTTATTGATCATTTCACTCAATCTCTTGAGCTTAACTGGGATGTTTTTTTAATTGGTGGCCATGTGAAGGATTTTGAAAAAACCGATTACCCAAAAGTGAACCGTGCCCTTTTTTCCCAATGCGCCCACGCCTATGCAGTAAACGGAGATTATTTTCAGACCCTCCTCTCTGTTTTCATCAATTGCTATAATCAAATGGAACAAGATCTCTTTTTTCTAGATTCGGTCCCCAAGGCAATCGATCAATTGTGGAACCATCTTATGATTAAGGACAGATGGTATTTTACTGAAATTTTTGGACAACAACGTCCCTCTTTCAGCGATATTGATCTCTCCTGGCGTGACCGCAACCACCAAGAACTTTTTGATTAAGGCAAGGGTGTGATGTCTGCTGAACCAGGTTTTGTCTCTTTGACCCAGTAGAGGGAGATGAGGGCGAGGGTGAGGTAGAGTGGGATTGTAAGGAAAGCAATTTTATAGGCATCGACTGAAAAAACTCTAGCCCCTTCAACGATTCGTCCATCCCAACTCATGTCGAGGATTTTTCCAACAAGAGGATCTGAAAAGGCGCCGAAAAAGGCATCAAAGGCATTCATAAAGCCTATTGCAGTTGCAGCAAGTGCTGGAAGGTTGATTTCGCGGATCATGGTAAAACAGAGGAGGAAGCTGCTGATTGAGAATCCAAAAAGAAAGAACATTAGTGTCAGAAATATTCCTGAAATTCCTGGCAGGTAGATAATTAATGTTATCATTATAAGAGCCATAGCTGTCCCCCAAAACATAACTATCCGTCTTTTTCCTATCCAATCAGAGAAGAGTCCGAAGACTGGCGCACCAACTGCAAATCCGATAAAGATAAGAGAGACTGCTTGAGCTGCCATATGTTCCTGTAGATTGAAGGCATCTTTAGTAAATGAGACCCCCCAAAGCCCACCAAACACCATTACAGGGGCAAAAGCTAAGCCGCTATAAATTGATAGCCACCACGATTGTTTGTTTTTCAGAAGGTCTTTTACACTTTTAAAAATTGGTATTCTTGGAGGGAGCTGGCGATTTTCTCTCTTCATAAATGCCCCCTCATCACGGACAACTAGCCAAAAAAGAGCGGCTAACACTACGCCAATGAGGGCAATTACTTCCATGGCTACGCGCCAATTTACCGATTTAATAAAAAGGGATAGTGGGGCCTGGCCACCGACGGCTCCAAGCATTGCAACAGTCATCATTAAGCCTGCCATAAATGCAAATTTCTTTGGAGGAAACCAGACGGCAATTAACTTTAAGCAATTTACTGCAGCAAAAGCTGCCCCAATCCCCGTTATAAAACGGCCTATTTCTGCTACGAGCAACGTCTCTGCTCTAGAAAAAACCAAGCTCCCTAAGCCACATAATAAAATCGCAACTGTTGTCACTCTTCTTGGTCCAAATTTATCCAAAAGCAATCCCACAGGGATCTGTAGAATCAAATAGGCATAAAAGTAACTTGCTGCCAGATTCCCAAGTTGAGTAGCGTCAATATTGAATTCGCCCATCAAAGTCCCGGTCATAACGCTCGGCGAGACCTCTATTGCATATTTATAAAACATGAAAAAAGCACTAAGTGACCAGATAACCCAAGCTCGAAACATGTTTACAAATTCCCCTGTTGTGGTTTTTGAGGTTTGCGATGTAATAAAATAAAGCCGCCAAATGCAACTAAAATGACCCCTATCCAGCTAATAATGCCAAAAACCTGATCAAACAAAACCCAAGCAATTAGGCTAGAGAATATAATAGTAAAATAGGAGAGGGGGGCTACACTCCCAGTCTTATTGACGCATGCATAAGAACGTGAGCGAAAGAGTTGCGCTAATACAGTGACAAATCCGAATGCAAGCCATATCCAATTGACGCTTCTTTGCTGAAATAAGTTTACAAAAGCCACATAATTAGAATCTTCCGATATCACAAGCACCAACAGAATAGAAAAAACTGAACCAAATAGAAATAGAAAAAAAGCGGTATCTTGGGGCCTCTCTTTTTTAGCAACCTGATTAAAAGAGACTTGACCTAATGCGCTAAACATACCAGATAACAAGCCTAAAAGGGCCCAGTCGTTCCAACCCTCCCCGCCAGGACGTAAAATCAATAGAATTCCTACAAAACTAATTGCTACACTTATCCACATTTTCAAAGACATATGTACGTGAAAAAACAATCTATCTGCAATCGGAACAAAAATTGGAGCCGTACATGTTAAAACAGCAGCAATCACATACGATCCATGCTTTAAGTACCAAAATATAAAGTATTGAGTCAGAAAGAAGCAAAAGCAGCGAATTATCATAGGCCACCAAGATTCTCTAGTCGGAAACTTAGGAAATCCCGATACTATTGCAACCCAAGTCAACATTATCAATGGAACGACAAACCTTAATAAAACAACCCAAGCCACTGACATTGAGTCCAGCATGCTCTGACCTAACAATAAATTTATTGAAGTACAGAGAGCTGCCAATACCATGAAGGCCATTCCCTTAAAATGCTGAATCCTACTTGTTGTCATAAGAATTTTTTTATTGCTTTTTTCGATATAGCAACCTTTTCTTAAATAAGGTATAATTCTTAGCGAAAAGCAAGTTAAACGAGGTCTAAATGAAAAAAAACTCTATGTTATTGAAAGTGCTGGTCGCAATTTTACTAGCTGTTATTGTGGGCAATCTAACAGGTACGACAGCAGGTGTTTTTGGATTCACCTTCTATCAACTATTTGATCTTGTAGGACATCTATTTCTAAACTCCCTTACTTTGCTTGTTGTCCCCTTAGTCACATCAGCGATTATTAGTGGCCTTGGCCAAATGAGTGGTGAAAAATCTTTTAAAAGCCTCGGATTGAAGACTTTTGGCTTTTATATTCTGACTATTTCATTAGCCGTTGTTGTTGGCGTCATCTTAGTCAATATCATACAACCAGGCACATTTCATAAAGAGCTTACCGCAGACCTTGCGCAGGCTACCCATTTAGTGATGAGTAGTCAAAAAGATATCTTTACAGGAGTCCTTTTTAAATTAATTCCTACTAACATTTTTGAAGCAGCTTCTCAGATGAACATGTTAGGCATGATCTTTTTTAGCCTCCTTTTCGGATTTGGAATGATGCATATTGAAAAAACTGCCCACGCAACTCTCCTTAGTTTTTGGAAAGGGCTGTTTGCAACATTGATGCGAATGACCCATTTTGTCATGAAGGCAATGCCCTTAGGCGTTTTTTGCTTGATGGCAAAAGTTGTTGCTTCTCAAGGAATTGAGTCAATTAGTAACCTTGCCTATTTTTTTATGACTGTTTTTGGCGGACTACTAATTTTTTGCGTAGTTGTGCTTCCCCTTCTATTAAAATTCGCTGGACTTAGCCCCCTTGCCCATTTAAAAGCTGTAACCCCAGCTCTCTTCACCGCCTTCTCTACAAGCTCCTCTGCGGCAACGCTTCCAGTAACAATCGAATGTGTTGAAAAAAACGCTGGAGTCTCAAACAGAATTTGTAGCTTCGTAATTCCTCTCGGCACTTCGATGAATATGGCCGGATCTGCCCTCTATGAGTGTATAGCCGTCCTATTCATTGCACAAGTTTACGGAATTGATTTAAGTTTTGGCCACCAGATTCTCATTGCAATCCTAGCTCTAATCACCTCAATGGGCGTTGCAGGAATCCCTTCAGGCAGCCTAGTTTCAATCATTATTATACTCAACTCTCTTGGCCTCCCTGCGGAAGGCATCGCCCTTATCCTCCCTGTCGATAGGCTCCTCGATATGTGCAGAACAACAACGAACGTATTTAGCGATACAACCTGCGCAGTCCTCGTCGCCAAATCAGAAGGGGAAACAGTCCTAACCGGCACGGGCAATTAGAAAATTTACAAACAGGATTTGAGCCAGCGGCCGGAATAGTAGCGCCAGAAATAGCTGACAAAGCTAAGAAGGCTCATGAATGTGATGATACTCCATGCTACATCGGCCCCTTGTTGCTTAATCCCTATTAGGACAAAGGTGGGGAGGACGTAGGCAAGCCATTGGACTATGAGACTAACAAATAGAACGTAGCGGGTATCGCCTGAGGCGGTTAGAAACCCCATTAAAATCCATGCCCAACCATCAAAAAGAAAGTATAACCCCATAAAGAGGAGCGCTGTAAGAAATGTACTTACAAATTGTGGTGTTATTAGTAGTTCTCTATGAGTGGCATGAACAAAAAGATTCAAAACATCATCTGAGAAAAACCAGATAAGTCCTGTCAAAATTAAAAAATAGAAAAAATGAAGAGTGAAAGCAGATTTAAGCACTTTGCTTATTGGCTCCCTTTTATCAGCACCGAGCAAGTTTGAAACAATTGCTGCGGCCCCCTTGGATTGGGCATCAATCACAAACGAGATCAAAATATACAAACTCTGAACAATGGCGACAACTGTCATTTGGGCAAATCCCACTGATAGGACGATCCGAAAAAAAAGAAAGTGGGCAATTGTCTCTACACAATGGCCAAGCCCCAGTGGAACTCCAATTTTAAGCCCTTTAAATAGATACTTTTTATTAAGCGCAAACGTGGTAGTTTGGTAGATGAGTCTATTTTTACGGCGCAAAAAAAGGAACATTAAAAAACCGACCTGAGCAACTTGAGAGAGACCTGTTGCGGCGGCTGCACCAATCACTCCAAAAGCTGGAATAAACCCGATCCCAAAAATCAAAACAAGATCGAGCAAAATATTTAAAACATTCCCGAGTATTGCTGTCCAAGTCACTACTTGGACATGGCCAATCCCTATAAAAAATCCGGCTGTTGCTATCATAATGCATTGAACCGGGGCAAATATCATCAGAGTGCTAAAAAACCCGGTTTCATGAACTTCATTCCCCGTTCCACCAAATAGAATATAGGGAAAAAAAATGGCTATGCTCCAAAAAATAGGGGTAAGCATTACCCCAAACCAAATCATTTGCCAGGCAGCAGATCCTATCTCTTTAAATCGCTCCCTTCCATGCAGGCGACCTACCAAAACCTCAGAAACAGATACAATTGCAATTGGGACCACTAAGAAAACAAGGTAGGCCATACCCGCAGATGCTGCCGCATTTAAAGCATTGGGATCAAATCTTGCAAGAAAAAGCCTATCGACAAACATCATCAGCGTCGTCGAAATCATCCCAAGCATCAATGGCCAAGTTAGCGTCCAAAACTCCCGCTTCGATCCTACATGATATTTAGTAAGCTGATACGATTCCGCCATATCAATCACTCATACCAGCAGCCTCATTTATTTCTAAAATAAAAAAATTCACCACAGAGATCACAGACTAGGGCTTTAGGATTTTATAAAGAGCTATTACAAGACTTTTACTGCAACATACTTATACTCAAAACAAAGAAAAAATTTTTACCACAGAGGACACAGAGAGCACAGAGAAAAAATAGAAAGTTTTTTTGAGCGCAGCGCCTCTGTGTCCTCTGTGCTCTCTGTGGTGAAAAAATCTTTTTTGTTTCTTATTTCAAGTTAGAAAATTCATCGGAGGCACGAATGAGGGCATCTAGAATGCCGGGTTCACTTGCTGAATGGCCAGCATTTGAGATGATTTCAAGTTTGGCGTTTGGGAGCGCCTTTGAAAGGTCCCAGGCATTTTTAACGGGGCAAATAATGTCATAGCGCCCATGAATAATAGTGGTTGGAATGTTTTTAATATGATGAGCCTGTTCAATCAGCCAGTTGTCTGTTTTAAAGAAGGCCTTATTCTTAAAGTAGTGGCATTCAATTCTGGCAACAGCATCCGCATGAATATCTTCTGTGAAGTAATTAAGGAATTCAGGGTCGACCTCTAGCCGGACTGTCATCCCTTCCCACCTAGACCAAGCGTAAGCTGCTTGTTTACGATCATTTGACATAAGTTTTTTGTAATAAGCTTCGATCATATCACCTCGCTCTTCTGGTGATATTGGTGCTATAAACTTTTCCCACTCTTCAGGAAATAGAAGATTAGCCCCCGATTTAAAAAACCAGTTTAGCTCCTCCTCGCGGCAGAGGAAAATCCCCCTTAAAATCAATCCCTTAACATTTTTTGGATGACTCTCGGCATAAGCTAGGGCTAGTGTACTTCCCCAAGATCCTCCGAAAACAACCCATCTATCGATACCTAGATTTTCTCTTAAGCTCTCAATATCATTCACTAAATCCCATGTCGTATTCTTCTCAAGACTTGCATGGGGTCTGCTCTTTCCACATCCCCTCTGATCCATCAGTATAATGCGGTATTTCTCTGGGTCAAAAAAACGTCTATGCTTTGGATCTGTTCCAGACCCTGGCCCCCCATGAAGAAAAATTACCGGATTTCCCTTCAAATTCCCACTCTCTTCAAAATAGATCTCATGGCCATCAACCTCTAAATAGCCGATTCGTTTCGGCTCAATTGGGGGGTAGAGATCTCTCATCGATTACCTAAAATTTTTATGCCAACTATAATGAAATATATCTTTCTCTTCAATAGTTGTAAAAATTCTTTTAGTTATAAATTATTGTTATGATTCAATATAATAATTGGCAAAAGTTTTTAAAAAAAGGCATAAATATGGACTCAGTTGCACCAAAGCGAGATTACAATAAAACCGACCTCAATTCTTCTAAACAGAAAAATCAGAAAAATCTGAAAAAACAGAGACCTCTTTCTGCAGAAGAGCAGGTTACTTCTTTAGCTATAGATACACTTCCCTCAATCTCATTTTCAAATAAACTGCCCGATAGTGTTCTTGGTCAAGTAAGCCCCGTCTCAGTTGCTGCATTTTCTCAAGGAGAATCCTTACCAGAGAAACCGGCACTAGAGAGTAAAAAAAGCTCCTTGTTGTACGAAAAGCACATGAAAGATTTTGGAGCCTCTATTAAATGGTTCCAAGAGAGATTCCCCCCTCTTTCTTTTAAGTAATCCTATTTTCTGATAGAGTCACAATATGAATCCCCTACATTTTGTTTTAGCACTGGTCGTTGTCTGCATCTGGGGATTTAATTTTGTTGCTATCAGGGTTGGTTTAAATGGCATCCCCCCCCTTCTTTTGGTTTTTGCTAGATTTTTTTTGACAAGCATTCCTGCGATCTTTTTTATTAAGAGGCCAAATATACCCTTTCGAAAGGTCGTTATCTATGGCCTTGTGATGTTTGCATTACAATTCAGCCTGCTCTTTATTGGAATAGGACTTGGGGTGGCTCCAGGTCTAGCCTCATTGATTACCCAAGTGCAAATTTTTTTTTCAATTCTACTAGGAGCCATTTTCTTTAATGAGACACCCCACCGCTGGCAATTTATCGGATGTCTAATCTCTTTTATAGGGCTTCTGGTTGTTGCTATGCATGTAGAAGGGACTGTCTCTATAGAAGGTTTCTTCTGCCTTGTTGGGGCAGCTTTTTTTTGGAGTGCGGGCAATCTCCTTTCTAAAAAAATGGGAAAGGTAAATACCCTATCTCTTGTAATTTGGAGCAGCTTTATTGCATGGCCTCCACTACTACTTCTCTCAATTTTATTTGAGGGCTATGATACAATTCTATTAACTCTCTCAAACCTAAGCCTGACTGCTGCCGGAGCCACACTCTATATCACCTACTTTTCAACTCTTCTTGGCTATGGCCTTTGGAGCTACCTTATCCACCATATGCCTCTAGCCACAATCAGCTCCTTCACAATTCTTATCCCAATTGTTGCAATTCTAAGCTCTGTCATCGTCCTAAATGAACCTCTCGAATGGTGGAAAATTCTAGCAGCCCTCCTCGTCATTTCAGGCCTCGCTATCAATCTCTTTGGCAAAAAGCTTACCTCAAATTTAAGGAAGCTTTCCTATACTCCTAAGAATGTCGATTAGTTCAAGATCTTTGACGGCAGCACAACGCTCAGGGGATAACTCCCCTAACCAATCTATTCTTATTTTTACAATAAGCAATTGCTTGTCACTTAATGCATCTAATGCCCAATAATTGGAGTTGCTTATTATGTGCTGAATATACACACCAACCATTGAAATATAGGGGATTAATTTTGCATGCCTTTCCATGATCTGAAAGATCTGCCCTTGGCTCAATTCCTTGATCCTATCCTCGCGCAAATGCATACATTGATCAAGAGATAATCTATGTATTAATTCAGGATTTATGATCTCATAAATCCTATTAGGCGGCAATTCCCTTAAAGCATCATCAGATATAGAAAGCAGTTGCTCATCAGAAATAAATTTATTACAATTAATAAAAATCAGCATTAATTCAGGATCTTTAACAGCTGCAGTACGCATTTCTGATGCATCGCTCAAACAAATTTGATCTTTTATTAATAAGAGCTGCTTATCAGTAAAACAGTTAAGCGGCCAAAGCTGACCTTTGCTAATTATGCTAATCAGCAAAGGCCTTATGTCTGAAAGATGGGGTATCAGCTTTGCATGTCGTGCTCGAATTTGGTAAACCTGCTCGGTGCTTAGTTCAGATACCAACTCATCTTTTAAAAACATACACTGGTCTATATCTAATCTTCGAACCAGTTCAGAATTATTAATTGCGTTAATCCTTTGAGGGTCTAATTCGCTTATATTTTCATCCACTTGAGATAGAAGTTCCTCATCACTGAAACGCTTAAAAACTACATCCTTAATGATATCAACTAATTCGGCTTGCTCAATTTCTGCTCGTCGCTTTATCGATATATATTGTAAAAATCTTTTCTCTATATATAAAAATTGACTATCTGTCATATAGTTAAGCAGCCAATATTCACCGCAATCAATTCTCGACATTATTGTATGTCTTAATTTATCACGCGGAATATGGGGAATTAAAGCTATATGCTTTTTTGAAATTAATTTGTACTGTTTGACATTCAAATATTTTTGTACACCAATTGGTAATAATAGACATTGATCTAGTGTCAATGCCCACAAGAATATAAGTTGTCGTATTGAGTGAATCTCAATAGGTTTTAAAGATTGGACAATCTCTACTATCTTCTCTTTTGACACTTTTACAAGCACCGTATCTGTCATCGAAAGAAATTTAGCTTTTGAGAGTGCTAAAAAGTCAGGATTGTCTACAAATCTCTTATGCTCTTCTGTTAAGCAATATAGCATTTGATTACTTAGAGTTTCTAGAATTTCGGTCGGAAGTCGTATTCTCTTAAATCGAGCACTCTTTGTGATTTTTTTCAAAATCTCAAGATCACTGATTTCTTGGACCATTTTTATATAGTTATCGTCCGAAATCAATTCCATTTGGTCGGGGAGCAGCATCTCATATACTTCAACTAAATCGAGTCCATTAATCCCTTCTGCGTCATGAATGTTTCTGATTAAAGCAGGGTTTTTTAAACATTTTTTTTGTTCGGTTGTAAGTGACTGAAACTGTTCCGGAATTAATTGATTAATCGCGAGCGGATCTTGGAGCGATTCAATTGACATCCTTAAAGAGAGATGGGAGACCCTATTTGGCGAATTGGCCTCAAGTTTTTTCGCAGCAGCTATTCCAAATTTACCAATTATTTCTGGATGATCTGACACAATATTTATTTGTTCATAAGTTAAATGTTCTAACTGACTTGTATTAAGATTATATAATAAATCAAGCCTCTCAATCGCTTGAATCATATCTTTCTTAGTAAGGAGTTTTACCTGATCTGGGTCGATTAAGTTTACTTGCAATGCTTTTAGCCCTAAGAAAAGTGAGGGGGTAAGTTTTGCTATTTGCTCAGGGGTCTTAAGATACTGAACTTGATCAATATCAAGCAAATGAACATATTCTGGTAAAAGGCTTGCTATCTCTTCTGGCGGCAATCCTTGAATTATTGCGGCTCTATTCTCTCTTACCTTGAACGCTCTTTTTTGTAGGGCCACTTTTTGATCTTTTTTAAATAGCGGATCTGTTCTAAATAGGTCTTGTTGAGACATTCTGTTATGACTCAAAACAGCATATTTAATGAGCTTTATTTTTGCATTTCGATCTATACTCAACCAAGCCTTGGCAGCCTCTTCATGCGCCACAAGAAATGAGACATTCCCGGCAAGTGCATTCATCTGAATAAGGAGCCGCTCTACCTGTGGATTTCTTAAATTCCTATTTAATTCCGGGTCACTTTGTAATCTACCTGAAACAAGTTTGTCTGCAAAACTCAATCCATTTTTATCAATCAACCAAACACCTTTGCAATCATGGCTATTTAAATAATTTGACCAAAAATTAGCCTCATCTTCACTAATCAATAAAGTTTTATATAATCCTGAAGGGCATGCGATCAATAATGCAGTTGTGATCCATTTAGATTGTTTATGAAATAGCGGTAATTGATTTTGCATCACCTTTGCAAAATTTTCTGTCGCTAAAATCTCTCCGTCTATCACCCCTCTAAAACTCTCGAAAGTTCCAATTTGTTCTATAAATGGATCAATATAAAATTGGCTGATCGGTTTGAAAAAATCACTGGCTCCCCCTTCTCGAATTCCCTTAAGCACTTCTGTAACAATTCGCTCTGTCCATGGAGTCTGCCTAAATGGTCTTCCACCTTTAAGACTACTAATTTGGTTAAAATCCCTCTCAAATTCTTGTTCACGTTCTATTGTCAATGTTTGTTGCATCGATTGCTGCATAGTCTGCTCTATGGAATTTACAACCACCATTTGCTTTCTTTCCAAAAGAGGAGATTCTTCAGCCCCTTCAAGAATCAATTTTAACCTATCCTTAAAAAATTGTCTTTTCGCAGGGGTATTCACCACACTTAAATACAAGTCTTGCCTTTCAATAAACCGCTTTGTGAGTAAAGCCGTTGTCACACTTGGTTCCTGAATATCTCCAAACATTTTGATCGGATCATCAACAGTCTCATAGGTAATAAGAGGTCTAAAAACTTTAAATAGAGCAGAAGCTCTAAAGAGATTTACATCCGGCTCAACAGCAAGATCAATAAGCATCTCAACAGCTTGATTTCGAGCGACTTGATCAACCATTTGACAGTAAGATGGATATACAACAGCTCGTTTTTTTACTTGATCTGCTTCCCATGCAAGGGCTATCACTTGAGCCATGGTAGGTGGTCTCTCCATACCAATCTTTTCCAAGGTTTTTCTCGAGAGGACAATCTCAACATCTTGTGTTGATAGATATTGCCGCAGTCTCATAATAGACTGAACAAAATCAGGGTAAGAAAGGACGTCATCAACCATTATAGCCCCAACGGCATCAGGTGGCATTACAAGATCTGTTCCAGTTGTGTGTCTCTTATCTAAAAATACAAAACACTCTTCTGGAAGAAGCTCCTTCTCTTTTAATGAGGCAAGATCTGTTCCATTAAGATAGATTATCTCCCCCCCCTCTAATGGCAAAAATGCTAGTAAATCCGGTGGAGCCAGAGCATCTTCCCCTATTTTTTTTGACGATCTCCTTTCAGGCTTTAGAATTTTCTCTTCCAACCGTACTTGTGGCCTTGTATAAAAAAGAACCCCTTTATATCCTTTAGGATTGCTCCTTCTAAATAACTCCCTAATCTCTAAAGCTACGGCATAATTGTCTAAATCTTTAAACATTCCACTTGCATCAAGTAATGCAGAAACAGGCTTGCCTTTAGCCAGAACTGTTTTAAGCACTGTAGCAGGACTAACCCGATCAACAACCTGAATATGTGCATCTTCCGGTATTGATCTACTTAATAAAGAGGCTGTAACCTGTCCTAATCCACCAAACTCAGGAACGTACTGAGCCTTAATATTTGTCAAAATTGTCTCAGGCATTGGTGTCCCAGAATACATCCTAGAAGATGCAAACATACCTAAAAGATCGTGAGGCCCACTAGTTAGGCGATAGCTATAGTAAGAGACAACCAATTGAACCATTATTTCTTCCATATCGAGTATATTCTCAAAGTTAAGAGTCGACCTTTCTGTCTGTAGCTTTTCAAAAGCTCTGATTAATGATTCGGGCTCATTTATCCTCTCTAATGGAACACCTGTGATTCGATAGAATTCATCCGCTGCGACAGTCTCACTCACCCCACAACCTCTAGCTTCAGCCTCATCAATAGCCTTTTCTCTCATTACCTTCGCAAACGTTGCTATCTGTTCTTTTGTAGTCTCCCCTTGAATAGCTGTTGCCATATGGTAACATGCAGTTGTAATGTGATATCCAAATTCATTCGTTGAAGGGGTGTCAATATCTTCATAAGGGACATCTTTAAAGGATGCAGGATCCTTTGTCCGCCCATAATCTTTATTATAACTCTTCGTTAAAACAACCGGCAACACATCAGAAAGAATATGTTTTGCAAGAGCAATCAATTCCGCTTTCTCAAGGTCAATCACCTGCAAATTTTTAAAATCGCTCATGAATTTAATTTGAGCCGGGGAAAGTGGTTTTTTAATTCGATTGGATAAATAATTGACAAACTCTTCTCTATTTAGCTCTGGGACATTAAAATACAAAAAAAGTACCTCTGCAATCTCGGGCATAATTATCTCTTTAAAGGCCCCCATATTCATATCAGTCTGACAATTTCTGACAATTCCAATTACACTATCTTTTGAGCAGATGATCTCGTAAATTTTTTTAATAATAGCAGCGCGATCCGAACTTAGGCAAAATACGGCCCCACTCGGAAGATTGACCTCTCTATGTGTATCTAATACAAGATGACATTCGTCAATGATAGCATGCCCTTTTGTCCGAATTAGATGGCAAATTCTCCCAAGTGAACTAACCAATCGCATATCTTCGATAGAAGATTTTAAATTAAGGTGTTGTAGCCTAGATAAAAATTCCAATTCAAGAAATTGAAGACTTTCCGGACAAGTAATGACAGAATATCCGAGCCCCGCAACAGCCGTTAATTCGGATAACAATTCAGCTACAGATTCATCAGTTAAAGTTTCTGAATGAACATCTAAAACATATAACTCTTTATTAAATGCTTTTTTTAGAAACCCACTTATCGTTTTTCCTGCCATAGGCATTTGAGATCTCGGTGTAACATAAATCCCAAATCCCCCTTTATCTGCAGCCATAGCCAAAAGGATAATTGCCAACACCGATGTCTTTCCTCCAGCCATCATAAATTGACTCACTACCCTATTATAGGAACTTACATCCCCCTCTAACATACGCCTAATTAATTTTACTTGGAGAGGTCTCAAGCGGATCCCTATCGCATATTCAAAAACTAATAAATAGGGCTCTCTCTCTTGAAAATACTCTCGATCACTTGCTAGGACTTGATATAACTTCTCACTCGCTGCCATGCTCGGTTCTGTTTTACACTTTTCATACAGAGCCGAAATCCGATAGAGGTGCTCCTCCTCTGTTTTTAAGACCAAATATTCCCTTATCTCTTTTAAAAGCAAAAAAACATCCCCTTCAGTTAAAGCACTGTTAGCCTCATGAAAAAGTTGTGGTGATCCACGTAAAAATAGGTAGACTGCATCCCTTATATCGAGTTTTTTTTCTATTCCCGTATCTCTCTTTGTCAATATAGATACGGCATCCAAACGTCTGACAACATTTAAAAGCTCACAAATCCTAGATTCCGCATAGTCTGTCTCCTTTCTTAGAGCAAGAATTTCTAAGCTCACTTCTTCCATTTTTTCATCTGTTTCTGGGCAGGTTACAACTAATCTTCTCTCCTGTAATCTCCTTTGACCTTCCATAATATCTTCTAAAAAAACAGGATCCGAAATTTTTTCAGGTGGAGCTATTTCTCTAAAAGGAAAAGCCTCGATCTTAAACCATCCCAGCATCTCTGCAGAAGGAATACGGCATTTTATCAATCGAGCAGGATGTGGCAATCTAATTGATGGAGGTTTATAGGTAGAAAAAACATTTAACCGCGTAGCAGGAACCATTTTCTCGCTATCTATACTTGTATTTGACTCAAGAAGCTCCACATAAGGGATAAGAGGTGCTGCATTCTTTACTAAATTCTGAAAATCTTCTAAAATTCTTTTTTTATGTTCTATGAGATTGCCGCTAAATTTTATCTTTCCCATCAAATAAGGAATATGTCTCATAAAATTACCATAAATTCTCCGATCTATCTTGGAGGTCTCTCCGGTTAAGTCACACTTTCTTATGTGATGAACAGCTTTAAGTAATAATAAAAAAGCTATCCGCCTCTCTTTTATGCCTGCTATTCCACTTTTTTTTAAATAAGTGAGCTTCAGTTGTGTTTTTATATAAAAATCTAAGTGATCCGACTCTTCCCAAGTTGACAGTGAAAGGGCATATTCAATCAAATTACTTTTAACATGGGTAAGAATAGAGACATCGGCAGGCAGAAGCTCCGCCATATCTTGTGGAAAGCCTTCCTTTCGCGGTTCAGATCTTTCCCTCATCTGATTTGCTTCCACAGTAAGATGATCTAAATCCGGTAATGGCACCCTCTGTATATTCACAATTGATTTGGTGACTGTTTTCTTATATTTGGCATCTCTTGTCCGAAGCTCTTCTAGACGCCAATCTAAACCGAGATCAGTTACAAGCCTCTCTTCAACATCTGGAGATAATCTAAGCTCTTTAGGTACCCTTGAAAAGTTCAAAAGATATCGGATAAAAACTTTTTCTATCCACTCCTTATTTTTTTTTATAAGAAATGGCCTAATAAGCACTATTAAATGGACCAAACAGGCCAAATGTGTCTCCGAAACTTCCGGATTTGCTTCAAAAAACTGGGCAGCATAAGAGGAGAGTTCTTCACAAACTGGAGATTGCAAAAGGGTCAATCTATCAATTTTTTGCAATTCGCACATAAAAAGATCTACCCTTTTTTGCATCAACCAAATAATAGCAAGATATACGCTAGCTTCTACAGATGAGGCCTGAATCTTTTTACTACCTCCATCTCTATATCCCATCAAATAGAGGCTACCATCTAATGACGAGATCAAATCTCTCTTTGGAAATTGTGGCACAAGTTTTGTGACAAGAGGCGATGCATTTCTAGGTGTACGCCACTCTGTTACAGGAAGGTAATAAATCAAACTCCCATCTTGATGTCGAAATGAGATATATTCGGAAATTGTCCCAAATGGAGAGACCTCACTTTCCGCAGACTCTAAATAATACCCCGGATAAAGTGAATGTTGCCACCCCCTCTTAATCGGATCAAAAATCATACTCAGCTCATCTCCTCCAAAGATGCGCAAAGAGGGGGCTCTGCAAATAATTTGTCCCCCTTTTATTTGGCTCTCATGTATTTCGACTTCACTAGTTTTCAAGATTCCCCTAAAAAGGGGATCGGACTCCTTTATCTTTCTAACAACTGAATGGTGAACTATATCATGAACATTGTCTCTAGAGACTAAAGCACATTCGGAAAAATCCTCACGGCTTAGCCCTCGAATTAGCCCTGAACTTTTATCAAAAAAATAGAGATATCTTAAAGCTAAACTAACAGGCATTAACTTAAATAATTCACTACAATCAACAAACGCCATCCAAACACCGCTTCTATTTATCTCTAATGAATCACTCCATATATTCTCAGCTGGGCAATCAAAAAGAGCCTTAAACTCGGTCTCTCCTTGGAAAAAAAAGACGTATGCCCCTTTGATTCGAAACAAGTGAGCCTCTGGAAATCTTTTTGTGAATGAATCATATGATGCCCAATCAGGCACTTCCCCACTAACTTGAATCCCATGTTCAGTTACTAATGAACCTGTCAGTAAATCAATTCTGTAATATGAATCTTCAGAAATGGAAAGTTGCAGACAGGTAGGTATTCCAGCTATATTCTTCCATAAATCCCCTTCTGACATATCTTTGACACTATCACCGAATGACTCTTTTACAATCGTGTGAATACCCACATTTGAAAGAACTCCCCTTAAATAAACAATTTTTTGATAATAGAGACCCTCTGCAATTTGCTGAAACCAACCGACTCCCGCCTCCTCAAGTCCCTTCTCGTTTAGAGATTTATATCTTAGCCAAGATATACAAATATTTTGAGCTGAAATTTCACTCCCATCATCTGAAATGCAATGATAGTAAAGAGATAACATTTGATGCATCTTTTGATCAAGAATAGTGCTATTCCGCGAAGAAAGCTCCAGCCCAATATATTTAAGAACTTCTTCAAACCCATCCAGAAAGAGATCTTCCCCTGTAGCTTCTTTATATAACGAACGTCCGATTAGAGCTACGCGCGCTAAAGACATACAAGCGCTATGATCTATCATTCCTCCGACAGAAAGTTCATTAAAATGGAGAATAGCCTGGTTGATAAAGTGAGAAAATTGAGTTCTAAATGATCCCTGTAAAAGGGCTTCTCTAAACGGAATATAGCAAGATCCATCTGGCAAATAGACCGTTTTAAGCATGGCCAGGGTCAAAAGAGCACTTATTTTAGGATCACTCAATTTCTCCAAATCTTCCCAAAAATTGTGAATCAAATAGGCAGGTGCTTGATGCGGCTGCGATTGACAATATGTTAAAGCTCTCTGAAGATTCTCATCCAACCCCTCCGTAATAGAGACCTCAAGAATAGCCTCCTCTTCAGATGGGATCAAGCAAAGATCAAAACTCTTATTAAATCTCACAATTCTAGAAAAATCATCATCCTGCAAATGAAGTTTTCTACTCGGAGGATTAGCAAATTTTGGATCCCTTAGATTTACACCACGAACCTTAAAATAGACGTATAATTCAACCGGAACTCCCACGCAATCAAATAGTCTATCCAACTGCTTTCTGCCCTGTCTCCCCCGTTTTTTTCGTTTAGGCTTTCTCTTTACTTTATGCATTATAGCTGCGATTGAATGTTCCTTTGGCTCCTCTCCAATTTCTGGATCAGAATCAAAATAGACCCCTTCTAATCCTAAGCAAATCGAGTGAATCAATATAAACGGGACATAAGCTGGATGATCAATTGAAAGGCTCGATAAATCCATAGAAAAAAATTTAAAAATAGCAAGATGGACATTTCCCCCTATTCCCCCCATTTTTACAAGCTCTTCTTCAGGCAAATTCCCGAGCCATGCATACGCCCATCTCACAATTGCTTGCTCATGAGTCGATCCTAAATAATCAAGATTATACCTACTAGGAAGAGGGACCAATGTTAGACTTTCTACATCAGAAACGTAGGGAGCAAAATAGTAAGAAAGGTCACTAATTACGGCTACATCTAAATTTTCAGTAAAAATCATAAAGCGATCTTGCAACCACCTTCGTATAAAATTTTGTAACTTCTGCTGTTTTAAAAGCCCCCCATCTGTAGTTTCACTAATTGCACATGCTATATAATGGGTAATTGCTAGTAGTTTAAAAAGAGCCAATTTATCTCGAGGATTGTCACTCCCTCCAAGGATTTTTTGTAATTGAAAAAGTATCGGTAGATTAGAAATATTTACAATATCCCCCCAAATATCCCCCCTATCAATCTGACTAAGCGGTGGTAAATATAAGATCCAATTTGCTAATAACTCCCTATAACTTTCAGTGTGAAGATCAGATTTCTCACTAATACTCTTCAATCTTTCATGCAAATCACCTGAAAAAGGGGCAAATATTTCTACATCTATAGATTCCGGATCGGGAACAAAGATCTTTCCCCTCAAAGGACTTTTTTGGGAAATAGACCAATATACATCTTCATTTACCCCAGATTCAATAGCATCAAGTCGTATTCGGTCCGCAATCGGCGACACCTCAGTGACTCTAACTGCCCTAACCTCACACTCTCTACTAATTTGATAAGATACGGCCATAGCCTCATCAAATTCAACTGCATGCCTATGCTTTTCAAGTCGAAGAACGCTATGAAGCTGCATCTCTCTTGCACAAATCTGAAGCATTCGAAATTCTCCAGACGAATACTCCGTAGCAGAAAAAATATTTTCCGCACTTCTTGCAAGAGTTTGCATACCAATCCAAGTTGTCACACACTTATACGCTTCCGGATCCAATTGATAGTGAAACCATGCAAGTAACGAGCGCCAACTACAAGTACCCGATTGTTGAACTCGATAAAATAGCTCATATGCTCCGGGATCGCGTGAACTTGGCTTTTCAAAATGGGCAAATAATCCCGAGATCATCGAGCTCGACTTATCAATAGCGCTCTGATTCTGTGTGACCCCCATCACCAATTCAAGCCAGGCCCTTCCCCCTTCACCCATTAAAAGTAACCTTTGAGGAATTTCCTTAAAATTCAGCCGCGTAATTTTTTTGTCCAATTCACCTGTACTCACCCCTGAATAATTCACAAGATCCCCTTCAGCATCATAAATATGGAGATCATAGTAGGGCTCACCGCTAATCACTTTTACGCAAAGAATCTCAATCCTTACCGAATGCATAACAAACCCGGCTGGTATCAATAATTTCTCCCCAATTTGAAGATCTCTTAATCTACCTGCATAAAATTGAGCCCTCTCTTTTATAGAAAGTCCTTCTGGAGCAATACTTTTTCTTAGGAGCTCAATTGCTCTCTTAGCTTGAGCGCATGCTCTTGGTTTAGAATCTTTGAAAGAACTGATATAACACTCTAATAATCCGGAAAGGAGCTCTGAAACTAATTTAGATGAAGCCGCTTCAAAACTAGAATCTAAAGCAACCCTATCACCTATTATAATCCCTAAAGCAGTGCCTCTAAATAAATTAGAAAAATATTTCTCAGAAGCTGGCTCTGGAAGTCTAACAATCCTCTCCCTCCATGGATAGACTACAAGAAGCTCTGCCATCGGATCTCTATCTGCAAAGGTGATCTCACTGCAACTTGCCGCAGCCACCTCTTCAAGCTCAACGAAAGCCCCTTCTGCGACAGCTGTAACGGACTCAGAATCAATACAACTCGAAGAGACAAGATCGGGAGAAGTACCCTTCTTCCTTATTCCCCTTACTATCTCCTCTACATCCAAAATAGCCTGAGAGACAACCTGTTCAGCAGATTTTCTGTTTAACCCAGCTTCGCGCCGTTTAGATTCGAAAGATGGAAAAAACTCTAACTGCCTAGAATCCAAAGACTCTTGCCGTCTAAACGACTCTAATTTATCTTTATTCCATTTACTTATAAGGATTTGCGCTATTTTAGAGATGCGCGATTCAGACAACCCCCTCGTAACAGCTACCTGCCTTACTGCGCTTAAATAGAAATTTCTGATTCTAGCTGTTGGATCCACAATAACTTTTTATATCGATTTTTTTATTAAAATCTAGAGCCATCCCAAAGGATGCTTAGTAAAAACAGGGCTCTTGGAAAAAAATTGGGCCTCCATTTACTACAAATGGAAGCCCAAAAAGACTATATTAACTCTTAAAATCTACTGAATACTATTATATCTTCCCATTCTCTCCAAACAGACACCATATAATTGGTGCTTCGCTAATTTAGCAAGATCAATCCCACTATCATTTAACTGACTAATGGCAAAGCGAGCACAATCTAAAGTACCCTTATGAACTTTAGATGGATCACACGGACCAGTATACCCCTCTGCTTCATTTATCTTATCTTCAATTTGGACCAAATAAAACTCTATAAAATCATCAATGGTGCACCCATGAGAATTTATACTATCTATCAATTGAGTAAGCTTCCTAACTCGGTCTGAATAACAGATCATATCAGCTTCCATATCAGCAGGAAAGAAAATCCTTTCATTCATAGGCTGAACCAAATAAAGAGTTTTTACCACTTCTAAAGAAAACTGTAGTTGTTCCTCTAAAGATCTACCAATTTCCACTCGGTTTTGAGCCAAATAAATAAATTGTGCCTTTGCTCTAATAAGTATATCTTCCTCATCCTTAGATAGTTCCACTATTTTAGCTTCTAACTTTTTAATAATTCTTAGACCCACATTAATATCATCATTTGCAAATCTACCAAGTTGTTCACACAACCGTGTCCTATCGCATCCAATCCGAGTTAATATGTCACCAGATACCGCTATCGGCATTCTATAGGGATCTATTGGAACCACCGAAATAGACTTTTGATCAGCAGCTTGCACGACAAGTGGTCTTCTAGGCACGGGAGCAGAAGGCGCAGAACCTAATCTTGCACCTAATTTTTCACCTGTCAGCTTAGCTATAGCCGCAGCATAAACATCTAAAAGATAAGGCCCAGCTATTGGAACCATAGCAGTCGCATTTCTACCAATAGATTCAATATCTTTACCGACTTTGCCAAAAGCTTCTCCAACCTCTGTAGTAAATTTTTTACCCTTAAAAAAGGTACCCACAATCAGCCCTTTAGGTATAGAGTAGACAGTGTCAAAAATTAATTTCACTACATGTTTCACTACTGCTATAGCTGAATAAAATGGGGAAATAATATGTTGACCGGCCGCTTTAAAAAAATGTTCACTAGTATACTTCATCGGATTTCTATGAAGAGCGAGATTCATATCAATCCCAAAAAAATTTTCCTGGCTATTAGCTCTTGCGAGTCCTGCTTCGACATAATTAGTATAACTAGCTACACATCCACTTTTTGGTGTTACTGACATTAAAATATCTCCTTATGATCTTATTTTCAATCACCTATATTATATATAATTGTTATATTCCTAACCAATCAAAAACCAAACCCCCCCATAAAAACGGTCAGGAGCTATAGGGTCAGAGCTGCAAAACTGCAAGGTGAAAGATACTCAGCAATTATTTAGGCAACATTTTTTAAAATTATAACTTGCCTGATTATCCTCTACTCATGAAGAAAAAAGAGCATAATCTTGCAGTTTTGCAGCACTGACCCTCATCACTGACCCTCATCACTCATCACAGCACTGACCCTCATCAGTCATGAAGATTTAATGATGAAAATTCTACATTAGCCCAACTAGTCATTTCCTTGTCCTCGTTAAATTAAAATAAGAAACATTACATATATTAAAATTTTGTCAAGAAAAAGATACGTGAACAAGAAGAGCCCAAGCCTGACGCCAAATTCCCCAAATTAATGGCTTCTTAGAGCCACGCTTTGAACCTGTGGATGTAGTAGTATTTGACCCCTTGAGTGAAGAGACAGTAGGCAAAGACTATGGGGAAGAGGTAGAGGAAATAGGCGGGTGGCGGCCCTACCATACCGACTAGCTTCCCGAAGAAGGTATAAGGGATGGAAAGCCCAATAATAATGATAGCAAATGTGGAGAGGAAGAGGGCTGCTGATGGACGACTTTGAATGAAGGGGATTTTTGATGTTCGGATCATATGTACGATCAGAGTTTGTGAGAAAAGCCCTTCCATAAACCAGCCCGATTGAAAGAGGGCCTGTGTACCGATAGTACTTGCTCCAAAGACAAACCAGAGTGTGCCAAAAGTGATGTAATCAAAGATAGAGCTAATGGGCCCAATGTAGAGCATGAATCTTGTTATGCCGGAGCTATTCCACTGGCGGGGTTTTAACAGATAATCAGAATCGACATTATCAAAGGGAATTGCCACTTGTGAGAAATCGTAGAGAAGGTTTTGCAAAAGAAGTTGGAGGGGCAGCATGGGGAGGAAAGGGAGGAAGAGGCTTGCTCCAAGAATACTAAAGACGTTACCAAAATTGGAACTAATTGCCATCTTGATATATTTCAAGATGTTAGCAAACGTCCGTCTTCCCTCAAGAGCTCCAAGCCCCAAGAATAGAAGGCTTTTTTCGAGCATAATGATATCGGATGACTCTTTAGCAATGTCGACAGCGCTGTCGACTGATATTCCAATATCAGCTTCTCTGAGAGCAGGAGCATCATTAATCCCATCTCCTATAAAGCCGACCGTATGACCTGCAGCTTTTAACTCTCTAATGATCTCTGCTTTCTGCAAAGGGCTAATTTTAGCAAAAATTGTGGCGTTACCGATTCTATCTCTTTTCTCATCCGGCTTCATTAACTCTAAATCATGACCGGTGATTACCCCAGCAACCTCTAATCCGACCCACTCACAAACTTTTTCTGTAACATAACGGTCATCTCCCGTGATCACTTTAACAGTAATTCCCGACTTCTGAAGCGCTTTAATTGCCTCGAATGCTGATGCTTTTGGGGGATCAAGAAAGACTAAAAAACCCAGAAAAGTGAGATCTTTTTCATCCTCTGGATGATAGACGCTTCTATCATCGAAAGGCAGTCCTTTCCTTGCTAACCCTAAAACCCTATGTCCTTGTTTAGCTAGATCGTCATACAAAGCTTGTACATTTGAATTTACTTCCTTAGAAACTGAGAGAATCGCTTCAAAAGAGCCTTTACAAATCAGCCACCTTTTTTCCCCTCCTTCATTGATCACAACAGACATCCTCTTTCGCTGAAAATCAAACGGGATTTCATCTGCCTTTTCCATTTTTGCCAAACCATCTCCACACTCTTTATGCTCTAAAATAGCTCTATCTAAGAGATTTTTAAGACCGGTCTGAAAATAACTGTTATAATAGGCAAAATAGAGAACTCCCTTATCTTCTTTCCCTTCTGGATTAAGATACTGTTGAAGAACTACCCTGTCTTCTGTCAATGTCCCTGTTTTATCAGTACAAAGAACATTCATAGCACCAAAATTTTGGATACTATTGAGTTGCTTTACAATCACCTTTTCCTTGGCCATATTGATAGCCCCTTTAGCTAGATTGCTCGTCACAATCATTGGGAGCATCTCGGGCGTAAGACCTACTGCTACTGAAAGGGCAAAAAGAAGTGACTGAAACCAATCCCCTTTTCCAAAGCCATTAATAATAAATACAACGGGAATCATTGCAAGCATCAAGCGAGCAAGAAGAAGGCTCACTTTGTTGATTCCAATATCAAAACTGGTCTCAGGTCTTTTAGCAGTAATTGCATGGGCAATCGATCCAAAATAGGTTCGGCTTCCTGTAGCAACAACTACCGCTTTTCCAATTCCACTAACAACGTTTGTCCCCATAAAACAGATGTTTCGTAATTCAAGGGTAGAGTCATCCTTAATTTCCAAAGGCCCCACATCATATTTTTCTACAGGTCTCGACTCCCCTGTTAAGGACGACTGACTTATAAATAGATCGTGAGCAGAAAAGACCCTCACATCGGCCGGAATCATATCTCCTGCTGATAAAAAGATCACATCTCCTGGAACTAAATACTTAAACGAGATCTCTTCACGATCATTTTCCTCAAGACCTCGAATCACCGTTGTTTTTGTGCTGACTAGCGCCTTCAATTTTGCCGCAGCCAAATTAGATCGAAACTCCTGCGTAAATCGAATGGTAACACCTAAAAAAACCATCACTAAAATAATAATGACCCCTGGAATATTACCTAAGAGCCACGATAGGAAACTTAAACCCAACAGCAGGACAACAAACGGATTCGTCAAATTATGAAAAAGGACCTCATACCAAGTAGGCGGTCTTTCTGAAATGATTTGGTTGAACCCCTCCTTCTTAATACGTTTGTTTGCACTCTTTTTACTTATACCCACTCTACTGGAACACAACTCTTTTAAAAGCTGATCAATTGGCACTGAAGCAACTCGAACAAGGCCACTTTTAACAGACTCGGGAATACCCGGTTTAGCCTCACTTCTATGCAAGGAAAAGAGATGAAACAAAATTGACTTTGAATGATGAGCTGACTTAACTTTCCGAAGCATCTGTCTCTCAATTTATTCTCATAATAACTCACATTACACAGATGTAAAGATAAATAAGAAAAATTTATTCAACCAGAAAAATATTGAAAAAAAACCGTTGTTTTATTAATATATTCTTCAACAAATCTTAAAAAAGGATATATTACATGACAAGCCCAGTTTCGAGAAGTTCCCCTGTAGATCACGTGTTTTTTACACCTTCATCGCTTTGCGACACTCTCACAAAACCGATAAATGCTGGTGAAAAGAAAAGTTTTATCGTCTCATTTGTCATAAGCTCTCTACTTACTTTTAATCCTGTAATTGGAGTTCTTGGCGGACTTACTAGCACCCTAGCTTCTCGTATTGATTCTGTAGTTAGCCCTATTCTAAAAAAACATCTTGAAACAACACTTGATGATGTATTAGGAGCTGCTAGCCCATTTGCAAAATTTGCTCTAAAATTAGTTGTTGTTATGACTGTTGTTAATGTAGCTTTACTTGTACTTGCTCCCTTCATTGGTGTGGCAATAGAAATCAATATTCTTGTAGCAACCATTATCAGTATAGCAATCAATTTACCTAGACTTCTAAGTGCAGAGCCTAAAGTTTTAGACACTCTTCCAGAAGGTCGCCCTTACTTCGTTCTATTTGCCTAATCGCTAAATCACTCTTCGAGGTTTTCCCTTCCGGAAAGCCTCAACATCTTCTTAGATCCTACCCTAAAAGACTTATAGTGAATTAAATTTACATTGATAAGTTTACACAGTATGTGCCCTTGGGTTTCATTAGGCATTAGCCGGCGCTGAAGCAGGCCGTGTGTTTTCACACGAGCGATGCAAGCGAATGGAACCCAAGGGATACAGACGCAGTAAAATT